>CAXMST010000193.1:0-46259 GCA_964196325.1 uncultured Acidimicrobiia bacterium
GACGGTCAGCTCAGGGTGACGAATGACTCCAAGCGGCCCGAGTCCGCGGGCCGGGGTGCGAAATGAAATGAGGACGCCGCTCGTCCCGTTGGTCGCGAATGTCAGGCCCCGGTCCTCCGATCAGGCATCCATGCCGGCGAGGTCGAGCTCAGCGACAACGACATCAGCAGCCTCGCCGTCAACCTCGGCGCCCGGATCATGGCCCTCGCTGGAGCCGGCGAGATCCTCGTCTCCCGCACCGTCCGCGACCTCGTGGTCGGCAGCGAGCTCGCCTTCACCGACCGCGGCGAGCACGAGCTCAAGGGGACCGAGGAGCCCTGGCGCCTCTACGGGCTGGAGTGAGTTCCGGAAGGGCGCTCGCGGCTAAACGCTCAGGTTGTGACTGGCGCAGCTAGGCGCGCGACCTCGACGATCCGCGCGTCGCACCGAGAAACGAATCGGGCCCCCGCTATGTTTGTCACTACCATGCTCGAGCCCTCCGCCAGGAGGGTTTTCGCGTTCTCGAACGCATCGGCGATCGCCTCCGACACCGTCGCCGAGATCTCTACCCGGCCTCCCTGCTTGTCGAAGGCGATCTGCAGGTCGAAGGAGGCGAACACCTGGCGCTTGATCTGCGGTGACGCAGTCTCGAGGGCTTCGGTGAGGTCCGGGATCCGATCGAGCTGGCTGATCAGCTCCTCATCCTCGGTCTCCTGCCGCTCGGCACCGATCCGGGCGAGCGCCTCCTCCAGCGCCTCCTTCTCCTCTCGCAGCTCTCCGATTCGCTCGGAGACGAGCTCGGGTTCGATCCCCTTCTCGAGCGCCTGGACCCGGGCCTTGATCTTCCGATCCAGCTCCCCGATCTGCTGGCGGATCCGAGTGCCGGCGAGCTTGCCGTTGCGACGCTCGGCCCGGTCGTGGGCCTTCAGTTGCTTGACGAGCTTGTCCAAGCGCATCGGGCCGAAGATCCGCTGCTCGAAGAAGCGCAGCACGAGCCGCTCGAGCCAGTCCTCGCGGACCGAGACCGTCTTTTGGCCCCCGTGGGCCTCGGTGGCCGCCACGTCGCCGTAGGAGGTCGAATAGCCGTAGGAGTAGTAGTGGTGCTCCTTCCGCGCCTTCCCGTGCATCGAGAGCGGCTGGTGGCCGGCGCAGCAACGCACCATCCCCGCGAACAGGTAGGCGCGCTTGGCCCGGGCGCTGTTGGCGGGCGCCGCTGGATGCGCCGGCGGGAGCCCGGCTTACGCCTCAGAATCGCCGGCGACGATGCTGATCCGCCACTGGCTCGGCACGCCCTTCAGGGACCGTGGGCCAATATCGCGGAACTCGAGGCCGGAGCCGATCACCAGGTCGGCAACGGTGCCAGTGGTGGCCACCTGGTCGGGCTCGGCCAGAGCCTCGACGCGGGAGGCGATGTGGACCGCCAGACCTCCGATGTCCGCGTCCATCAGCTCGCACTCGCCGGTATGCAAACCACTCCTGGTCTTCATTCCCAGCGAGCTGCCGGCGTCGCGGATCGCGAGCGCCGCCCGGACCCCACGGGCTGGGCCGTCGAATGTGGCGAGCAGCCCGTCGCCGGTCGTCTTTATCAAGCGGCCGCGCTGCCGCTCGACCTCGCGGCGGGCGAGCCGCTCGAAGCGCTCGAGCAGCGAGCGCCAGCGGCGGTCGCCGAGCTCGGCCGCGGTCGCGGTCGAGTCGACGAGGTCGCTGAAGAGCACCGTCGCCAGCGCTCGGTCGGGCTCCACAGCTGCGAGCCGACCGGTGAGGAATTCTTCGGCCTCGTCCAGCAGGGCATCGGCGCCGCCTGCCGCGAAGAGATGGTCCGCGCCGGGTAGCTCGACCTCTCGGGCATCCGGAATCCCCATCGCCACGGCCCTCGGCAGCGGCGCCGGGGTGAGCCGATCGTCGACGCGGTGAACGACGAGAGTCGGGACCCGGATCGAGTCGAGCAGCGGGCGCACGTCAAGTCGCTCATACATCTGGCCGAGAGTCTCGATCACCCCGGGGCTGGCGCCCGAGCGCAACAGGCGTCCCCACCACTCGCGCATCTCGGGGTCCTCGGCCATGCTCGGCGCCCAGAGACGGAGACTCTCGGGGTCGCCCCAACTCTCCGACATCCGGGCCCACATGCGCCGCGTCTGCTCCGCGGGGATCCCTTCCGGGTAATCGTCGGCCCGGGTGATGCGGGCGAAGGTCCCATAGAGGAGGAGCGAGGTGACGCGTTCGGGGTGGGTCGCGGCGATCATCATCGAGGCCGGGCCGCCCTCGGATACACCGAACAATGCCGCCCGCTCCGACTCCGCCGCATCGAGCACCGCGATCGCGTCCGCGGTCACGTTCTCGATCGTGTAGGCACCGGCATCGCGGTCGGAGAGACCCATACCCCGCTTGTCGAAGAGGATCACGCGGGCGAATGAGGCAAGCCGGTCGAAGAAGCGCTTCGCGGCCGGCAGTTCGAGGATGATCTCAAGGTGGCCGACGAAGCCGCCGATGAACAGCAGGTCGATCGGACCCGCGCCTCCCACCCTGTAGGCGATCGACGCGGCACCGTTTCGCGCGTAGCGGATCTCTCCCCAGTTGATCACCTCGCGAGCCTACCGGCCGAGGATCTGCCGCGCCGCCCACCAAGCCGGAGCTCTCGGCTTCGAGCCCGGTCGGCGCGTCGTATCGCCCGGCAAGAGTGAGGGGCTTGGTGACCACGCGTACCTGGGGGCCGCGAGGACGGCCACCGCCAGAGCCAATGCGACCGTAATCGGTGGCGCGAGGACCTTCACCGCGGACGGCCGGCGGCCACCCGCGAACCTCGCCGTCTTCCATCTCCCGTCACTCGCCGCCTGAGCCGGTGATCCCGTGGAGCAATCGTATCCGAAGAAGCTTCGCCCGGACGTGCCGCGCTTACCATCGGAATGCGGTCGCGCGTTTCAGCCCACAGCGGTCTCCGGCAGGCCGGGGGCATCCGCCGGCGGCTGATAGCTGGGGAGGTCGAGCGCCCGCGGGTGCGCCTCCGTTACCAGAAGCAGGAAGCCGTTCGAGCGGATCAGGTAAGCAGCGGAGACAAGCAGCGCCTCGTGCATGGTGGTCGACTGCTTGCCGGTGAAGAGGATCCGAACCCAGCTAATGAACGCCGCCGCTTGGACGATGATGACGAATCCGTAGCCGCCGATCAACGCCTGCGGGAAGTAAAGGATGATCTTGAAAAACGTCTTCGCACGGTTGTAGTGCTCCTGGGGAGCGGCGACATCGACCTCCACAGGGTAGTTAGGCTCCGGGTCTCCGCTGAACGAGGGGATCTCGTCGGTCAGTAACGCGGCGTACGCGTAGACCCGGGCCGACAGCCGAACGTATCCTGCGACGAAGTTGTACATCCCGGTTGGGTAGCGGGCGGTGAACAACAGCGCGAACCAGGCGATGAACACGACCACGAACGCGGCGAGCCCATAAAGCGTCACCCAGATCAGCCAAGGGATGAGGATGATGAGTCGGAAAAAAGTGGTGAGCCGGCTCCGCTCGATCTCATACGCAGCATCAAAGCTGATCGGATTCATGTACTGGTCCTCCCGTTGGTCTCGTACCTGCTCGCTCGCGCGGACCCTATAGGACACTCAGCGGGAGCGCATTCGAGCTTCAGCATCAGTCGCCTAACGCCGCCCGGCGGCCTGCTCGCCTGCGCAGGATCATCCGAGCACCGGGGGGTCTCGCCCGACCATCAGTGCATCTGGCCCGATCCCGTCGCCGATCGGATTTGCCTGAGACGCACGATCCTGGCCCCGGTAATCAGGAGCGCAGTTTGACCGGTGCCGCCTTTCCGTATGGATATCGGCCTTCTTCATGGGTCGCAGGCGGAGGGGGCTCCGGCACCGCCGTGCCGGAGCAGCAACCGCCTAGCGCTTCAGGCACCAGCCGAACGCGTCGGCGTCGAAGGGCCGGCCTCCGTTCCCAGGATTGGCGACGTCGAGGATCACCTGGTCGGGGAACTTGCCCTTCGATTTCCGCTGCACCGCGAGCACGGAGACGACGTTCGCCTCGGGCGTCGGGTCCTCGCGGATATCCGGGCTGATCCCATAACCCGGGTTGATCAGGACCTCGCCCTTGCGGCAGTTGGCCTTCACGTTCTTGCGTTGGTCGGGCTCGATCGTCTTGCTCGCCCCGACGAAGCGCATGCCCTTGAGGTCGTCGCTTCCGATCCGCTGGGCGGCGTAGGCGCCAGCGCTGAGCCCGAGCACCAGAATGGCGACGAGGACGAGGTTCTTTCTGAGGATTCGAATCACGCTATGCACGAGGTCCACCTTTTGTCGTTCAGCTCGAGGACGCAGATGACCCTATATCGGCCGGCCGCCTGCGGCAAGGGCTGACGATGCGCCGTCGCCGGATGCTCCTTCAGATCAGACTGCTATCCGCGCGACGATTCGTGGGTGGTAGCGAGAAACGAATCGGGCCGCCGATCGGATTTACCTGCGAGCACGGATTCGGGCGTGCTCGACGCTTCTGATCGGCATGGAGTGTGTGGGCGCGGAGCGCGCTGTCGGTGGCGGAGCGCTCTGGGACGAACCCTCAACGACTGGCATGCCGATCGTTCAGAGCACTCCAAGCTCGATTTCCGCGGAGGGCGTGCCGCGGGGCTGGTCAGTTTCAGCCGGGAACAGCGCCGGATCCGACAAGCATGTGCGGGCAAGAGTGGTTTGCGCCTTGGTTCTCCTCGTTCGCGCGCAGTTTTGCGCCTCGTGGATCGACCGACGGTCGGCTGACCGTCGAGCGTGCCGCCAGTAGCGGTCACGGGCGCTTGCGCTGCCGGCGGCGGCTGGGCCCGGCCGACACCCTGGCTGCCTGAGGTTCCGGGCGAGGACCATGCCCGCGGGGGGCTGGACGGGCCCAAGTGAGTTCCGGGATACGCTGGAGCGACCTCGACGCACCGATCCGGAGGGCACTCTTGCCCAGGGACAACAAACAGACTGCGATGGCGTTCTACGACCTGATGTTCAATCAGCGTGAACCTGCAGAGGCGATCGAACGCTACGCCGGCGCCGAGTACATCCAGCACAACCCGGAGGTCGCCGACGGAAAAGCCGCCTTCATCGAGTACTTCGAACGCATGGCGATCGAGTACCCGGGAAAGCGGGTCGAGTTCAAGCGGGCCATCGCCGAGGATGATCTCGTCGTTCTGCACTGCTTTCAGCACTGGCCCGGCGACGAGGACTATGCCGGTATCGACATCTTCCGCTTTGACGCCGACGGCAGGATCGTCGAGCACTGGGATGTCCTGCAGACCATTCCGGCTGAGGCCAAGCACGACAACGGGATGTTCTGATCAATCGAAGGGAAGCCAGATGATGAGGGCAATTGGCTACAGGGACGCCGGGCCGATCTCGGCGGAAGACGCCCTGATCGAGTTCGACGCGGAGATGCCCCGGGTTGGTCCGCAGGATCTGCTGGTGGACGTCCGCGGTGTCTCGGTCAATCCGGTTGACGTCAAGGTGCGCGGCGCTACTCAGCCAGACGGCGAGCCTCGGATTCTTGGCTTTGACGCCGCAGGTGTGGTCATGGAGGTTGGCTCTGAGGCCGGCCGGTTTCGGCCCGGCGACGAGGTGTTCTACGCCGGGGACATCACCCGTCCCGGCACCAACGCCTCGTTTCATGCCGTCGATGAACGCATCGTTGGCCAGAAGCCATCGTCGCTTGGCTTCGCTGAAGCCGCAGGAATGCCCCTGACCAGCATCACCGCCTGGGAGCTTCTGTTCGACAGCTTCGGGCTCGAGGAGGGCGAGGGGGACGGCGAGTCACTGCTCGTGATCGGCGGCGCCGGCGGTGTGGGGTCGATCCTGATTCAGCTCGCGAAGAAGCTCACCAACCTCACCGTGATCGCCACGGCGTCGCGTCCGGACAGCCGAGCATGGGTCGAGAGCATGGGCGCTGATCACGTTGTCAATCACCGCAACCCTCTCGATGAAGAGATGGCGGTGCTGGGAACTCCGCCTCGTTACGTTGCTTCGCTCACCCACTCCGACCAGCATTTTGGGTTCCTCGAGAAGCTGATCAAGCCGCGGGGCCACATCGCACTGATCGACAACCCTGAGTCTCTGGACATCGTGCCGCTCAAGAGCAAGGCTCTCTCTGTGAGCTGGGAGTTCATGTTCGCCCGTCCGATGTTCCAGACCGAGGACATGGATGCGCAGCACGCCCTGCTGAACAGGGTCTCGGACCTCCTGGACAGCGGCACGCTGATCCCCACCGTCAACCACCACGCCGGCGCCTTGACCGTCGAGAACCTGCGAGGCGCACATGAGCTCCAGGAAAGCGGAAAGGCGATCGGCAAGACCGTCTTGGAGGGCATCTCGTAGTCGCCTTCTTGTTCTGCTTGGCGAGCTGCTGCGCATCCTCCGGGTGGACTTAGGCCAGCCGGCGGCGAAGACGCCCGAGCGCCGAGGAACGGCGGCGGCGCGCCGCGCGGCCGACGACTTGGGCGCAGTTGTGGCCGGGCACGCCCATCACGCCGCCGCCGGGATGGGTTCCCGACCCGCAGAGGAAGAGCCCCTCGATCGGCGTGCTGTAGTCGGCGTAGCCCAGAATCGGGCGCAGGAAGAAGCTCTGGTCGGGAGTCATCTCGCCCTGCATGATGTTCCCGCCGAGCAGTCCGAAGCGCCGCTCAATGTCCGGCGGCGCGAGCACCTCGATCTGCTCGACCGCGCCTTCGATGTCCGGCATGTATTCGCCGAGCGTCTCGATCACGCGGCTGCCGAAGGCATCTCGTTCGTCATCCCAGTTGCCGTCGGCAAGCTCGTAGGGGCCGTACTGGACGAAGGCGAGCATCAGATGCGTTCCCTCGGGCGCGAGCGCCGGTTCGTGGACCGTCGGGAACACCGCCTCCACGTACGGGTTGCGGGAGGGGCGACCGTACTTGGCGTCGTCCCAGGCGCGCTCCAGATACTCGATCGAGGGTGCGATCGCGACCAGGCCCCGGTGCGGATCTCCCGGGACATCGCCATCCCACGCGGCCGGCGTCGGCAGCTTCGAGAGCGCCGCGTTGACCTTGACGGAGCCGGAGCGGGTGCGAAACCGGCGGATGTCGCGGACAACGTCCTCGGGGAGGTGCTGCTCCCCGACGAGGTCGCGGTAGGTTGTGATCGGGTGTGCGTTCGAGACCACCTGCCGCGCCTCGATCGTCTCGCCGCTCTCCAGCTCGACCCCGACTGCGCGACCCTCGCGGACCACGACGTGGTCGACCGGGCTCTCGACGCGGACCTCGGCCCCCGCTGCCCTTGCCGCGGCGGCAAGCGCGTCGCTGATGCCGCCCATGCCGCCGTGAACCCAACCCCATGCGCCGGGATGGCCGTTGACCTCGCCGATCCAGTGGTGCATCAACACGTAGGCGGAGCCCGGGCTCATCGGGCCACCCCAGGCACCGACCATCGCTTGCGTGGCCAGCGCGCCCTTTATCCTCTCGTCGCCGAACCACTCCTCGAGGAAGTCCGCGGCGGAGAGGGTGAAGAGGCGGATGATCTCGGCGATATCACGCGCCGACCAGTGCCGCATCCGCGCGGCGAGCGCCAGCCACCGTGGCAGCTCGCCCAGGGCGAGGTTCGGCGGGACGATGAAGAGCAGGTCGCGCAAGAGCCCCGCGATGCGCGCGAAATAGACGTCGAACTCGACGTAGGCCTCGGCGTCCGCAGTCGAAAAGCGCGCGATCTCCTTGGCGTCGCGCTCGACATCGCCCCAGAGGGTCAGGGCGGTCTTGTCGGAGAAGGGAACGTAGTAGTCCGGCGAGATGATCGATACGCGGTAGCCGTGGCGGCTGAGTTCCAGCTCACGCTCGATCCGTGGCGGGACCAGGCTGACCACGTAGGAAGCGCTGGAGACCCGGTGCCCGGGCCACGGCTCCTCAGTGACCGCCGCACCGCCGACGAGCTCGCGGCGCTCGAGCACGAGCACGTCGAGGCCCGCTCGCGCAAGGTAGGCCGCACAGACAAGGCCGTTGTGCCCCCCGCCGACGATCACCGCGTCCCTCATGGCACGGGCCCCCTCCGGGCGGCAGCCACCAAGGGGAGGACGAGTCTGGCGCTGTGGGTCTTCGTGGCCATCGCGCCGTCGAGGCTATACCGGAGGGCCCACCGCTTCAAGGATTCGCTCAGACTCGGCCAGTTCGCCAGCCGCATCCGCTCGACAATCCGCGGGTGGTAGCGGGAAGCGAATCGTGCCGCCGATCGGATTTACCTGCGACGCACGGGCTCATGGCGTGCTCGACGCGCCTGGTCTGCATGGAATCCGGGAGCGCGGGCTCTCAGGGTCGCTCTTGAACTGGACGACCTCGCACCGGTCCACAAGCGGCGTCAGCGTGCGTAGGGATACCTCTTGCCGGCGGCCTTTATGCGACAGCCCTGGTTCGAAGCGACATCCGTGATCCGGTCCCTCCTTGGATAGCTGGGTGGGCTCCTCGTCCCCCAGCCTCCAAGGAGGACCGGATCACGGAATGTGCTTGGGTCCTGGTGCTACATCGCCAATCAGAGCGCGCGCGCCTGGATCGTCCTGTCCTTGCCGACGTCGCTGATTCCCTTCACGATCACCTCGAGGCCAGTGTCGTACACAACCTCCTGAATGGCCAACTCGTCGTAGTTCCCTCATCCGTCCACTCGCCGGCGCCCGAGAGCAACACCTCGTTCGCCAGACAGGTCGCAGTCGCCGTGCCGCCGATGTAGTCGCCGTCCAGCGCGGTCCCACCGTTGACGGTGACCCCAGTGCCCGTGCGCAACGTCAGCGGGCCGAGATCGGAGGCGTGAACGCCGTTCGTAGCGATCTCGCGCGATCCCACGGCGCCCGCAGCGATCTCGTTCGCTCCCACGGCGCCAGGAACGATGTCCGGGCCGGGATAGTTTCCGGTCAGGTCCCCACTAGCGGGCCCGGTCAACGACCCCTGGGCGCCCTGGGCACCCTGATCGCCCTTGTCGCCGCTCCGGCCCTGCTGCTTGGATACCCCCTCGACCTCGGCCTGAAGCGTCTTGACCTGCTTCTTGAGCTTTTGAAGCTGCTTCTTGACGCTCGCGCTCGCCGTCGCTTCGCGCTCACCGGAGGCGCTTGCGCCCCCGCGATGGCAATCGGCACCACAATCAGTGCCAGCACGCCGACTGCGAGCGGGAGGAGCCCGCCTTTTCGAGCGTAGCTGCGGCGAGCAGCCTGCGCGTCCAACGCGTCCTCCTCGGGGGCGCGGTTCGGCCCGTGCTTTGAGCGCGACTCGGCCTCGGTTCGCTTAGGCCTGGTGATCTGGTGGCGGATGTGCATTCGGAACTCCTCTTATGCGTGGATTTGCTCTACACGGACCCGTATCGGCAGCTAAGAGGTAAACCTTTCGCCCGCCGCCACCGAGCAGGACGGAGGCCCAGCGGCGACATAGGTGGCGCGCGATCGGTGCCGCCCTGGCCGGCGAGCTGCGGGAGATCGCCATGCGCTCTTCCGGGGGGTGGCGTAGATTTCGGTCCGTGAGCGCAACGGAGTACGCAGGCGGCGGGGTTGAGCGGGGGGCCGATTTCCGCTTCGCATCCTGGGCCGCGGTCCGACGCTGCGTGTTGGGGCTTTACTTCGTCGCCTTGATCCTGTGGAGCTTCCGCTACGGGATCCCTGTTCAGCGGGAGCTGGTGATCGCCTGGACTTGTGGTGCGCTCGCCTGCTTCTCACTCGGCCGGCACCCGCGACAGATCCTCCAGATCGTCCTCGACTGGTTGCCGATCGTGATCGTGCTGGCCGCCTACGACCTCACGCGCGGGGCGGCCGACTCACTGGGGATTGACGTTCATGTGCAGGAGATGATCGACTTCGACCGCGTCGTCTTCCTTGGGCAGACGCCGACCGAGTGGCTCCAGGCCCGGATCTACGATCCCGCCCTGAACTGGTGGGATGTCGCTTTCTCGATCATTTACACGTCCTACTTCATCGTTCCGTTCGCGCTCGCGGGCTTCCTCTGGGCGCGCGACCGGATCGCCTTTCTGCGTTTCACCAGGCGCTTGGTGACGCTCGCGATCGCCGGCCTTGCCACCTACGTCGTCTACCCGGCTGCGCCGCCCTGGATGGCCGCTCAGCAGGGTCTGCTCGAGGGAGTACATCGCACCACCTCGGACGGCTTCAGCTCGCTCGGGGTGGCCACGGCCGGCCTCTTCTCCAGGGGGCAAGAGACCGCCAACCTGGTCGCTGCCGTGCCCTCGTTGCACAGCGCCTTCACCGCGCTCGTCGTGATGTTTCTCTGGGGGCGCGTACGGCCCGGCCTGCGGCCGCTGCTGGCGCTGTATCCGGTGGCGATGGGGCTGACGCTGGTCGCGACCGGAGAGCACTACGTTCTCGACGTGTTCCTGGGCTGGGCCTACGCCGGTGCGGCGATGTTCGCCTGGGCCTGGTGGGAGCGCAGGCGTGGCTCTCCCGGCGGTGCGGCGACAGCCCCGGAGGGGGCTGCGCCGGCCACCAAGACCGACACCTGCGCCTAGGCGTCGAAGCCGAGGCCGAGGCGGTCAAGCAGGCGGAGCCAGAGGCCGCGACGGCCGCCACGGCGGTCCTGCGCCGCCATCCGGTTGGCGGTGAACCTGATCCCGGCCCAGCGCAGCGGCTCCGGCGGGAACGCGATCGGCTTGCGCTTCACGAACTGCAGCGCGGTGGCCTCGGTCTCGCGCCCGGCGAGCAGGTCGAGCCCGACCCGGGCGCCGAATCTGGTTGCTCCGACCCCGAGGCCGGTGTAGCCGACCGAGTAGACGGCGCGCCCGTCGAAGGCGTCGCCGAAGAAGACCGAAAAGCGGCTGCAGGTGTCGATCACGCCGGACCAGCGATGGCTAAAGCGAATCCCGTCGAGTTGGGGGAAGGTGGTGAAGAACTGCTGCGATAGCACCGCCATGCTGGCCTCTCGCTGTTCGAGACCTGGGCGCACCGAACTGCCGTAGTAGTAGAGCGCGTCCCAGCCTCCCCAGAGGATCCGGTTGTCGTTGGTGAGCCGGAAGTAGTGCAGCTTGTTGGCGAGAGTCCCGATGCCCTGGCGCCGCCCCCACCCGATCGAAGCAAGCTGCTCCGGCTTGAGCGACTCGCTGATCAACACGTGCTCGTAGATAGGCACCACCCGCCGCCGCATCGCACCGAGCAGCGGTGGATAGGCGCTGGTGGCGATCAGGACCCGCCGCGCGTCGAGGAGGGCGGAGGCCGTGGTCAGCCGGACACCCGTCGGCTTCCCCTCGAGGCCGGTAACCGGGGTGCCCTCGTGGACCCGCACCCCTAGCCCGAGCGCGACCCGCTGCAGTCCCCGACAGAGCTTCGCAGGGTCGACGATCCCGGCGCCGGTCCGCTGCCAGATGCCGCCCTCGAAGATCGGCGAGGCAACCTCGGCCTGAATCCGCTCACGGTCGAACAGCTCCGCCTCGTGTCCGAATCGGCGCAGCGCCTCGGCTTCCTGGCGGAGCCCGTCGACCTCTCCCGAATGCAGCGCCACGTTCAGCTCGCCGACCGGCTCGAAGTCGCAATCGATCTCGTACCGATCGAGCGCCGCGACAACGGCATCGAAGTTCTCCAGGCCGAGGCGCTCCAGGGCCGGCATCTCCTCTGGAAACCGCGCCATGCCGTTCCAGATCCCATGGGTCAGCGAGGAGACGATGAACCCGCCGTTTCTGCCGCTGGCCCCGAAGGCGATCGACTCGCCCTCGAGCACGACCACGTCTCGGGCGGGATCGTCCTCTTTGGCAAGCACCGCCGCCCAGAGGCCGGTCAACCCACCCCCGATGATCGCGAGGTCGGCGTCGGCCGGCTCGCTCAGCGGCGGGCAGGACGGAGCGCCGGACTGCCGGGCCGTCCAGAACGGGCGCCGCTCTGCGTCGGCAAAGGCGCGCAGATCGCGGTCGCTGGGCGGCTCTTCGGGCCACGGGTATGCGGAGCGCCGGCGCCCGCGGCCGGACTGCCGGGTTTCGAGTATTCCCATCGCGACCTCTCCGGTTCGGGGTCGCGGGACTCTACCCCGGAGCGTTCGGGGAGGCGCCGGTGCCGCTCAGCAGCACCGGCAGCCGGCGATCGACGTCACCGCTGCGGCGGAGGCCCAGGTCGAGCTAGCGGCGGGCGAGCGCGGCGCAGACGGCCCGAACTTGCGCCTTCCTCAGCTCGGGGAGGATCTCATCGGTGGCTTGGATGTTGATGGTAAAGGTGAGCGACCGGCGTCCTCTGCGGTTGGCGGCGATCAGCTGCGTATAGCCGGAGGTGTTGCCGGTATGCCCAAACACCGTGCCGCATCGGGTCCGGTAGCGGAAGATCCCAAGTCCGGCAGCGTTCTGACCCGGCCCCCGGGGTTCGGAGCTTGCACCGTCGATCAGCGCGAACTGCTCGCCCCGCACGTCCTGCCCAAACAGGCCTCCATCGAGATAGCCGCGGACGAATCCGTTCAAGTTCCCCGGGGTTGAGAGGATGCCTCCGGAGGCCCAAGCCCAGCCGCCAAACGCGACGAACTGGCTCAGATCGTCTGGCTCCCCGGGCGGGTTTGGGCCGTAACCGTGGATGAACGGGTTCGGCAGCAGGGTGCCCTGCGGCATGCTCGTTTGATGCAGCCCCAAGGGCTCGAGCACCTTGTCGTGCAGCGCGCTCTCGTATCGCGAGCCGGTCGCTGCCTCGATCATCAGCGCGGCCGCGATGTTGTCGGAGTTGGAGTACTCATAGCTCGAGCCCGGAGGGAACTCCAGCGGCTGCTCGGCAACGAACGCGAGTAGGTCTCGGGGCGGGGGAGCAACCGTGGGCGACGCTGTCACCGCTGCTCGAAAGGCCGGACTCTTACTGAAATCCGGCAGTCCGCTCGTGTGTCCGAGCAGTTGCCGCAGGGTCACGCTGTGCCACTGTGCCGGCAGCTCCGGCAGGCGTTCGCCGATCGTGTCCTCCAGATTGAGAACCCCCTGATCGACGAGGGCCAACGCCGTTGCCGCGGAGAACGCCTTCGCAACGCTCGCGATCCGCATCTGCGCCCGGCCTTGCGGGGGGGTTCCGGCCTCCAGATCGGCGATGCCCGCCGCATGGACCCGGCGGCGGTCGCCGCGCTGGATCACCGCGATCGCGCCCGGGGGGCCGTCGGTGGTTCCGACCAGGCCTCGCAGCGCCCGATCGAGGGCCCGGTCAGTCTTGGAGACGGGACTAGCCGCTGACGCTGTTGCCGTAGTCGTTGCGCCCACAACAGCAGCCGCCAGGATCAGGGCCAGTCGCATCCATCGCAAGCCGCGACCCGCGACCCGTGCCTTCGTGGCCGCTCCCGCTGGACGGGTTGTGATCGACAGCATTCGCCGAGATTACCCAGGAAGCTCGCCGGCCGTCGGCGGCCGGCTGAGCGGTCAGCCCCCGACGACGCCCTCGCGAATCAAGCTCCGCCCGGTAACTAGCCGGAGCGGCTACGTGGTCGTCCAGGAGGACGCGACCGGGTACGGGGACGAGTTCATGGCGGAGCGAGGCCGCGATGCGCAGATCTGGCGTTTCGAGCTCAGCTCCAGGCGGCATCGAGGTGGACTCAGGCTGGACGCCGGGTCCGGAGTCCCGATCGCCGAGTCCCGCTGCGTATACGGTGGCGGTCGCGCCGGGACCTGCGACGAGCGCTCGGACGGGACCGACAACGGGACCTGGGAGTCGAGTGGGATCATCGACACCGACCATGTTCTCGGCAAGGGCCCGCTGCTGTTCGATGTGCAGGCCCATGACCAGGCCACGCCGTTCCCGCACGATCCCGACTACGGCGTCGACGACGAGGACGGGCAGCTGATGCTGCTGACCCGGGCCTCGCACGGCGGCTCGCGGGACGGCGAGCGCTCGTCGGGATAGGCTGCCGCTCGTCAGACCTCTCAGCCTTCCCACCCCCTCTGATGCCCACGCCCTCGCGGGCGTCGATCGATTCGGTTCGGCATGCTCGTGAGCGAGGCGTTGGGTGCTCCGACGCTCGTCGCCCTGAGCGATTCACGGGCCCTGTTCGAGACCGGGCTGATCGTGGTCCTGGCGGCCGCGGCGCCGCTGATCGCCCAGGTCCTTCGAGCGCCATCAATTCTGCTGCTCCTCGCGTTTGGCTTCGGTGCGGGTGCGATCGGGGCGCTCGACCCCGACGCCCTCTTCGGTCAATCGGCGGTTGCGGCAATCGTCTCGATCGCGGTCGGGATCATCCTCTTCGACAGCGGTCTCGAGCTCCGCCTTGACGAGCTGCGTGGCGGCGCGCACCGCGTTTACAGGCGCCTGGTGACGATCGGCATCGCGATCACCTGGGCGGTCGGGGCCGTTGCCTCCTACCTGCTGTTCGACCTCTCCTGGGAGGTGGCGCTCGTCCTGGGCGCGGTGCTTGTCGTCTCCGGGCCGACTGTGGTCGGGCCGCTGCTCGACTACATCCGCCCGACCAGGGACGTCGCCACCGCGCTCAAGTGGGAGGGGACCCTGGCCGATCCGATCGGGGCCACGCTCGGCGTCCTGGTCTTTCAGGCCGTGGTCGCCGGACAGGCCCGGCCCGGCCAGGAGGCGGTCGAGTTCTTCGCCAGCCTCGGGGTCGGGGTCGGCCTCGGGTTGGCCGGGGCCGCCCTGGCGACCGCCTGGGCGAAGTGGTTCCGGCCGACCCCATCGCAGGGGTTCACCGGGATCATGATGTTCGTGGTCGCCGCGGTGGTCGCCGCCGATCTGATCCGTGACGACGCCGGCCTGATCAGTGGGTTGGTGGTCGGAGCCGTACTCGTCAATAGGCCGCCGCGAGGCCTCGATTCGAGCGGCCTGACGGTCCAAAGCGCGAAGTTGGCCCGGGACTGGCGCGGGCAGATCGCGACCACGGCCACCTTCCTGATCGGCGTCCTGTTCATCATCCTTTCGGCGCAGGTCTCGCCCTCGGACATCGCCGAGCTCGGCTGGGTCAGCGTCGCGTTCGTCGCGGTGCTGATCCTGGTCGCTCGACCGCTGGCCGTCGGCGTGGCGACTCTCCGTTCCACGCTGCAGCTCAACGAGCGAGCATTCATGGCCTGGATGGCGCCAAGGGGGATTGTTGCCGCGGCGACCTCGTCAACGTTCGCGCTCGGGCTCAGCAAGGCCGGAGTCGGTGGTGGGGCCGAGCAACTGGGCGCGATCACCTTCGTGGTGATCGTCGGGGCGGCCCTGGTCTACGGCCTCAGCGGCCCGACCGTGGCCCGGGCACTGGGGGTGGCGAGCGATGGCCCTGGCGGAGTCCTGCTGGTCGGCGGCTCTCGTGTTGGTCGAGCGATCGCCAGCGCTCTGCAGAAGCACGGCGTGGGGGCGGTGATCTGGACCGGGAGCGAGGAGCTCGCCGAGCTTGCCGAGGTGGAAGGCCTCACCGTCTACCGCGGCGACCCCACAGCGGTTGCCTCGCCGGAGGCGGCGCCCGAGCTCGACAGTGTGGAGACCGCCCTGGTCGCAACCGACGATGACGGCATGAACGCGATGCTGGCTGCGGATCTGGCCGAGTTCTACACCCGTGAGCGGGTCTACCAACTGGCTACCGACACCGATGACGAAACCGGCTTCTATGTAAGAGCGCAGGTGCTCTTCGACGACACCGCAACCCACCAAGAGCTGGACGCCTGGATGCAGCGCGGAGCCGATATCGGCAGCGTTGAACTCGGGGCCGAGGGGCGGGGTTCCGAGGGGGCGATCCCGATGTTCGTCGTGCGCGGCAGCGGCGGGCTGGAGATCCTCACTTCGGCTGAGCGCCCGGTCCTGAAGCCGGGCGATCAGGTGATCGGGCTGCGGCGGGCCTGAGGGGAGCCGCTAAGGGTTCTAGGGCTCGATCACGTTGTCCGGGTTCGGACGGCGCTCGGACGGCGCTTGGCTGTAGTCGCCGAAAGGGCCGTCCCGCTCGGCGATCGCGGCCCCGACCCCCGACTCTTGGACGAGCTCGAGCCAGCGATGGGCGTCGGGCGTATGACGCATCAGCCCGTCGAGGATGCCGCCGATCGTGCGGGTCGTCTGCATGCCCATGTTCTCGTAGGCCTGATTGACCACGAGCTTCATGGCCGCGGTCTGGGAAGGGGGTAGCGAGGCGACCAGCCGCGCCTGCTCCGCGACGACCTCCTCGAGCTGGGCGAACGGCACCGCCCGATTGATCAACCCGATCTCGACCGCCTCGGGGCCGGTCAGCTGCCGACCCGTGAGCGCCAACTCCTTGACCTTGGTCAGCCCCAGCCGGTAGATCCAGATCCCGGTCAGGTAGGCGCCCCACATGCGGGCGTAGGGCGTGCCGATTACCGCGTCGTCGCTAGCGATCACGAGGTCGGCGCAAAGCGCCAGCTCACTGCCGCCGCCGATGCACCAGCCGTGCACCTGGGCGATCACCGGCTTCAACGTGGTCCAGGGGCTCATCAGCTTCGGCGTCGGCCCCGTCTGGCGCTGGGTGACCGTCGCGAAGTCCTGCCCCGGGTCCCACTCGGCGGGGTCGTCACTCTCGTCCCAACCGGTGCCGCCGCCGGAGAAGTCGTAGCCCGCGCAGAAGGACCGCCCAGCCCCGCGCAGCACGATTACGCGGACCTCGCGGTCCTTGGTCGCAACCGCGATCGCGTCCTCGACCTCGTCGGGTAGCGGCGGCACGATCGAGTTCAGGCGCTCGGGTCGGTTCAGGGTGATCGTCGCGACGGCGCGCTCGGGTTCGGCCTCGTAGATGATCGTCTCGTAGCTCACGGCGGCGCGCCTGGATCGCCTCAGGAGGCCGCGGGCTCGATCAGCCCATAGTGCCCGTCATAGCGCAGGTAGATCACGTTGCCGCGATCGCGGACGTCATCGATGAAGTACATGAAGCGGTGGTTGAGCTCGCCCATCTCTGCGACCACGTCGGCAAGCGCGGTGGCGCCGCTGACCCGGGTCTCCTCGCGCACGATCCCGTCGCCGTCCTCGCTGCCACTCCAGCCGATTCCACGCGGGCCGATCACCCCGATGCGCCCGTCGTCGCGGTGGTAGCAGACCGCCTCCAGGCCGTTCTCGACCTCGGTGAACAGATAGAAGTCGTGGTCGAGCAGCTCCATCTCGTCGGCGGCCTCGGCGACGGTCAGCGGATGGGTCGCAAAGGTCTTGCGGCGGACGATCTCGCGCTCGGCTGGGTCCCGGCGGAAGCGCTCGGGACGGTTGCCGCCGAGATCGCCGTGCCGCCACTCACCCGCCTCATGCTCGCGCGGGCGGCGGGCACGTGCGGCGCGCCGGTCCACGAAGCGGCGCAGCTGGCGCTCGAGCCGGCTCGCGAGCTCGTTGATCGCGGCGATCGGGTCGCCGTCCGCGACCGCTGCGCGAACCACCGGGCCGTTCAGGCTGATCTCGCCCTCGGCCCGGGAGGGCCGCTCGATCCGCGGGTTGGCCTCCTGGCTGAGGACCACCCTGGCGCGCATCTCGGGGCTATCGACGACTCGCTCCAAGCGCCCGATCTTCTCGACGGCATGCTCGCGGGCCTGCTCGGGTACCTCGCCTCGTACTGTGATATCGACATCCATGATCTGCCCTCGAATCGGTCATCGGTTCGGCCGTTACCGGCCCTGAATTCCGCCCGCCTTCCCGCGGCCTCCGGGTGGCCTGAAGATCGCGCGGTGTCGGGTGGATACCAGATCGCAGGCGGCCGATCACTCCCGGGCGTACGAGGTCGCCAGCCGGCTCTTGGGCTTCGTCCGAGCCTTCGCTGCCGGGAGACGCGATGGTCTGGCCGAGCAGCAGCGGTTAGCTCAGGCTCAGCCATGCGGGCTAGGTCCCTCTGGAAACCTTCTTCTTGTTGGCGCTGCATCTGATGATTTGCCGGCCCTGCTTGGCGCCGCCGACGGTCTTCCGCTTGACCTTGACGACGTAGAGGCCCGCCCCAAAGAACATGTCCGGGGAGGGGGAAATCGACCAGACGCCCTTCGCGTTGGTCTTATCGGTGCCAAGCGAAACCACTGCAGCCGCCGCGTCGGCCGGTTGCGAGAAGAGCGTCTCGGCGGGACCCTTGAGCTGGACCTCGCGCTTCTTGAGGCAGAGCTTGCTCGCCTTGCCGCTGCCACCCGCGGTTCTGAGCTGGCCCTTCGCGGCGGACTTGCCGATCTGAAGCTTGCCGACGTTCTGGCCGGTCTTCACTTCGGTGCTGGCAGCGCCCACTGCGAGGCTCCCGGCCAGCGCCACGAGCGCCGCGGCCGTCACGATCGAGATTGCGCTTCTTCCAACCACTCGCGCCCCTTTCCGCCCCTGGCGCTGATGCCGACCGAACCATACACCGAAGACGGTGGCGCGCGCTCGGATTCGCGCCTTGGGGAGGTTGACGGCAATCGGCTGCGACCGCGCCGGACGCCCGGGTATCTGTCTCAGCGCAACCGGTCCTCGTTGATGTAGTCCAGGAGGCGGCGGGCGCCGTCGTTGGCAAGCTTTGGCTCGAACGTTGCGGGCGTCGCCTCACGGGGTCGCTGCAGGCGCAATACGTCGCACGGGGCGAACTCGGGGATCAGGGCCCCGTAGAGAAAGCCGAGGTCGGCCAGCACCTCGACTGCCGCCTCGACGCCGGGGTCGTCGAGGCGGAGGTCGGCCTGGGCGAGCGGCGCGGCGGCCTGCTGGTCCGGCAGGGCTTCGATCAGCTCGGCGAGGTCCTCGCCGACCTCCTCGACCGAGATCCGCAGCAGCCCCTCCTTCGGGGTGTGCGATATCGAGAGTGAGGAGGGTCCGGCCGGAGCGTGGGCGGCGCGCGGCGTTCGCGGCGCGGAGAGCTCCGTGTATAGCCGCTCGAGCAGGGCTCGGTGGCGCTTCGGGAGGGTCACGCTGCGGGCGCTCAGCTCGCCGATCGGCTGGTAGACGACCGTGACGGCGAGGCGCCCGTCGGGCTGATCGACCTCGACCTCGCGGTAGTCGGTCTCCTCGGACACGTAGGCGAGCATCACTCCGGTCTCAACCCCCCCGAATCTGATCGAGGTCCTCTGCATCACTTCGTGGGCCGTGGTCGGGTAGTGGATGAAGCCGGCGAATCCCTCCTCCCGGCAGCGTTCGACCAGCGCCTCCCCAAGCAGGCGCAGCACGCCGCTGCCCCGGTAGCCGGGGTCGACGATCGTATTGCCGGCCTCGACCACAGCTGCGTTGGGGTGGCGCCGGAAGAGGCCGGTATGGCCGACGATCTCGCCCCCCGGCGCGACCGCGATCACCGAGCGCAGATCGCCGCTCTCGACGCGCCGGGCCAGCGCCGCGTTGTCATAGAAGTTGCCGTGCGGGTAGCTCAGGCCGTAGCAGCGCTCGAAGCAGTGCCTGAGCCCGGCGGCGTCGGCGGGCTTGAGCCGGCGGGTCGTGACCTCGCCGGGCTTCTCCCCCCCGTTGGCCGGCGCAACCATCGGCGCCATTCCATCACGAGAGGGGGCCGGGTGGCCCGGGTGGGTCGCCCTCGACCCGCTCGATCAACCCGACCCAGCCGGTGCCGGCAGGGAAGGGGAAGCGCAGGGCCCCGCGCTCGGCGAGCAGGTGGTTGACCGCAAACCGATGAGGCCCCATCAGATGCGGCAGCGTTCCGGCGATCTCGACGCCGTCGAAGCGCCCGATCAGGTCGCTGCCGCCTGCCTTGGTGGGCCGGATCTCCAGGTAGGCGCGTCCACGCGCATGGTGGGAGAGCTCGATCTCGATGCCAAGCGCGCCGTCGGCCAGCACCCTCGTCGGTGCCATCGTCTCGCGCATGTGGACCAGCCGCGCCCTCCCAACAGGCCACAGGTCGTAGCGGATCGAACCGTTCTCGAGCACGACCCTGTTGCCGTAGTGCCCGCGGCGCCACCAGTCCCAGGGGCCGCGCAGCGCGGCTGCGATCGCCTCCGGCTCCGCCTCGATCCGAGCGTAGCTCTCGGTCCACATGCGCCGGCCCTCGACCCGGTACCTTTGCGAGAAACGCTCGGATTCGAACAGGCTCAGCCAGCCTTCGTCGCTGCTGAATACGTCGTCGGTCACCTCGGCTCAGGCTACGGAGCAACGCAGTAGGCTGCGGCCCCGATGCGCCTGATCGTGATCGGAGCCGGGCTCGCGGGGCTGGCAGCGGCGGATGCGGCGCGCCACGCCGGGGCCGAGGTGATCGTGCTCGAGGCCCGCAATCGGATCGGTGGGCGCACCTGGACGGTGCCGTTCGGGCCCGGCTTCATCGACCTTGGCGCTGCCTGGTTACACGGCCCGCTGGACAATCCCCTCACGGAGGCGCTGACCGCCGCCGGGATCGAGAGCCGTAACGACGGCGGCTTCGGCTCGGGCACGGCGATCTGGGACGGGCAGTGGGTCGAAGCCGCCGACGCCACCACGGTCACCTCCGTGATCTGGGTGGAGTTCGACCCCGAGGACGCGCTCGCCGCCCACCCCGACCGCGACGACCTCGGCGAGGGGGTCGAATGGTTTCTCGACGACCGTGAGCTCAGCGGGCGAGCGCGAGCGCTGACCCGCCGCGGCTTGCTTCGGATCCTCGGTGGGTGCCTGGCCGCCGGTCAGCCGGACCGAGTCTCCCTGCAAGGCCTCGCCGACTACGTCGAGGGTGGGGGCGGCAACCTGCTTCCCGCCGGCGGGTACGGGGCGCTGGTCGAGCGCCTCGCGGACGGGCTCAAGATCCGGTTGGAGAGCGCCGCGACCCGGGTCGAACATGGGCCGGCCGGGCTTTCGGTGCAGACCGGCGTAGGAAACTTCGAGGCGGATGCCGCGATCGTCACCGCGCCTCTGGGGGTCCTAAGGGCTGGTGCTCTGAGCTTCGACCCGCCGCTGAGCGATTCCCAGGCTGAGGCGATTCAGCGACTCGAGATGGGCACATTGGAGAAGATCGCGTTCCGGTTCGATCGGCCGTTCTGGCCGGAGTCGGTGCGGCGGATCAATTGTCTTGGCGAGGGCTCGGCCTTCCCACAGTGGGTGAATCTGAGCCGAAACACGGGGGCGCCGACGCTGGTCGCCTTCTACAACCCGAGCTACTTCCCCCGGGTCGCGGCGACGCCGGCTGCGGAGCGGGCGGAGCTCGCGCTCGATCAGCTCCGGGAGATGTACGACGAGGTACCCGATCCGGTCGAGACGCGGGTCACCGACTGGGCTTCGGACCGATGGGCGCGCGGTTCCTACAGCTATGTGCCGATCGGGGCGAGCACCGCCGACATGGGCCTGCTCGCCGAGCCGGTCTCCGAGCGCTTGGCGCTGGCCGGGGAGGCGACGGTGCCGCAGTCGTACGGCACGGCGCACGCGGCCTTCGGCTCCGGGCTGCGAGCGGCGGCTCAAGTGCTCGGCAAACGGCCCGAGCAGCTCTCGCTCGGCCCGATCGGGGCGCACTGGCCGAGCTAGCTCAAGCGTCGTCCGGTAGCCCCGTGCCGAACGCCTCGGAGTCGGCGCGCAAGCGCTCGGCGAGCGAGCTGCGCAGGCGCTGGTCGGCGCTGCGTTTGGCCGTGCCCGCGCTCAGCTCGACGAGGTTGTCAGTCTCGTTCGGATCACGCTCGAGGTCGTAGAGCTCGTACTCGGGCGCGGCCTTACCCTCGGGGTCGAAGTAGGCGACGTACTTGCCGGCGGCGTCGCGCACTGCCCGGACCCGGTTGGGCTGGCCGGGGGCGTTGGTCATCGCGGTGCCGGCCTGGTGGTCGTCGTAGGTGAAATGGATCGCATCGCGGACGCTGTCAGCCGGCGCCGGGTGCGAGATGACCGGCCCCAGGCCGACCGGGCTGCGACCCAACCGATCGTGCTCGGGCTCGCTGTTGCGGGCGAGCACCGGCAGCAGCGGCTTGCCCTGCACGGGGGCCTCGCCGATCCCGGCCAGAGCGAGCATCGTCGGCGTCACGTCGGCCAGCGATGCCAGCGCGTCGGTCTCACGAGCCTCGGGGAAGAGGACCGGGTTGCTGATGATCAGTGGCACCCGGATCGTCTCCTCGTAGGCGTTGAACGCCTTCTGGCGGAGCCCGCCGTGCGAGAGGCCCATCTCCCCGTGGTCGGAGGTGCGCACGATCACGGTCCGCGAGCGCAACGAGTCGGGGTCGTCGGGCGCGCCGAGCGCGGCGAGCACCCGACCCACCTTCTCGTCGACCAGGCGCTGTAGGTGGGCGTAGAAGTTGACGTAGTCGAGCTGCTCGCGCTCGTTCCGGAGCGGCCCGAGGTAGGCGGTCATTCCCAGCCGCATGAGGCTGTGCACCGTGGGCTTGGCGGAGAGATCCTCGTCCAGGCTGGGCGGCAGGCCGACCCCGAGCTCGCGGAACTCCCCGGGCTCGTAGCCGCCCTCGCGGTAGGAGCCCGGGTAGCCGAGCACGTCGTGGGGGTTGACCAGTGAGACGATCAGGCAGAACGGTTCCGGCAGCTCGGGGGCGGCGAGCACCTGCTCGGCCTGGCGGGTGTAGTCCTCGTCCCAGCCCATTCCCGAGAGCCCGACGTGACCGCCGCCGAAGTGCTCGGCCTTCGCATCCTCTCCGGCGTCCGGTGGGACCCAGCCGCCGAACCCGAACCCCTGCTCGAGCGCCGCCGAGTCGCCGGGGCCCCAGGCGTCGCCGGCGACCGGCTTGGTCAGATGCCACTTGCCCCGGTACTCGACGTGATAGCCGGCCGCGCGCAGCCGCGTGCCGAGCGTGGCCTGGCCCTCCGCCAGCACCGGTTCCCGGCCGGCGTGGGGGTCGCGCCCGATCGCGCCGCGCGCGAACTGCCGCAGGACCCGCCGCCGCGGCACGTCGCCGTCCCGCAACAGCTTGCCGACCGCGGCGAGCACCGAGGGCATGTGGCGCGGATCGGGCCGCAGGTCGGCCGCGGTCAGGGTCAGCTTCACGCCGTGCCGGGAGGGCATCTGGCCGGTCAGCAGCGTCGCCCTGCTGGGGGAGCACATGCAGCTCGCGCAGAAGGCCGCCTTGAAGCTCAACCCGGTTCGCGCCAGCTCGTGATCGGCCGGCGTCAGCGAGCGCAGCCAGCCGGGCTCGGTCGGCCAGTGCTGGGGCGCGCGCTGCTGGTCGGTGACCAGCAGCAGCAGGTTCGGCGGCCGCTTGCCGGGGCGCTGTCCTTCCTGGCTCACGTCAAGGAGCGACCTCGGGCTCGGGTGTGTTCGGCCCCGGCCGCAGCAGCTTGCGCCGGGTGGTCCCCTTACCGTCCTGGGACTCGCTCATCGCCCTCTCCCTTGCTATCGCATTCCCGGCTGGCCTCGCAAGCGTCAGGCCCTGACGGGGAGGCATTCTATGCGGAGCCCGGCGGCTCCCCGGCAACCCCCTCCCCGAGCAGCGCCTCGAAGCGGATCAGGCTCTCGGTCAGAGCCGGCCGATCGCCGGCCTCGACCCACTCGAGCAGCAGGCCGCGCAGCAGGGCCATTGTCAGCAACACGTCAGTTTCGGCGGCCGGGCCGTGCGCGCCCCCAGCGACCTTCCGAATCGCCCCAAGCCGGCGCTCGATCAGACGCCGGTAGGTCCGCTTGAGCTGCTCGAGGGCCTGCTCGACGGCCGGCTCGCCGGCGCCTCCCCCGATCAGCGCGAAGTAGGCCCGGGCGAGCTCGGGCTCGGAGGTGAGTCCCGTCCAGATCGCGTCGACCGTACGCCTCGCGAGCTCCCCTGGGTCGGGGGAGGGGCGGATGCCCTCCTCCACACCGGTGGCGATCCGCTCGCCGACGTCGAGCACGACCTGGACCAGCAAGACCTCGCGCGAGCCGTAGTAGTAGAGGACGTTGCGCTTGTCCACCGCAGCCTCCTCGGCGATCCGGCGCAACGTGGCAGCGGGCAAGCCATCGCGTCCCACCACCGTCGTTGCCGCGTGCAGGATCCGCGCCTTCGTGCGCTCCCCTTTAGATGTGCGCGGAGGGTCCATGCGAGAAAACTCCCCAGACGGAGAAAACTAGTGTACTCTGCACCACCGTGGCGGAAGCTGAAC
Source organism: uncultured Acidimicrobiia bacterium (assembly GCA_964196325.1). GTDB lineage: Bacteria > Actinomycetota > Thermoleophilia > Solirubrobacterales > 70-9 > CAXMST01. Next base: position 23,740 of record CAXMST010000193.1, read on the forward strand.
AGCCCGAATTGGAAGATCTGCGGGTCGCCGACAACGAGCACTGGGAACAAGGCCCGCCGCACGAGACCTTCAAGCGTCTCCGCGGACAGTGCCCCGTGCACTGGAGTAGCGGTATCTCCCAGACCCCGCAGGACACCGGCTTTTGGTCGGTGACCAGGGCCGAGGACGTGCACACCGTGAGCCGCGACTGGCGCACCTACTCCTCTGCCTCGAACATCCTGATCACCGACGAGGCGGTCCCGGTCGATCTGATCCAGGGCATGTTCATTGGCATGGACCCGCCCAAGCACGATCGGATCAAGGCCCTGTTCCAGCGGGCGTTCACGCCGAAGGCGATCGCTGCTCACGAGCCGGCGATCCGCGAGATCACCGACCGGGTGATGGGTGGTCTCGAGGCTCGGCAGACGTGCGATCTGGTGACCGAGGTCGCCCAGCCGGTGGTCGCCAGGGTGATCGGCAGCTTCATGGGACTGGACCCCGAGGACGACAAGCCATGGGCCGACTCGATCAACACCTTGCTTGGCTTCGGCGATCCCGAGCTCAACCCCAAGGGCCTCGAGCAGTTGGTGGCCGAGGACATCCCGCCGATGTACGAGAAATGCATGGAGCTGGTGGCCCAACGCCGGGCGCAGCCGACCGACGACATGCTCAGCGTGCTGGTCTTCGCTGAGATCGACGGCGACACCCTCAGCGATGACGAGATCTTCGCCGGCTTCGTGCTGCTGATGGCCGCCGGCAACGACTCGACCAAGGCCACCTACACCAGCACGATGCGGGCGCTGATGGAGCATCCCGAGCAGCGCCGGCTTCTGATCGATGACCTCACCCTGGTGCCGAGCGCGGTCGAGGAGGCACTGCGCATGTTCCCCGCCTTCGCCCACTTCCGTCGTACCGCCACCGAGGATGCCGAGTTGGTCGGGCAGCGGATCAAGAAGGGCGACAAGCTGGCGCTCTGGTACCCCTCCTCGAATCGAGATGAGGAGCGCTACGAGGACCCGGATCGTTTCGACGTTCGCCGCAACCCCGAGCACCAGGCCTTCGGCGCCGGCGGCCGCCACTTCTGCCTCGGCACCGCTCTGGCCCGGCTCGAGTTGCGGATCCTCGTCGAGGAGACGGTCAAGCGGTTCCCGAACATGGAGCCGGCCGGGGAGCCGACCTGGGTCCTCTCCCAGTTCTCGAGCCAGCTCAAGAGCCTGCCGGTGACCCTGAACCCGGATAATCAGCCCCGATGATCGTTCGCGACCTCGGTGACGCTTGGCAGCTGGTTGCTCAGCCCGACCACGCGGATCTCTGCGGGGCGATGATGAACTCCTGGGGGAACGACTCTTTCGAGCGCTCGCGGGCCTCCGACTCACTCTTCCTCGCGGCCCGCCGACACGACGACGGGTGGGCCGCGTGGGAGCGTGAACCGGATATCAATCGCGATAGCCGACCGCTGGGCTTCCTCGAGGTCGGTATCGATCAACACCTCGCCTTCTTCCGGGCGATGATCGTCACCGTCGCCGATCAGGACCCTTACGCAGGTGTGCTCGCTTCGATGCACGCGGTCGGTCTCTACACCAGCCGCTACGGCATCGATCCCTCACCCCCGCGAGTCTTCGAGGGCCCCGAGCGCACGGCGGTTGACTCGTTCGTCGCGGAGCGCAACGCGGCCCACGACGCCGAGGCCGAGCGGCTCGGGATCCCCGACTCGCAGCGCTGGCTCGACTACAAGCTGCTGCAGTTCGCCGACCGTCTCTCCCTCTATCTCTGCTTGAGCGACTATGAAGACGGCACCACGGCCGAGCTTGGGCCGGTGCCACGCAGCGAGGACCCGGATGAGGATCTGGCGCTGGCCGTGCAGCCGGCCGGGGCCTGGGAGATCGGCCTCGACCCCTACCCGTTCGCCGAGGCCGTGGTCGAGATGTCGCTGCTGCGAACGGTGCTTCCGAAGCATGCCTGGGACTCGCGCGAGGAGTTCGCGCAGGCCTACCGGCTCGCCGGGCCCGAGCTGCGGACTCTCACGATCCGCGACCGCGGGCGGTAGCCAGCGCCACCTGGGGTGCTTAGCCTGCGGGCTCGGTCTCTCTCGGCGCCTCGGCCCCCGGGTGGATTGGGCCGCTGGTCTCGCGCAGGGGCTCGCCGCTGCGACCGGTACGCACCGCGATCACCTCGGCCAGGATCGAGATCACGGTTTCAGAAGGGGTTCGGGCGCCGACATCGAGGCCGCAGGGAGCGTGGACGCGAGCCAGGCCCTCCTCTTCGAGGCCTGCCTCCAGCAGGCGCTTGCGTCGCCGCTCCTGGGTCTGGCGGCTGCCGAGCGCGCCGATGTAGCCGGCTTCCGTCCGCAGGGCCCCGATCAGAGCGGGCTCGTCGAACTTCGCGTCGTGGGTGAAGACGAGGACCGCGTCACGGGGGCCAAGCACCTGACCTGCGAGATAGCGGTCGGGCCAGTCGACGACGACGTCGGCCGACCTCGAGAAACGTGGGCTCCTTACGAACGGCGCGCGCGCGTCGCAGATCGTCACCCGGTAGCCGATCTCGCTCGCGACCCGTGCCATCTCGGCCGAGAAGTCGATCGCCCCGAAGATCACCATCCGCGGCTGGGTCGAGAACGCCTGTATATAGACGGCGAGCTCGGAGCCCATCACCTCGCCGCCCTCGCCGTATCGCCGGATCCGAGAGAGCCCCTCGTCGAGCTGTCCGCGACCGTCTCGCCCGGCCGAGCGATCCAGCAGTTCCGTCACGCCGAGCCCGCCGACGACGCCGGTGTCGAGGATCGCCATGGTGCTGCCTGCGGCCTCACCATCAAGCAAGGTGGCCAGGGCAGCCGGACGGTCGGCCCCGCGCGCGTCGGCTACGGCCTCAAGGGCGGGCAGCGACTCCGGGAGGTGCTCGCGGACGAAGACCCGAACGGTGCCACCGCACATCAGGCCGACTCCGGCCGCCTCCTCGTCCGAGACGCCGTACGTCATCACCTTCGGCGGGGCGCCCGCGAGGATCCGTTGCGCCTCCTCGAACAGCGCCCCCTCGATGCAGCCTCCAGTTACCGAACCCTCGATGTTCCCGCGGTCGTCGACCAGCATCTGCGCGCCCGGATCCAGCGGCGCCGAGCCGATCCGCTCGACCAGAGTGGCGCCGACCGCGCGGCGACCTTCGCGCAGCCACTCGGCAGCAATTTGCTCAGAATTGGGGAGCGCGTTCATCCCGATCTCCAGTTCTCCTTCGCTCTCAGACTAGCGGTCCGGCGACGCCAGGCGGCCCGTGCGGGGGGCCGGTTGAAAGCAGCGCCGACCTGCGCCGGTCGAGGATGCGCCCACCCCAGATAGGCTAGTTCCGGCAAGCGCCGGTTGAAAAGCGTGGGCACGCGACAGGGTCCTATCGAGGAGGCTACGCCGGACGAGATCGGGTGGCTGAGCCTTCAGGTGGCGCCGAGAGCCCCCGCTTGAGCAGGACTCGGCTCGCTGATAGTCTCAGGGCGTGCGAGTGAGGAGGAGATGGTGGTCGTGATCGCAGCGAGTAGGCGCCGGGAGCGCCGGTGCTGACGCTCGCGGTCACCGGGTGGGTCGTCGGGATCATCCTCGGCGTAGTCGTGATCGCGGTCGCCGCCGTGATCGTAATTACGATCGTCGCCCTCGCCGCGCGGATCTCAGCCCAGGCAAAGGCGGCTGAGATCGGGCTCGAGGCCGTTCGCAGCCAGACCAGCGAGCTCGCGGGGGGTATCGACCGGATCAATGATTCCGGCGTGCGGATCCTGCGGGCGGCCCGGTCGGTGCGCAAGGTCGCGGTAGGCAAGTGATGATCACGGCCGTTACCAGCGAGACCTACGGCTGGATCGCGCTCGCGATCGGGCTGGTTGCGGCCCTCGTCGTCGCGGCGTTGCTGGCCATGTTGCTGCTGCAGACGATGCGGATCAGAACTTCTGTAGAGGGTCTGCTCAAGACGGCGGGAGAGGCCGGCGCCAACACGGCGCACATCCCCAAGCTCGAGGCAACCGCCCCCGTGTTGGCCGCAATCGTCGATGAGGCCGTGATCCAGGACGGTTACATGAACGCGCTCACCGACGGCTTCGGGGAGGAGCTCGCCGAGGGCGGCTCCGGCAACGGCGCCGGACGAGCCGCGGCCGAGGATGCCCAGGAGGGGGCCCAGGCATGACCGACCTCCAGATCGTGCTCAGCGTGATCCTCGCGGTGGTTGTGGTCGTGGTGCTCGCCGCTGCCCTGATCCTCGTCCGTGCCGATCTCGAGGCGATCTCGGGCGGCCTGGCGAAGCTCGGCGCCGCGCTCAGCGATGTCGAGTCCCAGCACCTGCGCCCGCTGGAGCCCGCGGTGCGGGCGATCAACGCGCAGTTCGAGGTGATCCTCGGGGCGCTACCCGGGATCGCGCGCAAGGCTTCGGTCGTCGCCGAGCGGAGGCCGCGATGACGCTCTGGTGGATCGGCAGCATCGTCCTCCTGGTCGTGATCTTCCCGGTCGTCGTCTACCTGCTGCGCGCGGTGCTCGAGTCGGCCAACAGCATCGTGCCCACCGTCGACGGGATCGCCGACGTCGCTCGGGCGGGCTCGAAGGATCTCGACGCCGCTTCCCTGCTGATCACCACCCGCGAGCAGGCCACGCAGACGATCGCCGGGGTCGCGGACTACGGCGGCTCGCTCGATCAGATCATCGACGACGCGGTCGAGGCCTAGGAGGGGCAGATGGGCATGCCGGCAGCAGGCATAGCAGCGCCCGGGGTGGTGATGATCGTCGCCGTGGTCCTGATCGTGCTCGCCCTCGTCTACTTCCTGGTGGCGACGATCGTGGCTCTGCGGCGGATCTCCTCCGGCCTCGACGAGGTGATCGTCGGCGTCGGCGAGATCATCGAGAAGAGCGCCCCCGTGAACGAGATCGTGCTCGCCATCAACGAGCAGCTCGACGCCGGCGTTGACGCTCTGGAGGGCCTGCTGGTCAAGAAGGCCGGCCTCGAAGACAGCATGGGGCTGATCGACAGCGTCTATCCGGGCGCGGCCGCCGCCGGCCTCCGCAACTTCCCCGAGAGCACCGAGATCGAGCCCCCGCACATCGGCGAGACCTACACGCTGGGGACGCTGACCCTCGCTCGGCTCGGGCGCGAGGCCCCGATCGCGGCGGCCAGCCCGGCCGGCGCGGTCCTGCGCAACGTCGAGGGCGGCAGCCTGGCGGCGCGTGAGCTCTATCCGAGCGTGCGCCATACGAGCCCACAGAAGCTTCCGAGGTCGCCGGTGATCGGTACCGACGCCCCGGTTCAGTACGAGCAGCGCGAGGACATCGGGGCCCCGCGTAAGCGGCTCCCGACCCGACCACCTTCCTAGACCCAGAGGAGCATCGGCTTTGCAGACACCTGCACCATTCCAGTACGAGCGGGCGACCAGCATCGACGGTGCGATCGAGGCGCTCGGACGGCTCGGCTCCGACGCGCGGGTGATCGCCGGCGGCCACAGCCTGCTGCCGATGATGAAGCTGCGGCTGGCCAGGCCTGAGCACCTGATCGACATCAACCACATCCCCGATCTCGCCTACATCCGCGAGGATCGCGACGAGATCCGGATCGGGGCACTGACTCGGCACGCCGACCTGCTCGCATCCGAGCTGCTCGAGCGGCGCTTTCCGGTATTCGCCGATGCCGAGCGGGTGATCGCCGACCCCGTGGTCCGAAACCGCGGAACGATCGGTGGCTCCCTCTGTCAGGCCGATGCGGCCGAGGATCTCTCGGCCGTCTGCTCGGCGACCAAGGCGCGCGTCGTGATCCGCGGCGCCGACGGTGAGCGGGTGGTCGGGATGGAGGACTTCCACGTCGGGCCGTTCATGACCGCGGTCGGCGCCGGCGAGCTTCTGACCGAGGTCCGGTTGCCGTTGCGCCCGGGTGCCGGCAGCGCTCACGAGAAGGTCGAGCGCCGGGCGGGGGACTGGGCGATCGCGGCGGCGTCGGCGGCGATCTGGATCGACGGCGGCACGATCAGCGAAGTCGGGATCGCGCTCAGCGCGGTGGGGCTGACGACCATCGACTTGACCCGGGCCGAGGATCTCCTGCGCGGCCAACAGCCCTCCGAGGACCTATTCGAAGGGGCCGGCGCGATCGCCGGCGAGGACTGCGCGCCCCAGGCCGACGGCCGCGGACCGATCGACTACAAGCGGCACCTCGTCGGCGTGCTCACCAAACGCGCTTTGCGCCGCTCAGCGGCGCGCGCCCTGCATCAGGAGGCCTGAGCAATGGATGTCTCGATGACTCTCAACGACGAGTCCGTCAGCCACGATGTCGAGCCGCGCCAGCTGCTGGTCCACTACATCCGTGACAGCGCCGGTCTGAAGGGGACGCACTGGGGCTGCGACACCTCCAACTGCGGCGCCTGCGTGGTGCTGCTGGACGGCAAGCCCGTCAAGTCGTGCACGATCCTGGCGGCGATGTGTGAGGGCCAGGAGGTCCGCACGGTGGAGTCGCTGGAGAGGGACGGTGAGCTCGACCCCGTGCAGCAGGGTTTCCACGAGCTCCATGCCCTGCAATGCGGCTTCTGCACCCCCGGGATGCTGATGACCAGCCGGGCGCTGCTCGATGAGAACCCCGATCCCAGCGAGCAGGAGATCCGCACCGCGATCTCCGGAGCGATCTGCCGCTGCACCGGCTACAAGAACATCGTCGCCGCTGTGCGCTGGGCGGCCGAGCACGAGTCCACCGCGAGACAGGAGGCGTAGGCATGGCCGTCGTTGAGAACCTTCCCAACCCCCAGGCCGAGCGGCCGATCGGCTTCGGCCGGCTGAAGCGCAAGGAGGACGCGCGCTTCATCCGCGGCCAGGGCACCTATCTGGATGACATCGAGCTGCCGGGCATGGTCCATGGAGCGATCCTGCGTAGCCCCTACGCCCACGCCCGGATCGTCTCGATCGATACCTCGGCCGCGCTCGCGCACCCGAACGTGGCCGCTGTCGTCACCGCGAAGGATCTGGAGACCCTGGGATTGGCCTGGATGCCGACGATCTCCTACGACACCCAGGCCGTGCTCGCCGGTGACAAGGTCCGTTTCCAAGGTCAGGAGGTCGCTTTCGTGCTGGCCACCGACCACTACTCGGCCTACGACGCGCTCGCGCTGATCGATGTCGAGTACGAGCCGCTGCCCGCGGTCGTCGACGCCCGCAAGGCCCTGGATCCCGACGCGCCGCTGATCCGTGACGACAAGATAGGCCAGCGCGACAACGTCGCCAGCCCGACCTGGGAGGCCGGCGACGAGGAGGCAACGAACCGCGCCTTCGCCGAGGCCGACACGGTGGTCAGCAGGGAGATGATCTATCCCCGCTGCCACCCGGCGCCACTCGAGACCTGCGGAATGATCGCCGACTTCAATCCTGAGACCGGGCAGCTGAACATCTACAACGGCAACCAGGCTCCGCACGCCCACCGCACCGTCTACGCGCACGTCGCCGGGCTGGCCGAGCACATGATTCGGATCCAGTGCCAGGACATCGGTGGTGGCTTCGGTAACAAGGTGCCGGTCTACCCGGGCTACGTCTGCGCGATCGCCGGCTCGATCGTCGCCGGCGTTCCGGTCAAGTGGGTCGAGAACCGAACCGACAACCTGACCTCGACCGGCTTCGCCCGCGACTACATCATGAAGGGCGAGATCTGCTCCAAGGACGGCAAGATCACCGGCCTGCGCGTCGACGCGCTCGCCGACCACGGCGCCTTCGACAGCACCGCGCAGCCGACCAAGTTCCCGGCCGGCTTCTTCCACATCGTCTGCGGCTCCTACGACCTGCAGGCCTCGCACGTCAAGGTCAAGGCGATCTACTCGAACAAGGCCCCGGGCGGCGTCGCCTACCGCTGCTCGTTTCGGATCACCGAGGCCGTCTACCTGGTCGAGCGCATGGTCGACGCCTTGGCGCTGGAGACCAAGACCGACCCGATCGAGCTGCGCAGGCGCAGCTTCATCGGGCCCGAGCAGTTCCCCTACGAGACGACCACGGGCTGGACCTACGACTCCGGCGAGTACGGCAAGACGATGGACGTGGCGATGGAGATCGCCGGCTACGAGGAGCTGCGACGGGAGCAGGCCGAGAAGCGGGCCCGGGGTGAGCTGATGGGGATCGGGGTGGCCTTCTTCACAGAGGGTCTCGGTGCCGGGCCGCGCGCCCATATGGACATCCTCGGGCTCTCTATGAACGACGGGGCCGACCTGCGCGTGCACCCATCGGGCAAGGCGGTGGTCAGCATCAGCTGCCAGACGCAGGGCCAGGGGCACGAGACCACCTTCGCCCAGATCGTGGCCGAGGAGCTTGGGATTCCGCCCGAGGACGTCGAGGTCAGGCATGGGGACACCGATCGCTCCCCCTACGGCCTCGGCACCTACGGCAGTCGCTCGACTCCCGTCTCCGGGGGCGCGGTGGCCGTCGTCTCCCGAAAGGTGCGCGACAAGGCGCGCCTGATCGCGGCGACGATGCTCGAGGCGCGGCCCGAGGACCTTGTCTGGGAGAAGGGTCGCTGGTATGTCAAGGGCGACCCCGAGCAGGGCGCGATGATCGAGGACATTGCCGAGCGCGCCTACAGCGGCGATGAGATGCCGGCCGGCATGGAGGGCGGACTCGACGCCCAGGAGGTCTACGACCCCCCGAACCTCACCTACCCCTACGGCGCCTACATCGCGGTTGTCGACATCGACCCCGAGACGGCCCAGGTCACGGTCCGGCGCTTCATCGCCGTCGACGACTGCGGTGTGCGGATCAACCCGATGGTCGTTGACGGCCAGATCCACGGCGGGCTCGCCGAGGGCATCGGCATCGCCCTGATGGAGCTGATCTCCTTCGATGATGAGGGCAACTGCCTGAACTCATCGTTCATGGACTACCTGATCCCGACCGCGCTGGAGTGCCCGGACTTCGAGCTCGGCGAGACCGTGACGCCCTGCCCGCACCATCCGCTCGGCGCCAAGGGTGTCGGCGAGTCGTCCACGGTGGGCTCGCCGCCGGCAATCGTCAACGCGATCATCGACGCGTTGCACGAGCCGCATGGGGTCGATCAGATCGACATGCCATGCACCCCGGCTCGGGTGTGGGCGGCGATCCAGGGGCGCCCCGAGCCCCCACAATGATCAGCCCAGCGCAGTCGCAGCGTTTGCAGGAGCTGGCGGCCGCAGGGGAGGGATTCGTGACCGCGACGGTGGTTCGGGTGCAGCGCCCGACCAGCGTCCAGCCGGGCAGCATCGCCGTGGTTCTCGCCGACGGCACGATCGAGGGCTTCGTCGGCGGCTCCTGCACCGAGCAGAGCGTGCGCGCCTACTCGCTGCTTGCGATGCAGAGGGAGGAGCCGGTCCTGCTGCGAATCGTGCCTGACCCGAAGGGCGCCGCTGAGGGGGCCGTGGCTTCGGAGGAAGATGAGGTCGAGGGGGTCGAGGTCGCGACGGAGGAGGGCGTGGTCACGGTTGAGAACCCCTGCCTCTCCGGCGGCACCATCGAGCTCTTCCTCGAGCCGGCGCCGCGGGCGCCGCGGGTACTCGTCGTCGGCGATACGCCGATCGCCGCGGCGGTCCTGCGGATCGGTGGGGAGCTGGGCCTGGAGATGGTCGCGGTCGACAGCGCGGGCCCGGAGCCCGGCGGCGGCGACCTTGCCATCTTGGTTGCCGCCCACGGCCGCGATGAGCTCCACCTCCTGCGCCAGAGCCTCGACTCGGATCTCCCCTACGTCGGCCTGGTTGCCAGCGAGAAGCGCGGGGCCGGGGTGCTGGAGGAGTTGCGGGCCGATGGCGTTCCCGAGGAGCTTCTGGCTCGCATCGACGTGCCGGCCGGCGTTCCGATCGGCTCCCGCACCCCCGCCGAGGTCGCGGTCTCGGTCCTGGCGCGGATCGTCTCGGTTCGTCGGCAGGGGGCCGCAGCCTCAGCGTCTCCGCGGCCCCCGACGTCGGGTCAGGCCCCGGAGCCGGACGGCCCCGGGGCCGCGCCGCTGGCCGTCGATCCGATCTGCGGGATGACGGTGGCGGCGGTTGCGAGCACACCCTCGCTCGAGCACGAGGGCGAGACCGTCTACTTCTGCTGCGAGGGCTGCAAGTCGAAATTCGAGGCCCAGGCGGGCCATGCATCGATCTCCGGCTGAGCCCGAACCCTTCGTCTCGGGGTTGGTCTTGGGCGCGGGCGGGTCTCGGCGCCTCGGGCGCCCCAAGCAGTTGCTGCCGTACGGCGCCGGCGGCACCTTGCTCGGCCACGTGGTCGAGGTCGCGCGCGAGTGCCGCTTCGAGCAGACGCTCGTCGCGATCGGCGGTGCCGCGGCCGAGGTCCGCGATCGCGTCGATCTGAGTGGAGTCGAGGTGGTCATCAACGAGGCCTACGGCAGTGGTTGCTCGTCCTCGATTGCCGCGGCCCTGCGGCGAGTCGATCCCGCCTGCGAGCTACTGGTGCTGATGCTTGGCGATCAACCGGGAGTCCGGGCCGAGACGGTCGCCGCGCTTCGGGCCGGGCGCGGTGCCGCTCCCCTCGCGGTGTGTCGCTACGAGGACGGGCTCGGACACCCCCTGGCGTTCGCTCCGAGCCTGTTCGGGGCGCTTGGGGAGCTGGCGGGGGACAAGGCGGTCTGGCGGCTGCTCTCCGAGCAGGCCGATCTTCCCGGGCAGGTCGCCGAGGTGCCGATCGGGGGCCCGATCCCCTGCGACGTCGACACCGAGGATGACTACCGGGCGGTCCTCGCGGAGCTGGAGACCGTATGAGCCCCCGGCAGCGCGGCGCCACCGGAGAGGCGGCCGACGAGGTCGCGACGCTGATCCCTGACGTGGAGGCGCTCGCCCAGCGCCTCGGCCTCGTCGACTATCTCGTCGACGAGGCCCTCGCGACCTCGATCTTCATCAGCCTGCGACTCCCGCAACCGCTGCTGCTCGAGGGTGAGGCGGGGGTCGGCAAGACCGAGGCGGCGGTTGCGCTTGCGGCGGTGCTGGACACGCCGCTTATTCGCCTCCAGTGCTACGAGGGCATCGATGCCTCCGAGGCTCTCTACGAGTGGAACTACCCTCGGCAGCTGCTCAGCATCCGCCTGGCCGAGTCGGGCGGCGAGCAACTCGGCGAGGAGGAGCTGTTCGGCAGCGACTACCTGATTCGGCGGCCGCTGCTGCGGGCGCTCGAGCACCCGGGCCCGAGGCCGGCGGTGCTGCTGATCGATGAGATCGACCGCGCCGACAGCGACTTCGAGGCCTTTCTGCTGGAGCTGCTGGCGGAGGCGAGCGTGACGATCCCCGAGCTCGGGCCGATCCGCGCAACCCATCCCCCGGTCATCGTTCTCACCTCGAACCGGACCCGCGATCTTCACGATGCGGTCAAGCGCCGCTGCCTCTACCACTGGATCGACTATCCGGGCCCCGAGCGCGAGGTCGAGATTATCCGGCGACGAGTCAAGGGCGCATCGGAGCGGCTCGCGGTGCAGGTTGCGGATGCCGTCTCGCGGATGCGCGACTCGGACGTGCAAAAACCGCCCGGGATCGCTGAGGCAATCGACTGGCTGGCGGCGCTGCAGCTGCTCGGAATCGAGAGCCTCGAGCCGGGGGCGGTCGATCGCACCCTGGGCTCGGTGCTCAAGTACGAGGAGGATCAGGAGGTGATTCGCGCGGCCGGCCTCGAAGGGCTCGCGTCCCGGGATGGCTGACGGCCCCTCTCAGTCGGGTTTCGGCGTTGAGACGATCGAGCTCGATCTGCCCGCGCTTGCCGGCGCGCTGGGCCATCGCCTGCGCGAGGCCGGGCTGCCGGTTACGCCCGAGCGCTCCGCTGAGTTCGCGCGTGCGCTGAGCTTGGTACGGCCGCAGAGTCGCGGCCGCCTGTATTGGACGGCCCGCTCGATCTTCGTCTCGGATCGCGCCCAGGAGGCTGCCTTCAACCGGGTCTTCAGCTCGGTCTTCGGTCGGCCCGAGGCGCCCGAGTGGAGCGGCCCCGAGGACGCCGAGGTCGAGCCCGCGCCGGCGGACGAGCGCCCGAGCTCCGAGCGCAGCAACGCCTCCGCCGGAAAGCCGCCCGCAGAGGATCGCCGACCGAGCGTCGCCGCCGCGCCCTCCCGCTCGCGCAGCGGGGAGGACGAGGCCGGCGAGACCGAGATACCGCTGGCGATCGCAAGCGAGGAGGAGCGGCTGGCCGGCCGCAGCTTCGACGCCCTCGACCCCGATGAGCTCGCCCAGCTCTACCGCCTGATGTCGCGGCTGCAGCTCGCTACCCCCGAGCGCCGTACGCGCCGCTACGAGAAGGGCCGACACGGCCAGGCGATCGACCTGCGACGGACGCTGCGCGCGAGCCTACGCTCCGGCGGCGACGCGGTTCATCTGGCTCGCCGCCGCCGTCGTGTCGTGCGCCGGCGCCTGGTGATGCTCTGCGATATCTCGGGATCGATGGAGCCCTATGCGCGGGCGTACCTGCAGTTCCTGACCTGCGCCGCGCGCAGCGGGCCCGACGCCGAGGCGTTCGTGTTTGCGACCCGCCTCACCCGCCTCACCCGAGCGCTCTCCTCGCGGCATCCGGAGCGGGCGATCCAGCGGGCCGCGGCGGCGGCGCCCGACTGGTCGAGCGGGACGCGGATCGGCGCCGCCCTGAAGGAGTTCAACGACCGCCACGGCCGCCGCGGCATGGCCCGGGGTGCCGTGGTCGTGATTCTCTCCGACGGTTGGGAGCGTGGTGAGCCGATGCTGGTCGGCCGCGAGATGGCGCGCCTGCGGCGACTGGCTCACCGCGTGGTCTGGGTCAACCCGCGGCTCAGCGGTAGGGACTTCTCGGTCCGGGCCGGGGGCATGCGGGCGGCGCTCGAGCACTGCGACGCGCTGGTCAGCGGCCACAGCTTCGATGCGCTCGGCGAGGTGATCGAGGCGATTGGGGCCGATTCGCCGAGCCCCTGGGCCCCGCCGGCCGCCGTGCAGGCCGAGGTCGAGGCCGAGGGCGACGAGCTTGGGGAAGAGGATTGGGCGAGCGCCACCCCGGTGCCCGGCAGCTCGGTGGCAATGCCGAGCGGCTACGGCCCGAGCAGGGGCCACACGACGCCGGGGTGGGGGTCAGGGACCGATCGCTAAGAGCTGCATCTATCCGGGCTGCGAGCGGCCGGCGGTCCCGCCCCATCCGGCCGGCGGGCCCCAGCCTGCCTTTTGCGAGCTTGAGGAGCACAATGCGCTGCGCGCCCATCAGGAGCGCGAACGCCTTAAGTCGAAGACCGAAGCCGAAAACGATGAGGAGGATCAGAATGGCTGACGAGGCATACCGGGCAGTCTTCTTGCGAGTACACCCGACCGGCAAGATGGTGCTGAGCCTGACCACCGAGCCCGACGGCAAGGAGCCCGAGTACGCGGAGCTCGTGGCGCAGGAGCTTGGCGTCCCGGCGCTGGACATAAAGGTGGTTCCCGCCGACACCGATCGCTTCGGGGAGGGTCATGGCTACAACGCGAGCCCGTCCCCGGGAACCGCGGCGGCGATCGGCACGGCCAGCGCCAGGATCCGCGAGAAGGCCCGCCTGCTTGCGGGAGCGGCGCTGGAGGCCGAGCCGGACAGCCTCAAGTGGGAGAACGGGGCCTTCGCCGCCGGGGACGGCAGCGATCCTGCACAGACGCAGACCGTCGAAGACATCGCGCTTTACGCGCACGGCTCCGGCGCGCTGCCCCCCGGGGTCCAAGGCGGCCTCGACGCGCAGGCCGTGTATCGGGACTAGCTGCGTGCGAGGCGGGCTAGAGCTGACCCTCGAGCTCAACGACGACCTCGTCGTTGACCTTGAGGGCCCCGAACAGGCTCGAGTACTGCTTCATGCCCCAGTCGCTCTGCGTGACGGTCGCTGTCGCCGCGAGCTTCCCGTCGCCGTTGATGGTCAGCTCGAAAGCGAAGGGCTTCGCGGTGCCAACGATCGTCAGCTGACCGTCGATCTGCAATCGCCCGGGTCCTGCCTCTCGCACACTGCTGGAGCTGAAGGCGATGGACTCGCGCTTGAGCACGTGGTCGTCGATCGACTGCTGGATGTTGGCCTTGTCCTCGTCGCTCAGCGCCTGGACCCCACCGGTGCCCTCGATCACTCGCAGGGAGCCGGCGTCGGCGCTGAGCTCGAGGCTGCTGCTCGGCACGTCCTCGGCGATCAGCAGGGTTGCCTTCCAGGCTGTGACAGCAAGCAGCAGGTTGTGTCCGGCTGCGGACGCGGCGCCGCTCTTGCCGGTGCGAACCGTGAGCCTGGCCTCGTCCGGCCCGAGCTCGTGTGTGCCTGACGGGAACGCCATGAGCCGAGCATATCGACCGAGTTGGTAGAACCACTACACGCCACAAATACAAATAGAGAGGAACCCACAATTGGCTACCGAGTTGGACCACACCTTCGCTACGAGCAAGTCGATCGATGAGAGCTTCGCCGCCGTGACCGATCTCGAGCGGGTAGTCCCCTGCGTCGAGGGAGGCGCCGTGACCGAGGCCACGAGCCCGGACTCGGTCAAGGCCGAGATCGAGATTAAGATGGGAGCGATGTCGATGAAGTTCGTCGGCACGGTCGAGGTCGCCGAGCAGGACGCCGCGGCGCACCGCACCGTGCTCCGGGTCAAGTCGAAGGAGCAGGGCGGTCAGGGGCACGCGAACGCCGACGTCATCTTCCAGCTCAACGACGACGGCGGCGACATCCACACGAGTGCCCAGATCGCGGGCAAGGCAGCCTCAATGGGGGAGGGCGTGGTCGGCGGCGTGCTCGATGCGCTGATCAACGACTTCACGGGGAAGCTCGGCGAGGCGTAAGGTCAGGCAATGGCCAGGATCGTGATGCGCGAGATCCGCGAGGGGGAGGTGCCCTTCAACGGCGGCACCGCAATCCAGGACGACCCCGACCGACCGGCGTTCAGCGGCAACGGCCCCGATGACTACGTCTGCGTCAAGTGCGGCAACGTGCTCGCCGTCGCGATGGGCGAGATGGAGATGACGAGAAGGGTCCGGGTCCGCTGCGGGGGCTGCAGAACCGTGAACGTCGCGGTCAAGGACCCCTACGAGGAGAGGGGCGGCGTCGGCCGCGGGCAGGGGCGCTGAGGTGAGCCCGCTGATCGGCCACATCCTCGGCCTCCCCGTCGAAGAGGTGCTGATCCCGCTCAGCGGCCTCAGCCTTGGGGTGATCAGCGCCAGCCTGATGGTCGGTGCCCGCCGCCTTCGCGGGAGGCTGCGCCGAGCGAGGTCCCCGCGGGACCGACACTAGACTGGCCAGATGGCCCCACCGCAGGTCGGAGAGGTCGCGTCGAGGACCCGGATAGTTCGCGAGCGCGACATCGAGCTCTTTACCGAGCTGACCGGCGACCGCAACCCGCTCCACTATGACCAGGAGGCGGCCGCGAGCTCGCGCTTTGGCGGGATCATCGTTCAGGGCGGCGTCAGCTCCGGCTTGCTCAACGCCGTCGTGGCCGAGGACCTGCCCGGACCGGGGAGCGTCTTCCTGCACGTCGATTGGGATTTCAAGGCGCCGGTTCGGCCGGGCGACCAGATCACCGCTGAGGTCGAGGTACTCGAGGCCCGCGAGGACAAGCCGCTGACGAGGCTGCGGACCACGATCTCGAACCAGGAGGGCACGATCGTGCTCGACGGCTCGGCGCTCGTCTGGACCGAAGCGGTCTGACGTCCAACCCTCGGCGCTCCGCCGAGGACCCGGGTTGCCCGAGCCGACGATTGGCCGTAAGATGCGACACGGGGGAGCCGTGGAGTTTCGAGCGTGAAGGAGAGGGTGGTTGCTTTGGAGGCGAGTTCGCTAGAGGATCTGCGTGGCCAGGTCGAGGGAAACGTGATCGCGCCGGGCGATTCCGGCTATGGGGAAGCCCGCAAGATCTGGAACGCGATGATCGACCGCTCGCCGGCGGCGGTCGTGCGACCGCGGAATGGGGCTGACGTTGCCGAGGCGATTGGCTTTGCGCGGGATCGTAACCTGCCGCTCGCCGTGCGCGGCGGCGGTCACAACGTGACCGGGAATGCGGTCGTCGACGACGGGGTGGTGATCGACTTCTCCGAGATGCGCGCGGTCGAGGTCGACGCCGATCAAGGGATCGCCCGGGTCGAGGCCGGGGTCCTGCTCTCCGAGCTCGATGCGACCCTCGCCGAGCACGGGCTGCTGGTCCCCGGCGGCATCGTCTCGACGACCGGTGTCGCAGGCTTGACCCTGGGCGGTGGCTTCGGCTGGGCTTCCCGCAAGCTCGGGCTCACGATCGACAGCCTGCGCTCGGTCGATGTCGTCACCGCGGACGGTGAGTTGATAACCGCCTCCGAGCAGTCCCATCCCGAGCTGTTCTGGGCGATCCGCGGCGGCGGCGGCAACTTCGGCGTGGTCACGTCGTTCGAGTTCGAGACGCACAAGCTCGGTCCCGACTTCCTCTGCGGCCTGATCGTCTACCCGATCGAGTCGGCGCGGGAGTTTCTCCAGCACCACCGAGAGATGGCCGCGAAGGCGCCGGACGAGCTCACCGCATGGGTCGTCATGCGGCTCGCGCCGCCGCTGCCGTTCCTGCCGGAGGAAGTCCACGGCAAGCCGGCGCTCGTTCTCGCGTTTGCCTACGTCGGCGACCCCGCCGAGGGCGAAGCGCTGATCGCTGAGCGCTACGCGGGATTCGGCGAGCCGTACGGGAAGCACATCGGTGTGATGCCGTTCACCGACTGGCAGCAGGGCTTCGACGCTCTCAATGCGGAGGGTGATCGCAACTACTGGAAGTCACACAACCTCACCGAGCTGTCCGATCCGGTGATCGACGCGGCGATCGCGGCGGTCGGTGAGCTGCCGTCGCCGCAGGCCGAGGTGTTCCTCGCACACCTCGGCGGAGCAATCTCCCGGATCCCGGATGACGAGACCGCATATGGGCATCGCGATGCGGAGTTCGTCCTCAACATCCATGGCCACTGGACTGAGCCCGCTGATGACGAGGCGGGCGTGGCCTGGGCACGGGGGCTGTTCGAGGCGGTGGCGCCGCACGCGACCGGTGGCGCCTACGTCAACTTCATGAGCGACGAGGGCTCCGAGCGGGTCCGGGATGCCTACGCGCCCGCCGTTTGGTCGCGACTCGTAGAGGTCAAGCGCCGCTACGACCCTGAGAACGTGTTCCGGCTCAACCAGAACATCCCGCCCGCCTAGTGCATTCGGTCCGTCGGCAGGACGCGGCTCGTCCACGCTCGCGGGTGGTCGGGGGCCAGCCGCGGCGGACGCCGGTGAGTCCTAAACCGTGATCGTGGATCCCGGCCTCGAAATCTCGGAGCTGAGGCCGCTCGAAGTCGTCGAGCGCCAACGTGAGGATCTCGCCCCTGATCCGCAGCACCTCTGGGCAGGGTTGCCTCCCGTCGCCGGGCCCGACCAGCTGTCCGCAGATGACCCTGTTCGCACTGGGCGCCCGGCTGCGGCGGATCGTTCCCTTGGTGCCGATCCTCTCCAGCCACGCGCTCGGGGTCGCGGTTGCCAGCTACGACGGCCAGATCGTGTTCAGCCTCGCGGCCGACCGCGCGGCCGTCCCTGACTTGGGCGCGCCGGCAGACGGTATCGAGGAGTCGCTGAAGGAGCTGCGCGAGCTGGTGGGCTAGATCGCCATTGATCTAGATCGCCATTGATCTAGATTGACCACGGTGAGGAGCTTCCGCGAACGGCTTGGCGTCCCGGTCAGCGGTGCCTCGGTCGCGATCGTGCGGATCGGGCTTGGCCTGTTGATCGCGGTCGAGTCGCTCAACTACCTGACCGGCGACTGGATCCGGGTCTCCTACCTCGACCCGAGCTTTCACTTCACCTATGAGGGCTTCGGCTGGGTCCAGCCCTGGGCCGGGGTCGGGATGTACATCCACTTCGCGGCGCTCACCGTGCTCGGCCTGGCGCTGGCGCTCGGCGTCGCGCACCGGTTCGTGGCGCCGCTTTTGGCGGCCGGATTCCTCTACGTCTTCCTGCTCGAGAAGGCCGAGTATCTGAACCACTTCTACGCGGCGATCCTGTTGCTAGTGCTGATCGCTCTGATCCCGGCCGATCGGGCGCTCTCGCTGGCGGCACGGCGGCACCCCGGGCGTCCTCGCACCGTGCCGCTCTGGTCGGTCTGGATCCTGCGCTTTCAGGTTGGCGTGATCTACCTCTTCGCGGGTCTCGCCAAGCTTGGCGACGACTGGCTGGCCGGGGAGCCGATGGGCACCTGGCTGGCCGATCGGGGCGACCTGTTCCTGGTTGGACCGCTGCTCGAGGGAGCAGCGGCGGGGCAGGTGTTCAGCTGGGCCGGACTCGCCTTCGACCTGATGATCGTGCCGCTGCTGCTCTGGCGTCGCACCCGGGCGCTGGCCTTTGTCGCGGCCGTCGGCTTCCACGTGGGCAACTGGATCATCTTCGACATCGGGATCTTCCCGCCGATGATGATTGTCGCCACCACCGTCTTCTTCGATCCCGACTGGCCGCAGCGGCTGTGGGCCTTGCGCCCCCGGAGCACGACCGCGCCGGCTCGCGCGTCGGCCGGCAACGGGATTGGCGCCCGGCCGATAGCGCTGTCGCTCACCGCGGTGCTGGCCGTGTTCGTCGCCGTCCAGATCGCCTTCCCGCTGCGTCACCACCTCTACCCGGGCCTGGTCCACTGGACCGAGGAGGGCCACCGCTTCTCCTGGCATATGAAGCTGCGCCAGAAGGACGGAATCGCGGGCTTCTACGCCTACGACCCCGCCACGGGCGAGCGCGCCCCGATCGACCTCGACGGGGTGATTACCCCACGCCAGCTGGCCCGCGCCTCCCCGCAGCCCGATATGCTCGCGCAGCTCGCCTCGCACCTCGCCGAGCGGGAGCGCGAGGCCAGCGGGGGGATTCCGGTCGAGATTCGCGTTGAGGCCGCGATCTCGCTCAACGGCCGGCCCGAGCAGCTGCTCGTCGATCCTGAGGCGGACCTGTCGGTGGTCTCGACCAGTGGCCTCGATAGGGCTGAGTGGATCGAACCGGCCCCGAGCTCGGGGCCGAGGCGCGTGGTTGATGCGTCCCAGGCCTCCGGTTGACGGTTCCCAGCGGGCCGACCGTGACCAAAGGCGCGCCGCCGGCGCGCCTCGTCACGCTGGGAGACGGGAGCGGGTGAGCCGAGAGCTCGCGGAGGTGTTGGCAGGCGACACCAAGGGTGGGTTGTTGCAGACCACGGCCCGGGACTAGGGTCGCCGCGCCGGCCACCTCGCCGCCGAGAATTTCACCCCAAGCCGCATAGCCGACGCTGACGACGTCGGCACCGACTGGATGCTGACCCGAGTCTCGTCCCAGCCAAAGTCACGTCGATGGGCTCGAGGAAGTGACGGCCGCGTCGGGCGGCCGACGCTAGTACACGCGATCGTAGTTGCGGCCGCGTGGACTAACCCTCGCAGAGGTCGGCGATCACCGGTTCCATGAGCTCGAGCAGCGCCCCGGGGGGAAACCTGACCGCATGCCGGTGATCGCCGGCGCTGCAGATGATCCGCTGGTGGGCGAGCAGACGCTCGTCGACCAGCTCCGCGGCCGGCACGTCCGGTCCGAGGACCGGGAGGGCTCCGAGCTCGACGTTGGGGGAGAGCCCGGGCATCTCGGCCTCGGTGGCCAGTCGCACGCCCTTGCGCCCGACGAGCGCGCGGACCTTCTTCAGGTCGAGCCGGTGTGATGCGGGAATCACCGCGAGCAGGTACTCGTCGGCCTCGGCGAGCAACACCCCTTTGGCCGTGTCGGCGGTCGGGACACCCGCCTCGCGGGCCTCGGCCGCGGCGCTCATGGTCTCGGCATGCTCGACGATCTCGTGCTCGACGCCGTGCTCGGTCAGGAAGGCGTCGATTCTGCCCGCCGGCCCCTCGACCAGCGCGCCACCACTATCGTCGTTTCGGTTCTCGGCGGTCATGGCGCCTCCAGGCTGTCGCTCCCCGCGAGCCTAGGCCGATCCCGGCGGGTGCTCATCGGGGAAGCCTGCGGTAGTCGTACCGTGGTGGCTACGGACCGGCGTCGGGTCCGAGCCCGGGCTGTCGGGCTTGCCTCCGCCGGGGAGGTATGAGAGAGTCCCCGTCATGAGGCGGTGGAGCGGTAGGGCGGGGAACGTTGAACGTATGGCGACGCTGAGCGCTGCACTGATCGCTGTGACGGCGGCCGGCCTGGCGGGTGCGACTGGGGCGAGCGCCGGCCTGGCGCTCGGCCTCGAGGCCTCCGGCAGCGTCGAGCAGGTCCATGTCGTCGGTGCGACGCCCGGGGAGCGGGTGCAGCTCAGTCGCCGCGGCGAGAAGGTCGACAGCAAACGGGCCGGCGAGCTTGGTGGCGCGGTCTTCCGGCGGCTCGACGATGGCGGTGGCTACAGGGTCACTCAGGCTGGCCTTGGCGAGTCCAAGAACTTGCGGGTGCTGAGCGACCGCTCGAAGCCGCCGAGCAAGTCGACCTACAGCCAGGAGTTGCCGGCCGGGGGCTACGGCTACCTGGAGACCCGCGACGGCACCGAGCTGGCGATCAACGTGAGCCTGCCGGGGCCGGTCGAGGATGGCCCCTACCCGCCCCTGCTCGAGTACTCGGGTTACGGCTACGCGAATCCAGCCGGGCCGCAGAGCGGGATCGCCCCCGTCGCGACCCTGCTCGGCTACGCGGTCGTCGACGTCAACATGCGCGGCACCGGGTGCTCGGCCGGGGCCTTCGACTACTTCGAGCGCCTGCAGGCGCTGGACGGCTACGACGTGATCGAGACCGTCGCCCGGCAGCCGTGGGTCGCCGGGGACGTCGGCATGCTCGGCGTCTCCTACGGCGGGATCAGCCAGCTCTTCGTCGCGGCCACCCAGCCGCCCAGCCTCGCGGCGATCACACCGCTTTCGGTTATCGACGATAGCTCGACGACGCTCTACCCGGGCGGGATTCTGAACACCGGCTTCGCCTTCGAGTGGGCCAAGGACCGGGTCGAGGACGCCCTACCGTCAGGCCCCGACTCGGGTCAGGGCTGGGCCTGGGAGCGGATCCAGGGCGGCGATGAGATCTGTGCGGCGAACCAGGCTCTGCATACCGAGGCGGTCGACCTGATCGCGAAGACCCGCCGCAACGAGAACTACAAGCCGCGGGTTGCCGACCCGGTCTCCCCGCGCACCTTCGTCGATCAGATCGAGGTCCCCGTGTTCATGGCCTGCCAATGGACCGACGAGCAGACCGGCGGCCATTGCCCGGCCCTGGTCCGCGAGTTCACCGGCACCGACCGCAAGTGGTTCACGTTCACCAACGGCACCCACACCGACTCGCTCGCGCCGGAGACCTTCAGCCGCTGGTTCGATTTCCTCGAGCTCTATGTCGCCGAGCGCCGGCCCGAGCTCTCGCCGGCAGCCAAGGGCGCTGCTCCGGCGCTCTACTCGGCGCTGATCGGTGTGAACGGCCTTGGGCTCCCCGATGACCCGATCCAGGAGCAGCCGGGCTTCGACTCGGCGCTCGCCGCGTTCGAGGCTCAGCGCCCGGTGCGGATCCTGCACGAGAACGGCGCCGGCGGCGATCCGCTGACCCCGGTCCCGGGCTTCGAGAGCGCCTTCAAGACGTTCCCACCGCCGGGGGCGGAGCCTCGCTCCTGGTATCTGCGGGAGGGAGGCAAGCTGCGGCAGCGCGCCGGCGGCTCCGGGGCCGACCAGTTCAAGTGGGATCCCGACTCCCGCCCGCTGACCAACTTCAGCGGCAACACCGGCTCCGGCGACAGCGGTCTGTGGACGGCCGGCGCGACCTATCAGTGGGCGCAGCCCGCGGACGGGCGCGCGCTCAGTTACCTGAGCTCGCCGCTCGCCCGGGACACGGCGGTGCTCGGCGCGGGCGAGCTCCAGGCCTGGGTCCGCTCGAAGGCTCGCAACGTCGACCTGCAGGCGACCGTGACCGAGGTCCGCCCCGACGGCAATGAGAGCTTCGTACAGAGCGGCTGGCTGCGGACCGAGGCGCGCAAGCTCGACCGCGAGCGCAGCTTCCTGACCGAGCCGGTTCCGACCTACCGTGAGAAGGACGAGAAGACTCTGGTCAAGGGGCGCTGGGTCAAGGTCAGGATCCCGCTCTACTACGAGGGCCACGTCTACCGCGAAGGCTCGCGCCTGCGGGTCACGCTCTCCGCTCCCGGCGGCGATCAGCCCGTCTGGGCCTTCGAGGAGGCCGATCCGGCCGGCACTCCCTGGGTGGCACTGGCCCGCACCGGGAAGCAGCCGTCCCGCCTGGTCTTGCCGGTCGTCGACGGGCTCGAAGCGGAGGGGCCGCTCCCCGCCTGCCCGGCGCTGCGAGGACAGCCGTGCCGCAGCTACGAGCCGTTCACGAACGGCGCCTTCGGAAAGGGCTGAGTTGCGGCATACGGCCCGGGCACTGCTCGCCGCGGCGGGGGCGATCGGCGTTTCGCTGGTGCTCGCGGCGGGCGCGAACGGGGCCGACCCCGAGCCGAGAATCGTCGGCGGGCAGGGGACGACGATCGGCGAGTGGCCCTGGCAGGTCGGCTTCACGATTGCGCCCTTCCTCGCTCCAGGCAACAACGCTTTTGAGCGTTTCTCCTGCGGCGGCACCCTGCTCGCACCGACGCTGGTGGTGAGCGCAGCCCACTGCTTCTATGACGTGCTCGAGGTGGGCGCGGACAACGACGACGCGGACAACGACTTCGACGATCCCGCCAA
>CAXMST010000194.1:0-9607 GCA_964196325.1 uncultured Acidimicrobiia bacterium
CCAAGGTCGCCGACTATCCCTTCACCACCCTGGAGCCGATTCTGGGGACGATCGACGACGGCGAGCGGCAACTCGTGCTCGCCGACATCCCGGGTCTGATCGAGGGTGCTGCCGAGGGCGCCGGGCTCGGGCATGAGTTCCTCGCCCACGTCGAACGCTGCCGGGTCCTGGTGCACCTGCTGGAGCTGGGCCCGGACGCGCAGCCGGAGACCGCCTACGAAACCGTCCGGGCCGAGCTGGCAGCCCATGGCGCCGGACTCGAGCGCCTGCCGGAGCTGGTCGCGCTCTCCAAGGCTGACCTGGTGCCTGCCGAAGAGCACCCCGATCTGGTGGCCGAGTGGCGGCAACGCGCCCCCGGGGCCGTCGCGGTGCTCGCGATCTCGTCGGCAACGCGCCTCGGGCTCGATGAGTTGGTCAGGGAGATCTTCACGACGAGCGCGCTGGGAGGAGAGCAGGAGCCGGGTCCCGGCGACCCCGACCGTGACGCGTTTGCGGCTGAGCACCGGGTCTACCGTCCGGCGGCCGCCGACGGATTCACCATCGAGGAGGTGGGGGAGGGGAGCTACACGGTCCTCGGCCGCGGGATCGAGATGCTGGTGGAGCGCCACGACCTTGGCAATCCGGAGGCGGTTGCATACGTGGAGCGCCGCCTGACCGAGATCGGCGTGATCAAGGAGCTCCGCCGCGCCGGCTTCAACGACGGCGACGAGGTTAGGATCGGCGAGCAGGCTTTTGACCTGCACCCGAGCGCCTGAGCGGCTGCGCCGCGCTCGCTCCCGCCTAGACTCCGGCCGGCCATGACCCTGGTTGTCAAGCTCGGATCCTCGATCGTCGCCGACGACGACGGCTCCCTGCGCGGCGAGGTGCTCGATAGCGTCTGCGCCCAGGTTGCCGACCTGCACCGTGGCGGCGAGGAGGTGGTGCTCGTCACCTCGGGTGCGATCGCCCTGGGCATCAGGCTGATGGGGCTGAGCGGACGGCCGAAAGCGATCGACGAGCTCCAGGCGGCCTCCGCGGTCGGCCAGGGCTCGCTGTTTCGCGCCTACGAGGGGCGCCTTGGGGGGGGCGAGGTGCATGCGGCCCAGGTGCTGTTGACCGCGTTCGACATGTCAGAGCGGATGCACTACCTGAACGCCCGCCAGACCCTGCAGCGGCTGCTCGCCTGGCGTGTGGTTCCGGTGATCAACGAGAACGACACCACCGCGACCGACGAGATCACCTTTGGTGACAACGACTTCCTCTCGGCCCAGGTGGCGATCATGATCGAGGCCCGCCGGCTGATTCTCCTGACCAACACCGAGGGACTGTTCAGCGCCGATCCCGCGGTCGACCCCGAGGCGCGGCTCGTGGACCGGGTCGCCGATTTCTCGGAGCTCGAAGGCCTCGAGATCGGGATGCACACCTCGACCTTCGGCTCCGGCGGCATGCGCAGCAAGGTGGTGGCCGCGGAGATGGCAAGCGGCGCTGGGATCCCGGTCATTGTCTGCGACGGGACCGGTGACGGCACCCTGACCCGCGCGGCCGCCGGTGAGCCGGTCGGCACCAGCTTCGTTCCGCACAGCAGTCGTGCTCCGAGCTTCAAGCTCTGGTTGCGGTACGCCGCGCCGGCCCGTGGCCGAATCGAGGTTGACGCCGGCGCGGCCCGGGTGCTGCGCGAGGATGGCTCCTCGCTGCTGCCGGTCGGGGTCCTCGCGGCCTCCGGTGACTTCGGCGCCGGCGACCCGGTGGAGGTCGTCCACGACGGCACCGTGCTCGGCAAGGGCGTCGCCGAGCATCCGGCGGCAGTCATCGAGCGGCTGCGCGGCCTGCAGAGTGGCGCGGTTACCGAGCTGATCGGAGACGGGCCTGAGGAGGCCATTCACCGGGATCGCTTCGTCCTGCTCTGAGTCGCCTGGCGCTTGCGCCACAGCCCGCTGGCGTTAACCTCCCGGTATGGCTGTAGCGACCCAGACGATCACCGATACGTGTCGGCGCGCCCGCGCCGCCGCGCTGCTTCTGGCCGCGGCCGACGCCGCGAGCAAGGACGACGCCCTGCGCCGAGCAGCCGCCCTGTTACGGGCGCGCGTGGATCAGATTCTCGCGGCGAACGCCACCGACGTCGAGGCGGGCGTGGCAGCCGGCCTGGATCCCGCCCTGCTCGACCGGCTTCGGCTCAATCCCGAGCGCGTGGAGGAGATCGCTCTCGGGCTGGAGGCCCTGCTCGAGCTCAGCGATCCGGTCGGCGAGGTGATCGCCTCCCGCACCCTGGAAAGCGGCCTCGAGCTCGAGCAGCTACGGGTGCCGATCGGGGTAGTCGCGATCGTCTATGAAGCTCGGCCCAACGTCACGATCGACGCGGCGGCACTCTGCCTCAAGAGCGGCAATGCCGCCGTCCTGCGCGGGTCCAGCAACGCGGCCGCCTCGAACGCGGTCCTCGCCGGAATCTTTACCGAGGCAATCGAGGCCGCCGGTCTGCCGGCCGGCTCGCTCGAGCTGGTCGCCGGGGGCGGTCGCGCCGAACTGGCCGAGCTCGCGACCCAGAATGAGTTCGTCGACCTGATCATCCCTCGGGGGGGTGAGGGCCTGAAGACCGCGCTGCAAGAGGTCGCCTCGGTGCCGGTGCTCTACGCCGCCGGCGGCAACTGCCATGTCTACGTTCACGAGGACGCCGACCTGGAGATGGCCCGTCGGATCGCCTTCAACGCCAAGGTGCAGCGGCCTGGAGTCTGCAACGCCGCTGAGACGCTGCTGGTCCACGAGGCGGCCGCCGCCGAGTTCCTGCCCGTGATCCTGGCTGAGCTGAGCGCCGCGGGCGTCGAGCTGATCGGTGACGAGCGCACCCGGGAAACGTGCGGGGACGGAGTCGCGGTCGGGTCCGCCGGCGACGAGGACTGGGACGCCGAGTATCACGGGATGAAGATCGCAGTGGCCGTCGTCGACTCGCTGCAAGAGGCGATCGACCACGTCAACGAGCACGGCACCGGTCATTCCGAGGCGATCGTCACCGGCTCGGAGCAGGCTGGTGCCCAATTCACCCAGCGCGTCGATGCCGCCTGCGTCTACGTCAACGCGTCGACCCGGTTCACCGACGGGTTCGTATTCGGAATGGGCGCTGAGATCGGCAACTCGACCCAGAAGCTGCACGCGCGCGGGCCGATCGGCTTGCGTGAGCTGACCTCGACGAAGTACATCCTCGTCGGCTCCGGTCAGATTCGCGAGTAGGTGCCCGTGTGCCGCTCGGTCGGCGTGCTCGGCGGGGCGTTCAACCCGCCCCACGTCGGACATCTGGTTCTCGCGCAGGAGGCCTTCTGGGCGCTCGGCCTCGATGAGCTGATCCTCGTTCCGACCGGCGAGGCCCCTCACAAGCGCATCGTTCCCGAGCCGGGCGCCGGGCAGCGGTTGGAGATGACCCATGCGGCCGTCGCCAGCTTCGAGGGTGTGAGTGCCAGCGATGTCGAGGCCGGGCGCGAGGGCCCGTCCTACGCCTACCGTACGCTTGAGCTGCTTGCGGATGAGCTTCCAGGAAGCGATCTCACCTTCGTGATGGGCGCCGACGCCGCAGCCGGGCTGGAAAGCTGGCGGCGGCCTGAGCGGGTGCTCGAGCTGGCGCGCCTCGCCGTGGCAGCGCGCCCTGGCGTTGATCCCCAAGTGGTCGATGGGGTGTTCGAGCGCCTCGGTGCCCAGGACCGGGTTGACGCGCTGGAGATGCCGGCGATCGGTGTCTCTTCGACGATGGTGCGGGAGCGAGTCGTGGTCGGCAAGCCGGTTCGCTGGCTGGTGCCGCTCGCTGTCGCGGAGCTGATCGCCGAGCGTGGCCTCTACCGGGACGGAGTTGTCGCATGAGCTCGCAGCAGCTGGCCCGCCTGATCGCGGCACTGGCAGATGAAAAGCAGGCCACCGACCTGGTCGCCTTCGAGGTTGGCGACCTGGTCGGCTACACCGACGTGCTGCTGATCTGCACCGCCCGAAACGAGCGTCTCGCGAAGGCGATCCACGACGAGGTCCACGCCCGGCTCAAGCACGAGTGGGAGCTGCTGCCAAGCCGCGCTGAGGGCCTCGGGGAGAACCGCTGGATCCTGCTCGATTACGGCGTTTGCGTAGTCCACATCTTCGTTCCCGAGACCCGGGAGCGCTACCGCTTGGAGCAGCTGTGGGGGGAGGCACCGGAGCTCGAGCTGGGCTTGGGCGCTGCCCCCGAAGCCGTCCGGGGGCCTGCGTAGCCTGAGCTGATCGAGCGTAGGCTGAGAAGAGCGCTGCTGGGCTTCCGTGCAGCTGATGTCAGGCGAGCTCTAGCGGAGGCGGATGCCGGCCGCGGCCGTGGCCATGAGCTTGCCCGCGCCCAACTGGCCCGCGCCGAGCAGCTCGAACTGGTCCTGCACAGGACTCAGCTGGCGACGGTGGAGCGCGAGCGCCGGTTGGCCTACCTGGAGCGCGAGCTCGACCTCGCCCGGAACGAGGCGACCAGCCAGATCCGCGGTCTTGCGTCGCTCGCGAGCGAGCTCGAGCGACTACAGGTGACCGCGCGGGGTCAGGCGACGCGCATCCGACTGCAGGCTCTCCGGGAGGCGGCCGCGGTGAGCGACCATGTGCACAGCCTGTCTGATGCGCCCGAGGGCTCCAGCGAGCGGCTCTTGAGTGCCCTGCACCGGGCGATCGATCGACTTGGAGCCACCTGGAACGGCACCCAAGAGCCAGAGCAGGCGGCGGAGCTGCGGCCGGAGCCGGGGCCCCCGTCCCAAGCCGCGCTTGCGCCCTCGCCGCAGCCGGAAGCAGCGCGAGAGCCAGAGTCGAAGGCTCCCCTTGCCGAGCCCGCGGAAGAGCTGGCCGAGCTCGAGGCGGGCCTCGACGCAGGCGGCGAGCTACGGGTGCTCGTCGATGTCGGCCCGTTCAGCGATTTCTCGCAGCTCGTCACCTTCGAGGACGCGGCCAACGCGATTGAGGCCACCGGGGAGATCGCGATCACGCATTTCTCCGGCGGTCGCGCCAGCATCGACGTCGCGCTGCGTAACCCCGTCGACCTGCGCAGTGAGCTCGAGGCTCGCTGTGAGCTCGCCTTCGTCGTGCGCAGCAGCAGCGCCGAGGAGCTGATCCTCGACCTCAGCGAGTAGGCGCCTCGCTGAGCTCCACCTGCTCTAGACTGCGACGCTGACCTACGGGGCTGTAGCTCAGCTGGGAGAGCGCTACCGTGGCACGGTAGAGGTCGTGGGTTCGAGCCCCATCAGCTCCATCCAGCTACCCGCCGGGGGCGGCTAGCCCTCGTCGAAGTAGGGGTGGGTCTCCCAAGTCCGCTCACGCTTGAGCTTCTTGACGGCGCCGACGTAGTCCTGGCTACCCTCGGTTCGCCAGCGGCCGGAGTACCAGGCGCCGACCGAGCCCCAGAGGTCGCCGGCCCGGTAGGTGCGGCCGTTCTCGGAGGCGACGTCGGGGTTATTGAGCCAGTCCTGCTTGCCGTCGTAGTAGGCGCGCATGATGCCGCCGTAGTAGTCGGCGTTGAAGGCGGTTGAGTCGCGTATGAACGGTAGGCAGCAGTGGAACGGGCGCCGGACCTGAAACAGGCCGAAGCTGTCGCCGTTGTCGCCGACCACGTGGTTGTCCCACCAGGTCTCGTGCACGGCCACTGCCCGCAGCAGGTCCTCCGGCAGCCCCCACTTGATCGCCGCCCACTCGATGATGTCGTCGGTGCCACCCCTGAACTTGCCGTCCACCCGGCTCGCGTACGGCATGTCGCTGGTGGCGCGGAAGTGACTCAGCTCGGCCCGGGTCGGCACGCGGTGGTTGGCCTCGTAGTTGCGGGGCCGTGGCTCCCATTGGGTCTTCCGGACCTTGCGCCCGGCCTCGCCGCTCTTCAGGGGTCCCCAGCCGATCTTGGCCTTGAGCTTTGCCTTCGCGCCCGCCTCTGCCGCAGCGCTGCCGGCGAGCAGGGCGAGGGGCAGGAGCATGGCAGCGGCGATCGTCGCGATTCGTCCCATCGGTCAGTATCGGCGCCCGCCCGGTCAGCCTGAGCCCAACCGGGCCGGTTGGACGCCCGTCTACGGTGGCCGGCGATCCAGTGGGGTGCAACCCAACGTTGCACCCGAAACTGGCGGCACCGGCTCGACGCCATCCATCGTCCTCGGTCGCCCACGTAGCGCGGCTACGAGGGCTCCCTGCGTCCTCGCCCGGCGTCGCCCGGCACTCGCCATTTCCGGGACAACGTTGGGCAACGCCCCACTAGACTTGCCGGCCCGTGAACGAGGAAGAGCAGCGATACGAGCCGCGCCCGATTGAGCGCAAGTGGCAACAGATCTGGGAGAGCGAGCGAACCTGGGAGGTCCCGAACCCTGGCGAGGAGGGCTATCAGCCCGACAAGCCCAAGGCCTATGTACTCGAGATGCTTCCCTATCCCTCCGGTGAGCCTCACGTAGGTCATCTGAAGTGCTACTCGGTCGGTGACGCGATCGCGCACTTCCGCCGTCGGCGTGGATACGAGGTGATCCATCCGATGGGCTACGACGCTTTCGGCCTCCCGGCTGAGAACCACGCGATCCGCACCGGCGAGCACCCGCGCGTCGCCACCGACCGCTCGATCGAGAGCTTCCGAGAGCAGTTCCGGGAGTGGGGCGTTTCGATCGACTGGACCCGAGAGGTCTCCTCCCATAACCCCGAGTACTACCGCTGGACTCAGTGGATCTTTTTGAGGCTGCTCGAGCAGGGCCTCGCCTACCGGGAGGAGGCCGCGGTCCAGTGGTGCCCCAAGGACGCCACGGTGCTCGCCAACGAGCAGGTGGTCGAGGGTCGCTGTGAGCGCTGCGGAACCCTGGTCGAGCCCCGCCGTCTGAAGCAGTGGTTCTTCAAGATCACCGACTACGCCGATCGCCTGCTCGCGGACTTCGATCTGCTCGAGAGTTGGCCCGACAACGTGATCACGATGCAGCGCAACTGGATCGGCCGCTCCGAGGGGGCCGAGGTGATCTTCCGCTGCGAGGAGTTGGAGCTCGACTTCGAGGTCTTCACGACCCGGCCTGACACGCTGTTTGGCGCGACGTTCTTCGTGCTCGCCCCCGAGCACCCGGCGGTCGAACGGATGATCGAGGGCACCGAGAACGCCGAGCAGGTTCGCACCTACGTGGCCGAGGCGATGCGGGCGCCGACCGAGCAGCGGGGCTCGGCTGAGCGCGAGAAGACCGGGGTCCGAGTCGAGCGGACCGTGACCAACCCTGTCAACGGCGAGCGGATCCCGGTCTTCGTCGCCGACTACGTGTTGATGGAATACGGGACCGGGGCGGTGATGGCCGTGCCGGCGCACGACCAGCGCGACTTCGATTTCGCAACCGCGTTCGGTCTCGAGATCCGTCGCGTGGTCGAGCCGCCCGAGGGGGCCGATGAGCTGCCCGAGGATCAGGCCTTCGTCTCCCACAGCGATCGCGAGGTCGCGATCAACTCTGAGCAGTTCAGCGGCAAGCCCTCAACCGAGGTCGCGGTCGAGGTGGTCGACTGGCTTGAGGGGCGCGGGCTGGGCAGCTCGGCGGTCAACTACCGGCTGCGCGATTGGCTGCTCTCCCGGCAGCGCTACTGGGGTTGCCCGATCCCGATCGTGCACTGCCCGAGCTGCGGCGTCGTCCCGGTGCCCGACGACCAGCTGCCGGTCGAGCTCCCGGAGATCGAGGACTACCAGCCGAAGGGGCAGAGCCCCCTGGAGACGGCGACGGAATGGGTCGAGACCGAATGCCCCGGCTGCGGGGGGCCCGCGCGGCGCGAGACCGACACGATGGACACCTTCGTCGACTCCTCCTGGTACTTCCTGCGCTACCTCGACCCGCGCAACGAGGAGCTGCCGTTCGACCGCGAGATCGCCGACCACTGGATGGCCGTCGACCAGTACATCGGCGGGGTCGAGCACGCGATCCTGCATCTGATGTATGCGCGCTTCTTCGTCAAGGCGCTTGCGGACGGGGGCCACATCGGCGTACAAGAGCCCTTCATCAACCTGTTCACGCAGGGAATGATCACCCGGGACGGGGCGAAGATGTCGAAGTCGAAGGGCAACACGGTCAGCCCGCAGGAGTACGTTGAGCGCCTCGGCGCCGATACGGCCCGCACCTACATCTGCTTCATGGGGCCGCCCGAGCGCGGCGGCGACTGGTCCGACGAGGGCGTGGAGGGGGTGCACCGGTTCCTCTCTCGACTGTGGCGGCTCGCACGTGAGGTTCAGGACCGGACCGACTCGGGCGCTGCTCCCGCCTCGCAGCCGGAGGCGGAGGTCCGGGAGCTTCTGACCAAGGCGCACTGGGCGATCGACAAGGCGACGCGCGACTTCGAGCGTGGATTTCAGTTCAACACGGTGATCGCCGCCGTGATGGAGCTGGTCAATGAGTGCTATCGGCTCAAGGGCGAGCTGCTTGACGACGAGCGGGAGGGCGCCGCGGCGGCGCTTCGTTTTGCGACCTCGACCGCGGCCTCGCTGATCTTCCCCTTCGCGCCCCACCTCGGCGCCGAGGTCTGGGAGATGATCGAGGGCGGCCGCCTCTGGGAGCAACCCTGGCCCGAACCGGACGAGAGCCTGTTGAGCCACGAGACCTTCACGCTGATCGTGCAGGTCAACGGCAAGGTCCGGGCCAAGCTCGAAGCCGCTTCCGATCTCGGCGACGAGGAACTGCTGGCCCTGGCCCGCGCCGAGCAGCGGGTGATCGAGCAGATCGACGGGGGTCAGGTGGTCAAAGAGATCGTCGTCCCGGGCCGGCTCGTCAACATCGTTGTGCGCTGAGCGCTCCCCGCGCGCCCCGGCACGGCGTTCTCTGGTAGAAGTCGCTGCGAATGCTCGTCAGGCGACTCTCCGAGGCGGCCGTCAAGGACTGGCACCAGCTGCGCTCGCACATCCTCATGGATGCCGGTGAGCTTGGTTCCCGGCACATGACCGTGACCTGGCTGGAGGTGCAGCCGGGCGCGTCGCAAGACTTGCGCTCACACGAAGAGGCCGAGCAGGTCTACGTCGTCGTGCGTGGCACCGCCACGCTTTCGGCTGCCGGCGATGCCGAGATCCTCGAGACCGGCGATCTCGCCCTGATCCCGCCCGCCAGCGACCACTCGATCGAAAACGGCGGCGAGGATGAGCTCGGTCTGCTCTCGATCCAGTCCCCGGCCGTCTCCGTAGAGGAGACCTTCGGGCGCCAGCTCGCCGAGGTTGCGGGCTACGACGACGAGGACGAGTACTAGCCATCCCCGCGGAGCCGCAAGGCGCCGCTGCGGCCCTTCAGCGTCGTCGGGCGATTGCCCACGGCCGCGTGCAGGGTGTCTTCTACAGGGCCTCGGTTCGTGAGCGTGCTCGGGCCCACGGCGTCGCCGGCTGGGCCCAGAACCTTCCCGACGGGACCGTCGAGGTCTGTCTCGAGGGCCGACCGACCGCCGTAGGGGCACTCCTCGACTACTGCGCGATGGGCCCCGAGGGAGCCGCCGTCAGCCGGCTCGAGGTGTTCGTCGAGGAGCCGGGCGGCCTGGATGGGTTCGTCGTGCGCTAGTACACCCATCCGCAAATACGATCACCCTCGCGCGGTGTCCGCACGTGCCTGACGGTACCCGCGGATCGCCCACGGGCAACCAGCCCGCGGGCGATCCCCGTGCACCGCCAGCCACGCCCGGCCACTCGCGGGAG
>CAXMST010000195.1:0-34518 GCA_964196325.1 uncultured Acidimicrobiia bacterium
ACCAGGTCGAGATGATCGACGGTCGGGATTCCCGCCTCGCTGAACGGGGCCAGGGTGCTCGGGTCTGTCCCCGTTCGCTCCACCCCGACGACCGCGGAGGAAGTTCCGGCGGCCCCTTCCAGCATTCCGTTCACGAGCGCCTCGCTGTCCTCCTGCTGCTCCGGCTCGAGCTCCTCGGGGATGCCGCCGGCAAAGATCACCCGGTCCACAGACTCGAGCTCGCCGCTGAACCGTGAGAAGAGGGTGCTGCGCAGATCGTCCAGGGTCGAGCTGCCGCCCGACAGCCCGGCTCCCGCGACGCGGCCGAGCCTCCGAAGACCCTCGCCCCCGCGTCGCGCGGCGGAGAGCCGCACCGGGGCTGCATCGGCCAGGGCATCCGGATCCGGCGGCAGCGATACGACCGCCACCGCATCAACGGTGGCCCCCGTCGGCGCGAGGGCCTCCTCCACATCGGCCGCGATCTCGGGCGAGAGTTGGTCGAAGCCGACGAGCGCAACCGACGAAGCGAAGAGCCGATCCGAAACCAGCGCGGGATAGATGCGCCCGCCGAAGTCACGCTCGCGGTTGAGCTCGGTGGCCAGGGCGTCGCGTCGGGACTCGGCGTCGTCGAGGTTGCTGCGGAGGCTGTCCTCCAGCTCCTGCGAGGTGCTGGAGACGACGTCGTCGGCGAGCCCCACGCCGATCAGGATGCCGACCGTCAGGGCGATGAAGACCGCGACCAGGGAGGCCGCGTGGTATCGGCCGCTGTAGCCCATGCTCAGGGAAGCCTTCCACGACCGCGTTCGCGGTGCGAGGCGATCAGATGCCCAGGGTGTCCTGGATCTTCAGCCAGAGCAGCTCGGTCATGGTGTCAAGCGCGGGCGAGGCGATCAGCACGACCACCAAGAGGATCACGAAGATCGCCAGGAAGACGACGCCGGAGCCGAGGCCGATTCCCGGCCGGTAGAGCCTGCTGACGCCCTTCGCGTCGACCAAAGTGGCCCCGACCCTGAGCCTGGTCAGGAACGTCGACGACATCCCCGCCCGGTTCTTGTCGAGGAACTCGATCAGGTTGAAATGCGCGCCCACGGAGACGATCAGCCGGGCCCCGCGCTCATGGGCGAGGAGCATCGCGACGTCCTGGCTGGTCCCGGAGGCAGGGATGACCACATGCTCGAGGCCGAGCCGCTCGAGCCGCTGACTCCCGGGCGCGCGGCCGTCGCGGTAGGCGTGGACGATCAGCTCGGCGTTGCCGGCCAGGGCTCGATCGGTCGCCGAGTCCATGTCCCCGAGGATCACGTCGGGCTTGAAGCCCGCCTCGAGCACCGCATCGGCGCCGCCGTCGACTGCGACGATCAGGGGGCGGACGTCGCGGATGTAGGCCCCGAGCGCCGCGAGGTCCTCGCGATAGTCGGGGCCGCGCACCACGATCAGGACATGCCGGTCGCGGAACCGGGTGCGCACCGGCGGGAACGCGATCTCGCCGGTGAGCAGCTCGCTCTCCTCTCGGACGTGCGCGATCGTGTTGGTCGCGAACTCGGCCAGCGCGAGGTCGATCCGCTCACGCTGCTCCGCCAGGCGCTCCTCGATCTCGCGCTCGCTGAGCCGTTCGCCCGAACCCAGCTCCTCACCGGCGCGCAGCAGCCGAGGTCCGTCGATCGCGACAGCGTCGCCGTCGGAGAGCAGCTCGAACAGGTCGAGCCCGACGAAATCGATCAGCGGCACGCCCCCGCGCGCCAGGATCAGTGGACCGATGTTCGGGTAGCTCCCGGTCGAGCTAGCCGAGTTGTTGAGCACCGCGGCTACCCCGGAGGCGACCAGGTCCTCCGCCGCGATCCGGTCGATGTCGGCATGGTCGATGACGGCGATCTCGTCGCTCGAGAGCTGTTTGACCAGGTCCTTGGTGCGACGACCGCCCCTGACCCGCCCCTCGGTCAGACCGGAGGGGGCACCGTTGCGGCGGGTGATCCGACTGGGGCCGCCGATCCAACGCGAGGCTCTGCTGCGCAACTCCACAGCCGCTGATTATGCGCCAATCCGCACACGCCGGTGTCGGACCGGAGACGGTGCGCTCAGGCCGCGAGCAGTTCGCGAGCGTGGCGGTCGGCCGCCTGGTCGTCGCCCTCGGCGCCCAGCATCCTGACGATCTCGGCGACCAGCGCCTCTCCGCCGACGTGGGAAACCGTGGCTGTGGTGCTCTCCGCGGCGGCCAGCTTCTCCACCCGGAAGTGGGCCGAGGCGAGTGAGGCGACCTGGGGCAGGTGGGTGATGCAGACGACCTGACGGTGCGCTCCGAGCTCGCGAAGGCGCTCCCCCACGCGACGGGCGACCTTGCCGCCGATCCCGGCGTCGATCTCATCGAAGGCCAGCGTCCCAACCCGCTCCGCCGGCCCGAGCCCGGCCAGGGCCAGCATCACGCGGGAGAGCTCACCACCCGAGGCGGTCTCAGCCAGCGATGAGAGCGGCATCCCCGGGTTCGGGGCGACCAGCAGCTCAATCGACTCGCGCCCGCCGGCGCCGTAGCCTTTCGCATGCTCCTGCAGCGACACCTCCAGCCGGGCCCCGTCCATAGCCAGCTCGGCGAGCTCGGCCTCCACCGAGGCCTCGAGGCGGGGCGCCGCCTCCGCCCGCGACTCGCTCAGCGCCCGGCCGAGATCGGCTCGCGCGGCCTCGGCCTCTGAGAGCTCCGCGTCGAGCTCCCCGGCGCGCTCGTCGGCGCTGTCCAGCTCGCCGATCTGGCGGCGGCAGCTGTCGGCGTGGGCGAGCACCGCCTCGATCGTGCCACCGTGCTTGCGCTGCAACCGATCGACGCCCTCCAACCGGGTCTCTACGAGCTCGAGGCGCTCAGGATCCGCCTGCAGCGAATCGAGGTAGTTCCGCAGCTCGGCCCCAAGGTCGGAGAGCTCGAGGGCGAGGGCGCTGATCCGCCCCCGCAGCAAATCGAGGCCGGGGTCGACGTCGGCCCCTCGCGCCACCGCGGCCTCGGCCTCGGCCAGCAGCGCGTCGGCCGCTCCCTCCTCCCCACCGCTGAGCGCCTCCGAGGCCGCCGCAGCAGCATTCCGTAGGCCCTCGACCCCTCGCAGCCGGTCCCGCTCGGTGACCAGCGCCGCCTGCTCCTCAGGGTCCGGGGCAAGCTCCTCGATCTCGGACAGCTCGAAACGCAGCAGGTCGAGGTCGCGCTCGCGCCCCCTCTCCCGCTCGCGCAGCGAGTCGAGCTCGCGTCGCGCAGCCACGACTCGCTGGTGCGCTTGCCGATAGTCGGCTCGCAACCGTAGGTGCTCGCGGCCCGCAAAGGAGTCGAGCACCTCACCCTGCGCCGAGGAGAGGGTCAGCTTGCGGTGCTCGTGTTGACCGTAGAAGGCGAGCAGGCGCGAGCCGAGCAGGCGCAGATCGGCTGCCGAGGCCGAGCGGCCGGCGACGAACGCCGACGATCGCCCGCCCGAGGAGACCCGCCGCGCCAGCACCAGTTGCCGTTCGCCCTCGGGGACCCGCTCCAGAAGTTCGCCGAGCTCAGGCTCGTCGCGCAGCCGGGGGTCCAGCTCGAAGACCCCTTCGACCCAAGCCTCGGTGGCTCCGGGTCGGACGATGCCACTCTTTGGACGGCCCCCGAGCAGCAGGTCCAGCGAATGGGCCAGCACCGTCTTGCCGGCCCCCGTCTCGCCGGTGATCACGTTCAGCCCGGGGTCGAGTCGCAGCTCGGCGCGCTCGATCAGCAGCAGATTCTCGATCCTCAGCTCACTCAGCATCGCTGCATTGATTAGCAGCGGGCACCGACGGATTCGCCCCCGAGGCGACGTTGGGACGCCTTCGGTGGGTGCGGGCTCAGGCCAGCCGGCCGAACTTCTCCCGGATCCGGCCGTAGAAGGTCTCGCCCTGAGGTTGGGCGAGGCGGCTGACCCCGTGCGAGAAGCGGACCTCGATCTCCGACGTCGGCTCGAGCACCCCCTGTGGGGTCCCATCGACGGCAATGTCGACCGAGTCGCGCTCGCCGAGATTGTGGACGTGCAGGACGTCGTCGGGAGCGACCACCAGCGGCCGGCTGGTCAGCGTGTGGGGGGCGATGAAGCTGACCACATAGCCCGCCACTCCCCAAGCCAGAATCGGACCGCCGTTGGCGAGGTTGTAGCCGGTCGAGCCGACCGGAGTTGCCGCGACGAGACCGTCACAGCGCACGTGCCCGACCTCACGCCCTCCCAGGCGGTAGGAGAGCTGGGCCACGCGATGGTGCGGCGTCCGCGTAAAGGTGACGTCGTTGAGCGCCGGCACCGTTGAGCCGGAGGGGCCGACCTCGAGCCCAGGCAGCTCGACCAGCTCGAACTCGCCCCCGAAGGCGCGGGCCAGACCGTGATCGAGCTCCGACTGCTCGGCGGCGGCGAGAAACCCGATCGTGCCGTAGTTGATGCCGAACACCGGCACCTCCGTATGTGCGTACTCGCGTAGGCCCCGGAGAATCGTGCCGTCCCCGCCAAGGACCAGGCACAGATCGGGCGAGCGGGGCAGGCTCTGCACTTCGGTCAGCCCTTCCCCCGCGGGCCCGTGGCGCTCGCGCTCCTCCCCGGTGACAACCAGCTCGCAGCCCACGGCCTCGGCGGCCCGGCACGCGGCTGCAACCCCGGCCGCGGTTTGCGCCCCGCTGGAAGCGGTTAGCAATACGGCGTTGCGGATCCCCTTGGCGGCGGCGCTCACCGGACCTCCTCGGCGGCGTCGGCCCCCAGATCGGAAAGCGCGTTCGCCGGATCGGACCCAAGCATCAGGAAGATCTCCCGGTTTCCCTTGGGGCCGGGGAGCCCGGCCGCAGCGACACCCAGCGAGTCCAGTCCGAGGACGGCGGCGGAGTCGGCGACGGCGAGCACCGCCTCGAGCCGGTCGGCGGGGTCTCGAACCACCCCACCCTTGCCGACCCGGCCGCGGCCAAGCTCGAACTGAGGTTTGACCATCGCAAGGATCCGGCCCCCTGGAGCCAGAAGGGGCGGCAGCGGCAGCAGGACCTTGCTCAGTGAGATGAAGCTGACATCGATCGTGACCAACTCGGGGGCAAAGCCGTCGGGCAGCATCGCGGCCGAAAGCTCACGCGCGTTCACCCCCTCGAGCGAAGTCACCCGCGGGTCGTTGCGCAGGCCCCAGTCGAGCTGGCCCTGGCCGACGTCGACGGCGACGACCTGATCCGCCCCCCGCTTGAGCAGGCAGTCGGTGAATCCACCGGTCGAAGCCCCGAGGTCGAGGCAGTGGGCGCCGGAGGTCTCGACCTCGAGCCGAGCGAGCGCCGCCTCGAGCTTGAGGCCGCCACGCGAGACGAAGATGCGCCCCGGGTCGAGCTCGATCCGCAGGTCGTCGTTGACCATCTGCCCCGGCTTCAGGGCGCGCTCGCCACCGCGCCCGATCCGCACCAGGCCGGCCCGGATAGAGGTGGCAGCCGCGGATCGTGAGGGCGTCAGCCCGCGCTCGGCCACCAGTGTGTCCAATCGGAGCCTGGCCATTGGCCACAAACTAGCGGCAAGCGGACCGGACCCGGGAGAGACGCGCGCGGGTGTATGGCCTCGCCCGCGGAGCGAAAAGTCGGCCCGGGCCCGTGTGAGCACAATCACAGACAACTCGTACGTTTGCTCGTACGCTGCAAAGCAGACTTAGCGACTTGGCCTTGGGCCGGTCGCCTTCCCATAACACATATCTCCTCCCTGTACCCTGAGAACGCCCCACTTCGGTGGGGCGTTTTCTCGTTCTGGGAGCGGGTTTCCTAGCCGGAGACGGTGCGAGCGGAGCTGATCGCATTGAGCACGCGAGCGGCGATCTGAGGGCCGTCCAGACCGACCTCCTCGCGCAGCAGCGCCGGCTTGCCGTGAGTCACATAGCGGTCGGGGAGGCCGAGCCGCAGAATCCGGGCCCGGTCGCGGGGAAGGTTGTCCTCGGCGTGCTCGAGCACGGCGGCGCCGAAGCCGCCGGCGAGGACGTTCTCCTCGACCGTCACCACGAGCTCGTGCTCCGAGCAGAGCCGGGCGACCAGCTCGCCGTCGATCGGCTTGGCGAAGCGCCCGTCCGCGACGGTCGGGGTCAGGCCGCCCTCGGCGAGCTGCTCGGCCGCGTCGTTGGCAGCCTGCACGCCCCAGCCGTAGCCCAGCAACGCGACCCGCTCCCCCTGTTGGAGGATCTCCCCGGTGCCGATCGGGATCTCGGTCGGGCGATCCGGCAGCGGCACCCCGGCCCCCGCTCCACGCGGGTAGCGGAAGGCGACCGGGCCCTTGTGGGACAGCGCCGTGCGCAGCATGTGGACCAGCATCGCCTCGTCGCGCGGGGCCATCACGACCACGTTCGGGATCGGGCGGAAGTAGGAGACGTCGATGAAACCGTGGTGGGTCGGGCCGTCGTCGCCAACCAGACCGGCACGGTCCATCGCGAAGACCACGTCGAGCTCCTGCAGGCAGACGTCGTGGACGATCTGATCGAAGGCGCGCTGCAGGAAGGTGGAGTAGATCGCGCAGACCGGCTTGGCCCCCTGCAGAGCCAGCCCTGAGGCGAAGAGCACCGCATCCTGCTCGGCGATGCCGACGTCGACGTATTGGTCGGGGACCTCCTCGCAGAGCTCGCTGAGCCCGGTCCCGCCGGCCATCGCGGCGGTGATCCCGATCACGCGGGAATCCCGCTTCGCCTCGGCGACCAAGGCGTCCGCGAAGACCGAGGTGTAGGCCGGCGCCGAGACCTTCGGCGGGGGCTCCTCGAGCTTCTCGGGAGCGATCGACACCGGTGCGTCGGACTCTTGCACCGGTACCGGCTTCGGCTTCGAGGGGGCCGGCTTGCGATCGACGATCGAGCCGGGCTTCGCCGCATGCCACTTCTCCATCCCCTCCAGGCCGCCGTCCTCGGCGGGGCCGAAGCCCTTGCCCTTGACCGTGTGAATGTGGAGCACGACAGGGCGATTGGCGGCGAGCGCGTCGCGCAACGACGCGCGTAGGGCGACCATGTCATGGCCGTCGATCACGCCCATATACGCGAGATCGAGCTCCTCGAAGAGCAGGCCCGGCGCCCAGTAGGACTTGATCGCGGACTTGATCTCGGGACCGAGCCGCTCCACCCGGCGCCCCAAGCCGAGCGGCAGCTTCGTGAGCCGCTCCTCGACATCCCCGCGCGCTTCGTAGAGGCGGCGGTTGAGGCGAAAGTGGTTGAAGTAGCGGGACAGGGCCCCGACGTTGGGCGAGATCGACATGCCGTTGTCGTTGAGCACGATCACGATCGGCGTCTGCAGACCGCCCGCGTGGTGTAGCGCCTCATAGGCGACGCCACCGGTCAGCGCCCCGTCGCCGATCACCGCGACGACCTTGCCGTCCTCGCCGATCCCGCGTCGCATCGCCTCCTTGATGCCGACCGCGTATCCGATCGAGGTCGAGGCGTGACCGGCCCCCATGATGTCGTGGGGCGACTCCTCGATCGAGCAGAACGGGGCGAGCCCGCCGTACTGGCGGATCGTCTCGAGCCGATCCTTGCGGCCGGTGAGGATCTTGTGCGGGTAGGCCTGATGGCCGACGTCCCAGAGTGTCTTGTCGGTGGGCGAGTCGAGCAGGCTATGCAGCGCCACGGCCAGCTCACAGGTCCCGAGGTTGGCGCCGAAATGACCGCCGATCTCGCCGATCGTGTCGATCACCAGCTCACGGGTCTCCTGGGCGACCTGCTGGAGCTCGGCGTCGTCGAGGCCCTTGAGGTCGGCGGGTCCATCGATGGCGTCGAGGAGGCGTTGGCTCTTTTCTTCGTCACCCATCGCGACCGCCGATTGTCTCAGGTTGGCTGCCCAGAGAGGGTCGGGGGGCCGACTCAGCTGTCGCGGCTGTAGATGAACTCCGTGATCGCAACGAGCTCCGCCACCGAGCCATCGGCCTCGCCGAGCGCGGCGAGGACACCGTCCCGCGACGTCTCAGCCAGCTCGCGCGCCCGCTCGAGCCCGAACAGGCTCACATAGGTGACCTTGCCGTGGCGCTCGTCCGAGCCGCTCGGCTTGCCCAGCTCCTCATCGCTGCCGGTCACGTCGAGGATGTCGTCGACGATCTGGAACAGCACGCCCAGCTCGGCCGCGAAGCGCCGGTAGGGAGCAGCCTCGGCACCCTCGACCCCGCTGAGGACCAGAGCCGCGCCAACGCTTGCGGTGATCAGGCGGCCCGTCTTGAGCTCGTGCAGAGCCCGCAGTGATTCCCCGCTCTGGCCGCCCTCGGTCACGTCGACATACTGGCCGCCGACCATGCCATCAACACCCGTGGCCGCGGCGATCTCCTTGATCGCGGCCAGGACTCGCTCGGGCGCCGCCTCCTGCCGTTCGGCGATCAGACGGATCGCCTCTGCGAACAGCGCGTCCCCGGCCAGGATCGCCACGTCCTCGCCGTGGACCACGTGCGAGGTCGGTCTGCCCCGGCGCAGCGCGTCATCGTCCATCGCAGGCAGATCGTCGTGGATCAGGGAGTAGGTGTGGATCAACTCGAGCGCGGCGGCCGTCGGCAAGAGGTCCTCGACGCCCCTACCGAGCGCGCGGCCGGTCGCCAGGCAGAGCACGGGCCGAATCCGCTTGCCGCCGGCGAGCAGCGAATAGCGCATCGCCTCCTGGAGTCCCGCCGTCGCGGTGCCTTCGTCGAAGCTGAGCCCTCGGAGGTAAGCGTCGACCCCGGCCCGAAGCTCTTCCGGATAGGACGACAAGGTCAGACGGAGTCGCGCTCAGAAGCCGCCTCGGCTGCCTCCGCGACCACCTTGCCCACGTCGGCCGCGATCTGCGCCGCCTCCTGTGCGAGCCGCACCGCGAGCGTATCGTCGGCCGCCTCGGCGGCAAGCTCGGCCGAGATCTCCTCCAACCGTCGCGCCGCCTCGATCAGCTTCTCCTGCGGTCCGGCGCCGCTCATGCCGGGGCCGGCCTCTCTTCGGCTTCGGCGGCGGCGCCGGCCGCGGCGCTGAGGACGCCGTTGACGAAGCCGGGGGTGTCGGTGCCGCAGTAGCGACCCGCGATCGAGACCGCCTCATCGATCGCGACCGCGGTCGGAATGTCCTCGCGATGGTGGATCTCGTAGAGGGCGACCCGCATGATCGCCTTCTCCAGCGGCGCGATCCGCGAGAGGCTCCAGCCTCGGGCGTGGGCCCCGATCTCGGCGTCGAGCTCGGCGATGTGCTCGTCGGTGCCCTCCGCAAGGGCCCGGGTGAAGGGCTTCGCCTCGACCAGCAGATCGGCCAGGGGTCGCC
This sequence comes from uncultured Acidimicrobiia bacterium, assembly GCA_964196325.1. GTDB lineage: Bacteria > Actinomycetota > Thermoleophilia > Solirubrobacterales > 70-9 > CAXMST01. Next base: position 9,184 of record CAXMST010000195.1, read on the forward strand.
CGGTCAGCTCCCGCTGATAGATCGCGAAGGTCGCCTCGCGGCGCTGGTCGGATCGACGCATGGCGAGAGCTTAGGTCAGGGCCATGCGGAGCTGGGACTCGAGGCCGTCGGGGTCGCGAGCCAGGCGCCGCCAGGTCACCCGGCTGACGATCAGCCCCCGCGCCCCCAGCCAGCCGTCGCGCTCACGGTCGCCCTCAGCGCGGGACGGGCTCAGGTGGGCCGCCCGGCCGTCGAGCTCGACGACCAGGCCCGGTCCACGCCAGATGCAGTCCACCTCGAAGCGCCGCCCACCCGCCTCGATCCCGACGTTGGTCTCGGGCAGCGGTAGCCGCCGCTCACGAAGGAACTCGAGGAAACGGGCCTCGAGCTCGCTCCGAGTGCGCATGACGTAGGTGGTGTCGGCGAGCACGGCCGCCGCGGCCGCGGTGCCGCGCGCGCCTGGGTAGCGAGCAACCAGCGCGGGCAGGCCAGCCGGGTCGGTGAGGCTGAGGTAGGTGGCCTCGCGCAGGGCGCGCTCGAGCGCTCGCGACCCCTCCGTCGCGGCGAGATCGAGGAGGGTACGGGCGAGTGTGGTGACCGGGATCCCGTCGTGGACCGTGCGCTCGTCGTAGGGGAGGTCGCGAAAGTGCGGACGCAGAGCGCCCCGCTGCATGGTGCGAGCGGCGGCGGTGATGTGGATCGCGCCTCCGCCCCACCCGCGGAGCCGCCAGAGCGCCGCCGCGGCGCCGTGGCTGAGGACCGCCGCGGGGACGGCGAGGGTTGCCGCCATCCAGCGGGCCCTGCTCCCCAGTGCGCCGTGGCCGACCGCGTAGACACCGCGGTGGATTCGGTGCAGGCGACCGCAGCGCATCCGATGCTTGACCTGCGCCAGGCTGAAGCCGAGGCCGCGAAGCTGTCCGAGCGCGACGATGCCGTGCTGCTCGCCGGCCAGCGCCGCCAGCCGGCGCTCGGTGGCGCGACTGTCAGCTTGGGGAGAACTACTGCCCCTTTCTCGACACTCGCCACCCATCGGGCCAGCGTGAAGCGAGCGGGCGCACGGATGAGTGTGGTGGTGCGTCGGGGCAGCGACGAGTCAGGAACGCGAGACGTACTCGCCGCTGCGAGTATCCACTCGGACCTTCTCGCCCTCCTCGATGAAGAGGGGAACCTGGACGATCACACCGGTCTCGAGCGTCGCCTCCTTGGTCCCGCCGCCGGAGGCCGTATCGCCCTTGAGCCCCGGCTGGGTCTCGGTAACCGTGAGGTCCACGGCGCTCGGCACCTGGACCCCCGAGGCCCGCTCATCGACGAACAGGACCTCGACCTCGTCGTTGGCGAGAACCCACTTCATCGCGTCGCCGGCGACGTCGTTGGGAAGCTCGATCTGGTCGTAGCTGCGGTTGTCCATCAAAACCCGCGCATCGCCGGAGTCGTACAGGTACTGCATCTTGCGGGTCTCGGTGTGGATCGGCCGGAACTTCTCGCCGGCCCGAAAAGTCTTGTCGATCACGGAGCCGTCCTCATGCCGGCGCAGCTTGGTCCGCACGAATGCCCCGCCCTTGCCGGGCTTGACGTGCTGAAAGTCGAGGATCCGGAAGACCTTGCCGTCGACCTCGATATGGGCCCCGTTCTTGAACTGATTTGTGCTGATCACGGCGCCGAACGGTAGCGGGCAGTGCCCAGCCGGCGTCGGCCACAGGACTGGCCGCACAGTAGGCTCGCCCGGTGGTTGCCTACGACACCGATCTGGCGTTTGTCCATGACGCGGGCTTCCTCGGGCTCGCGGAGTCCGGTGCCGAACTGGCTCTGGAGCTGCTTGCGGAATGCCCCGACGGACCGGTGTTGGAACTGGGGTGCGGAAGCGGGGCCACCGCGGCGCAGCTGCTCGGCGCCGGCCGCGAGGTGAGCGGCTGGGACATCTCGGCGGGGATGATCGAGATCGCCCGACGCCGCGCCCCCGGCGCCGATTTCCGGCTACGTTCATACACCGACACCAGGCCGCCCGAGGGCCTGGCGATGGTGCTGGCGATCGGAGAAATCTTCAACTATGCCTTCGATGAGCGCTCGGGGTTCGCCGCGCTGAGCGAGTTCATCGGCGCGGCCTATGACGCGCTCGAACCCGGTGGCGCCTTCCTGTTCGACAGCGCCGGTCCAGGCCGGGGCGGAGCCGACGGCGCCATGCGCGACTTCAGGGAAGGCGAGGACTGGGCGATCCTGTTCGCCGCCTCGGAGGCGGCCGAGCCCCCCAGCCTGACCCGGGAGATCACCACCTTTCGCCGCCGCTACGGCGAATGGCGGCGGCGGCACGAGACCCACCTGCTGCACCTCTACCCCTCCGCGGAGGTGCGGGCGGCACTCGAGCGCGTCGGCTTCGAGATCGAGGTCCGCCCCGGCTACAACGGCGAGCGCTTTCCCGGACTCGACGTCTTCGTCGCCCGCAGGGGCTGAACGCCGAACGATCGGCCGGCTAGTCATCTAGGGCAGCAAGGCAACCAGGGCAAGCACGATCACACCGGCCGCGGCCGCGGCCGGCAGGGTTGGCACGGCGCCGCGTCGCAACGGAAACAGGATCAGCACCGCGCCCGCCAGGATCGCGAACTGCCGGGGCTCCGCCAGGGCGTCAACCAGCGGCACCGCGACGCCGAGGATCGCTCCAATCGCGGCCGGGCCGGCGCCGTCAAGGAGGGCGCGATCGGGCGCGGCATGTGAACGGCCGGCTACTCAGTTGACGACGGTCAGCTCCTTGGGCCGTGTGGTGAGCGTCCGAGCGCCATCGGCCTCGATGAGCATGAGATCCTCGATCCGCACCCCGAGTCGCCCAGGCACGTAGATCCCGGGCTCGACCGTGACCACATCGCCGGCGAGGAGCTCGTCCTCAGAAGTCTTCGAAAGCCGCGGCGGCTCGTGGATCGCGATCCCGACACCGTGGCCGAGCCCGTGACCGAAGCGCTCGCCATGCCCACCCGCCGCGATCAGGTCGCGCGCCACGGCGTCGATCTCGGCTCCCGGGCGCCCGGCCTCCAGCGCCTCGAGCGCCGCGATCTGGGCCGCCAACACCAGCTCGTAGACCTCGCGCCCCTCGCCGTCGATCTCGCCGCAGGCGAAGGTCCGGGTGCAGTCCGAGCAGTAGCCGTCGACGATCGCCCCCATGTCGATCACGACGAGATCGCCGGCCTCGACGAGCCGCTCCCCGGCCTCTGCATGGGGCAGCGCACTGTTCGGCCCGGCCGCGACGATCGAGGGGAAGCTCGGCCCGCTCGCTCCGAGCTCCCGCATCCGCTGCTCAGCCCAGAGCTGGATCGCACGCTCACTGCGGCGCCGGAGCCCGACCTCCTCGAGCTCGGCGTAGACCTCGTCTGTGAGCTCAGCGGCCGCCGCGATCGACGCGACCTCGTCCGCGTCCTTGCGGCGCCGGAGCCCGCCAACCAAACCTTCGACGGCGACCAGGTCGACCCCTTCGTCGCAACTCGCGCGGACCCGCTCCCTCTCACGGACGCTCGTGGCGGTGGGATCGAAGCCGACCCGACCCCGAAGCCGTGGCGCGAGCGCGTCGACCAGGTGGCGCTCGGCCTTGAGCAGCTCGAAGCCAGCGGGAAGTAGCGCCTGGGCGCGCTCGAAGTAGCGGAAGTCGGTGATCAGCAGCCGCTCCTCGGCTGAGACCAGCCCGAGGCCGCTGGTGCCCGAAAAGCCGGTCAGCCAGGTCAGGTCCGCGATCGCCTCTCGATGGGAGTCGCCGGGATGGACGAGGTCGCCGACGATCAGCGCGTCGAGCGCGGCTGCCGCGATCGCCTCGGCGAGCCGGTCGGCCCGGTCGGTGGGAGCGTTCACGCTTTCGCCTCGCGGTAGATCCGTTCAGTCCTCGAGCTCGCGCTTGATCGTCTCCAGGGCTTGCAGGTATCCCTGCTGTCCCTGGCCCGAGATCTGCTCGAGGACGAGGCCGTCGAAGACCGAGAGCGAGCGCCAAGCGTCTCGGCTGCGGATATCGGAGATGTGGACCTCAACGCTCGGCACGGCCGCAATCTCGAGCGCATCGCGGATCGCCCATGAGTAGTGAGTCCATGCGCCGGCGTTGATCACGGCCGCATCGGCGAGCTGCGGGAGCCGGTGCAGGTACTCGACGAACTCGCCCTCGTGGTTGGTCTGAAAGAAGGTCGGCAGCAGGCCGATCTCGCGAGCCCACTTTCCGATCTGGTTTTCGAGCTGGGAGAGCGTGAAGCTGCCGTAGATCTCCGGATCGCGGCGCCCGAGGGTGTCGAGGTTGACCCCGTGCAGAACCTCGACCCTGTTGTGGGAGCCACTCACGCCAGCAAGTCTTCCACTGCGGAGAGCAACTCGGCCTCGCCGACCGGAAAGCCGTGCTCAACGTCGCCGGGCTCTCGGACCAAGACGATGCGCAGCCCGGCGGCGGTGAACTTCTTATCGGCGGCGGTAGCCGCGACGATCTGATCCGCCTCGACGGTTGGATCGAGGGTGGTCGGTAGGCCGAACGACGCAAGCAGGCTCGCGACCTCTTCCCGCAACTCCGCGACTCCCGAGAGGCGCAGTGCGGCGAGCAGGCCGAGCGCCACGGCCTCCCCGTGCCTGTAGCGCTGGTAGCCCGTCGCCGTCTCGATCGCGTGGCCGATCGTGTGGCCGAGGTTGAGCACCGCCCGCCGGCCCCCGTCGCGCTCATCCTCCGCGACCACTGTGAGCTTGGTCTCCGCGCACTCGAGGATCACGCTGCCGAGCCGCGCGGGGGCCGAGAGCGCCTCTCGATCCAGCGCGCGCACGCGCTCCCAGAGGTCTCCGCCGGCGATCAAGGCGGTCTTCACGACCTCGGCCATCCCGGCTGCCAACTCCTCCTCAGGCAGGCCGGCTAGGGCCTTGGGGTCCGCGAACACCGCCGCGGGCTGATGGTAGGCGCCAACGTAGTTCTTGCCCTCGACCAGGTCGACCCCGGTCTTGCCTCCGAGTGAGGAGTCGACCTGGGCGACCAGGGTGGTCGGCATCTGGATCACGGGGATGCCCCGCTGGTAAACCGCGGCGCAGAATCCAGCCAGATCACCGACCACGCCGCCACCCAGGGCCAGCAGGGCGTCGTCGCGGCGCGCCCCCCGGTGGGCCAGCTCGATCAGCAGCCGCTCGGCCTCCGCGAGCGTCTTGGCCCGCTCCCCACCCGAGGCCTCGATCGGCGCCTCGCAACCGGCAGGGACAACAGCGCCGGAAGCCACGGCACGGGGGTCGACCACGGCGAAGGTCCGGCGACCGATCTGGGGCGCCCCCGTCGCGTTGAGCAGTTGACCGGCCTGGGCGCCGACCACGACCGGGTACTCGGCCTCCCCCGCGCGCGCCCAGGTCATCCGCAGCGCCGGACGGCCACGCAGCGTCGCGATCCAGCGCGCCGCCTTTTCCGGCGTGTCGTAGCCACCGCGGGGCAAAACCACCCGGGCTACCCCTTGATAGAGCGGCTGTCGCTCCTCGTAGAGGGCGGCGAAGCGTCCGCGATCTGAAGCCAGCGGCCGGCTCGACCCCTTGCACCGCTCCCAGGCGACCCCCTCGCTGACCCTGCACCAGACGGTGGTCGCCTCTCGGAGGGCGACCCGGACCCGCTCGGAGCCGACCGCACCGCCACCAAGCGCAACCACCCCGCCGGCATCGAGCGCGTCGAGCACGGCCACCTCCTCGATCTCTCGGAAACGTGCCTCCCCCTCACGCTCGAAGAAATCCTCGAGCGGCTCTCCGAGGCGGTCGGAGATCATCGCGTCCGTGTCCCGCACGGGCTCGTCGAGTGCCGAGGCGATCGCTCGCGCCGCATGCGACTTGCCGGCGGCCATGAAGCCGACCAGCGCGATTGGCTCGGTCGCGGCCACCAGCGGCTAGCGGCTGATGCGCTCGCGGTAGGCGGCGAGCGCTGCCAGCACGTCGTCGATGTGGTCGCCGCCGAACTTCTCGCGGTAGACGCGCGCCAGAATCAGCGCGAGCATTGCCTCACCGACGACGCCGGCGGCCGGGACGACCGTGGAATCCGTGCGCTCCTTATGGGCCTGGCGCGGTTCCTTGCTGTGGATGTCAACCGAGCGCAGCGGTTTGGTCAGGGTGGAGATCGGCTTGACCGCTACCTGGACCGCCAGCGGCTCGCCGTTGGTCATCCCGCCCTCGAGGCCGCCGGCCCGATTGGTCTCGCGCCAGTAGCCCCGCTCGGCGTCATGGAAGATCTCGTCGTGTGCCTCCGAGCCCAGCGAGCCGGCGACGTCCCAGGCGGGTCCGATGCTAACCCCCTTGATCGACTGGATCGAGACCATCGCCTGGGCGATCCGCCCGTCGAGGCGGTCCTCCCAGGAGGTGTAGGACCCGAGCCCGGGCACGAGGCCGAAGGCCCGCACCTCGAAAGTGCCGCCCAGGCTCTCGTTTGCCTTGCGGAGCCGGTTGATCTCCTCGACCATCGCCACCGCCGTCTCGGCGTCGAGGCAGCGGACGGGGCTCTCGTCGACCGCCTCGAAGGCCTCGACCCCAAGCTCATCGGCGGGCGGGGCCGCGATCGATCCGATCTTCGTAACGTGGCTGCGAATCTGCACACCCAGCTCGCCCAGGAACTGACGGGCCAGGGCGCCGGCCGCGACGCGGGCCGCGGTCTCCCGCGCGCTGGCCCGCTCGAGCACGTTGCGGATGTCGTCGTGCTTGTACTTGAGGATTCCCGGTAGGTCCGCGTGGCCGGGCCGAGGCAGATGGACCTCGGTGATCTCGGCGTCGTTGGGCCACGGGTTCATCCGCTCCTCCCAATTCTTGTAGTCGCGATTGGCGACCAGCACCGCGACTGGGCTGCCGAGCGTGCGCCCGTGCCGGACACCGGAGCGGATCTCGACCGAATCGCTCTCGATCTTCATGCGACCGCCGCGGCCGTGCCCGAGCTGGCGCCGGGCCATGTCGCGGTCGAGGCCTTCATGATCGAGCTCCAGTCCCGCGGGCAGGCCCTCGACGACCGCGGTCAGGCCCGGCCCGTGGGACTCGCCGGCGGTAACGAAGTCGAAGCGGGCCATCAGAGCTGGAAGGCTAGCCGCCCCGCCCGCCACGGCTCAGCCCGCCCGTCAGCCGTCGCTGAGGCCATCCAGATACGAATCGGCGATCCGCTCGCCCCAGAACAGGCCGACCACTCCGCCCAGGGCGAGGAAGGGGCCGAAGGGCACGCTGCGCGAGCGCGCCTCGAGCCCGTGCCGGATGATCAAGAACAGGCCGTAGGCGGCTCCCGCGGCAAAGGCGACGAGTACGGCCGGCGCAACCGCCCGGCCCAGGTACAGGCCGAGCACCAGGGCGAGCTTCACATCCCCCATGCCCATCCCGTCGGGATAGGCGAGGGCGACCGCCCCGAGAACCGCGAACGCGGCGAGCGCCGCGAGCGCCCGCTCCCCCAGCGCCCCGGGATCGGCGATCGCGAGGATCGCCACCCCAACCGCGGCGCTGAGCACCAGGACCCGGTTCGGGATCAGCCGGTGCTTGACGTCGGTAACCGTGATCGCGGCCAGGGTGACGAGCAGCGCCATCGCGAGCAGAACCCCGGCGAGCTCCCCATCGACCCCGACCAGGCCGCCCGCGACCAATCCCAAGGCCCCCTTGAGCATCGATGCCGTCACCGCGGTGGACCCTACCGCCGACGAGCACCGACCCGGCCACGATGTCAGGATGGGTCAGGATGGCCGCCCGTCGCCTGATCGCCGTCCTGATCATGCTGCTCGTGATCTCCTCGCTCGCCGCTGCTCTCGCCCCCGAGCGCCCGAGCGAGAGCGATACGACCGAGACCGAGACGACGACCGCTCCGGAGCCGGCGCGAGACCCAAGCGACGTACTCAGTGAGGTGATCCCGCCCGAGCCCGAGAAGCCCGTGGTGATCAAGACCCGCATCGGTGATCAGCTGCAGCTCCAAGTGGAGGCAGCCGGCCCGATCGGAGTGGAGATCCTCACCTTGGGGCTGAGCTCGTTTGCAGCGCCGGGCGCACCGGCGCGTTTCGACCTGCTGCTCCGCGCGGCGGGCAACAACCCGGTGGCCCTCGAGGACGGGACGGTCGTCGCCCGGATCCGGGTCGCCGAGGAGGAGCAGCCCTAAGGCACACGTGTACTAGGAGGCCGGCTCGGCCTCCGGCTCCGCGCTCGGGCCGGGCGGCTCGCCAGGCTCGCCCGAAGGCTCGTCAAACTCGGCTGGATTGCGCCGATAAGCGAGGAACTCGCGGGCCGCGATCTGCAGCGCGGCTGCCGTCGGGATCGCCAGGAGCGCACCGACGACGCCAAGCAGGAAGGCGCCGAACAGGGCCGCGACGATGATCAGGAAGGGGTCGAGCTGCACCGCTCTGCTCTGGATCCGCGGCTGGATCACGTAGTTCTCGAACTGCTGGTAGGCGATCGCGAAGATCACCCAGATGATCGTCGCGGTCGGAAAGTCCGTGAACAGGGTGATCACCCCGACGATGAGCGCCCCGATCGTCGCCCCGATCAGCGGAAGCAGGTCGAGGACCGCGACGATCACGGCCAGCGCCAGGGGCGCCGGCACGCCGAGGATCGAGAGCACAACGAAGGCCGCGAGCCCGGCGATCGTCGCCTGCGCGAGCGCCCCACCTACGTAGGAGCTGACCGCGACCGCCATCCGATCGAGAGCGCGGCGGATCCGCTCGCGCTCCTGGGCGGGCCGGTAGCGCAGCGCCGCATCCGTCCAGCTGCGGCCGCGAGCGACCATGAACATGCTCAGCACCAGGACCGTGAGTAGACCAAACAGCGAGCCGATCAAGCTGGCGCCGACGTCCGCCAGGGCGGCGGCGGCGCTGTCGAGGTCGCTAGCCAGGCCCTGGGCCCACTCCTGGAGCTTTTGGGTCAGCTCGAAGTCCTCGTTGAGCGTCTGCAGGCGCTCGTTGTCCTGAACGAACTCGTTCACATCCTCGACGTATGAAGGCAGCTCGCTGACCAGCGTCGTGGTCGCCCGGACCGCGGGCGGGACCAGGATCGCGCCGATGATGATCGGAACCATGATCACGGCGACGTATACGAAGAGAATTGCCAGGCCGCGTGGGATCCGCCGGGAGAGCACGTTGACGGGAGCCGAGACGGTAACGGCGACGAACGTCGCGAGCGCCAGGTAGAAGAGCGGCGTTCGCACCAGGTAGACCAGGTACAGCGCCAGGGCGCTGAGCACGACCGTGACCACGACCCTGAGCACGGCCCTGACGCTGGGCTCGCGCGAGCCCGCCGGCAGCACCGATCTCGCCGGGACCAGCTCGCCGCTGGGCCCAGCGCCACCCGTTCCGGGAGACTCTTCCATCGTCATGGTTGTAGGGGCGAGATCGGACGTATCGCCGGGACTCGGGAAGGTCCTGGCGCGAGCCGCTGTGGTGGTGATCGACGGGCTGGCACTGACGGGGCTGGCTCGACGAGCTCGGCCACAAGGGGTACGGGGACGACCGATCGGTCGCTGGACTCGCCGCGCGGGCGCCACGGTGCTGCTGACGCTACTGAGCGCTGCTGGGGTCGCCGAAGCGAAGGAGGTCCCGCGGGGGGCCGGCCGCCGCGGAGTTCTACGAAGCGCCCGGGGACCTCCCCAAGGGCCACGGCAAGGCGATCTGGCAGCGAAAGACGACCAACGCCACGGTCGAGCTCGCTCGTGCCAAGTACACGAAGAAGATCCTCTACACATCGAAGTCGCCGCAGCAAGAGAGAATTGTCGTCTCGGGCAGCTTCAGCATCCCGAAGGGGAAGACACCCAAGCGTGGCTGGCCGGTGATCACCTACGCACACGGGACGACGGGCGTGGCCGACCAGTGCGCTCCATCCCGGGTCCAGGCCGGGAGCGAGGACCAATCCGAGACGACCTACGTCTACCCCGAGCTGAACGACTGGCTCAAGGTCGGCTACGCCATTCTTCGCACCGACTACCCGGGGCTCGGGACCGCCGGACCCCGCCCGTATCTGATCGGCAAGTCGGAGGCGCGCGGGGTGCTTGACATCGTCCGGGCCGCACGCCAAGTCGAGTCCGAGCTCGGCGAGCGATACCTGATCGCAGGTCACTCGCAGGGTGGGCAGGCGGCACTGTTCGCCGGTCGCTATGCGGCTGGCTGGATTCCAGAGCTGAAGCCCCGCGGGACCGTCTCCTACGCACCCGCCTCACACCTGACCCTGCAGCTCGAGACGCTGCCCCTACTGACAACTCCCAGCTCGCTCTCGGCGGAGGCGGCTCTGACCTTGTTCGGGGCGGCAACCGCCAACCCGGGCGTCGTGCCGACCGAGCTGCTGACCAGCGAGGCCAACGCCCTCTACCCCGAGGTGGACCGAAAGTGCCTCGCGGAACTCGAAAGGCCGGATAGCCTCGGCGGGCTGCCCCCATCGGAGTTGATCGCGCCGGCGCCGATACGAGCACCCTGAGGCAGGTGCTCGACAAGAACAACCCGGCGGTCAGCATTCCGGAGCCGATCTTCCTCGCTCAGGGGGGCGCCGATACGACCGTGCCGCCGGCCCTCACCGATCTGCTCGACGCCGAGCTGCGCGTTCTCGGCGATGACGTCACCTACAGGCTCTACCCAGGCGTCGGCCACACGGGGATCGTTGCGGCCGCCGAGCCGGATGCGCTGACCTTTATGGAAGAGCGCCTGCCTCCCGGCTGATTCAGCGCCGGCCGAGAGCTGAGCCGGCGGCCTCGCGCATGGTGCTCAGCGGGGCCTTCAGGCCGGTCCAGATCTGCAGGGACTCGGCGCCCTGCTGGACGAGGATCTCGCGACCCTCGACGACCTTGGCCCCCTGCTCCCTCGCGGTCCGGACCAGAGCGGTCTCAGCGTCGCCGTACACGAGATCGACGACGATCAGCCCGGCGGCCAGGCGCTCGAGCGGGAACCCGAGGGCCAAAAGTGTGGCCGGGCTCGAATCTGCGGGATTGGGATGAAGGCCGATCGCGGTCGCGTTGACGAGCAGGTCGCCGCGCTGGAGGTCGGGGTCCTCACCGTCAGCCAGCGCGCTCGCCCCAAGCTCGTCGGCAACGGCAACCGCCCGCTCCGCCGTCCGGTTCCAGACGATCACCTCGGCCCCAGCCCTGCGCAGGCCCCAGATCGCCGCGCGGGCGGCGCCACCGGCGCCCAGCACAAGGGCCCTGGCGCCCCTTGGGCTCTCGGGAAGGGCCGCGATCAAGCCCGAGGCATCCGTGTTGCGCGCCTCGATCCCCTCGGGGCCGAAGCTGAGCGTGTTGGCGGCACCGATCTCGACCGCTGTGTCAGAGGCCCGCTCGGCCACCTCGAGGGCCGCGCGCTTGTGCGGGATCGTCACGTTGGCGCCGACGAAGCCCCGCTCGGGCATCCCCCGCACCGTCTCAGCGAACCGGTCGGGAGCAACCTCGATCGCCTCGTAGGACCACTCCCCGGCGAGGCCCAAGCGTCCCAGCGCGGCGTTCTGCATCGCCGGCGATCGCGAGTGCGTGATCGGCTGGCCGAGCACGGCGAGGCGCTTCATCCGCTCCGCCGCCGCCCCTACGAGCAGTCCGTGGGCGAGCCGCCCTCGGCCGCAAGCGCCTCCTGGTAGGCCGCTTGCGCGTCGAGGAACTCGGCCTCACTGGCGGTGAAGACGTGCTCGCCGCAGGTGCCCGGCTTGACGACGAAAAAGATGTCGTCGGAGTTGGCTGGATCCGCCGCGGCCTCGATCGAGGCCAGGCCCGGGTTGGCAATCGGGGTCGGCGGCAGGCCCGGGGTGAGGCGAGTGTTGTAAGGGGTGTCGGCGGCGAGCTCACTCTCCTTGAGCTGCTCGTCGTAGTTGCCGAGCTCGTAGCGCAGGGTCGCGTCGATTCCCAGCGTGGTGCCGTCGGCGAGCCTGTTGTAGATCACAGCCGAGACCTTCTTGCGCTCCCTCTCGACCTGCACCTCCTCCTCGATCATCGAGGCGATGATCAGCACGTCGTAGGGGGTCAGGTTCTTCTTCTCGGCCGACGTCAGATTGACCGTGTCGAACTTCTCTTCGAAGGCCTGGAGCTGCTTGTCGACGAGGTCGCGAGCGCTGGCCCCCTTCTCGAGCTCGTAGGTCGCCGGAAACAGAAAGCCCTCGAGCGAAGGCGCGTCCTGAGCGTCGTAGCGCTTCAGCGGGAAGTCCTTGAGCGCCTTCTTGGCGGCCTTCTTGTAGCTACCGGTCAGCTTCGCCTCCTCGGAGACATCGGCGATCTGCTCGATCGTCAGGCCCTCCGGAACGACCACCGAGGTCACCTTGAGCGGCTCCTCGGCGACCGCCGGCGCCGGGTCCTCACCGCCACTGACCGTGCTGATCAGTACGAAGATCACGATCAGCGCCACCACCACACCGGCGGCGGCCACCGCGCGCCTGATCAGCAGCGTGCGGCGATCCGGGGAGCCGTTCCCCGGGCCCACGGCAGGCTCCTCGTCGAACCACAGATCCGGCGACGGCTCGACCCGCGCCGCGGACTGCGCCCCCGCGCCGGGCTCATCCGCAGGCCCCGGCTCATCCGCAGGCCCCGGCTCATCCGCAGGCCCCGGCTCATCCGCATCGCCGCCCCGTCCAAGCGCCTCGCCGACCCGGCCGGCAAGGGATCGGCGACCCTTGCCGCCACCCTGCGAACTCACCCGCCCCTCACGCCGAGCCTCGCGCTCGCGGCGCCGGACCTCGCGGGCGGCCTCCTCGGGGTCGGCCTCGCTGAACGGATCTCCGGGTGGCGAATCGTCGCTCAAGTTGTCTCCTCCGTGTCTGCCAACTGCCGCTCCGAAGCCAAGCGCTCGGCCCGAGCCAAGAATGATTCCAGCAGGTGAGCGGCGGCGAGGGAGTCCTCGTGGGCGCGGGCGCCCGAGCGCCGCGAGGCGCCCGCCATCACCGTCGTCAGCCGCTCGTCCCAGGTCTCGACCGGGACCTCGACCTGGGATTCGAGCTCCCGGCAGAAGTCACGGACCAGCTGCGCCTGCTCGCGCTCCTCGCCATCGAGGCTGAGCGGAAGGCCGACGACCACGGCCTCGGCCCGCTCGGCAGCAACGACGCGCGCGACGGCAGCGACTTCTGGCGGCTCGATCGGCGCGAGCGGCCGGACCAGGGTCCCGGTGGGATCGCTGATCGCGCAGCCGCAGCGGGCCAGGCCGTGGTCGATGGCGAGCACGCGCATCCGCTCAGCCGAGCCTCGCCGCGATTTCCGCCCGCGCCGTCTCCAGGGCCTGGTCGAGCTTCTCCGGATCGCGACCGCCGGCCTGGGCCACGTGCTCGCGCCCGCCGCCGCCGCCGCCGACGACCGCGGCTGCCTCACGAACGATCTCGGCCGCCGAAACGCCCTTGGCAACTGCCGCGTCGCTGACGCTGCCGACCAGCGAAACCTTCTCGCCCTCAGCCCCGCCGAGCACCACAACCGCGTCGCCAAGCTTCTGCCGGACGCGATCGGCGAGGTCGAGCATTGCCTTATGGTCGCTGATCTCACCCAGCGAGCCGACCACCACCCGGACGCCATCGAGCGCCTCGGCCGCCTCGGCCAGTTCCTCGGCGCGATCGCCGGCGGCCACCGCGCCCTCGGCTGCCGCCCGGGCCTCGAGCCCGGCCAGCCGCTCGCTGATCCGGCGCGCGCCTTCGAGCGCGTCCTCGGCCCCGAGAGCGTCGGCCGCCGCATCAAGCCGGGCACTGCGCTCGCGGAAGTAGTCGATCGCCGCGGGGCCGGTCAGCGCCTCGACCCGGCGCACATTGGAGGCGCTCGAGCCCTCCGAGACCACCACGAAGATCCCGACCTCGGCGCTGTTGGCGACGTGGGTCCCTCCGCAGAGCTCCCGCGAGACGCCCTCGACCTCGACCATCCGCACCCAGTCGCCGTACTTCTCCCCGAACAGGGCCATCGCCCCGAGCGCCTCGGCCTGGCTGCGCTCCATCTCGATCGCCCGGACTGGTCGCGAAGCCTTGATCCACTCGTTGACGCGGTCCTCGACATCGGCGAACTCGGCCTCGGTCAGCCGGGCGCCGTGGCTGAAGTCGAAGCGGAGCTTGTCGGGACGCACCGCTGAGCCCGCCTGGCGTACGTGTGGGCCGAGCCGCTCACGCAGAGCGGCGTGCAGCAGGTGGGTCGCGGTGTGGTTGCGCATCGTCGCGTGGCGCGCCTGGTGATCGACCACGGCCTCGACCCGGGTCCCCGCCACCGGCGGCGATCCGGAGACCCGCAGGGCCTGGTCGTCGCCAACCCGGTAGACGTCGGTCACCCCGGCCTCGCTGCCGTTCCAGCGCAAGGATCCGATGTCGGCGACCTGACCGCCGCCCTCGGCGTAGAACGGGCTCTCCTCGAGCTTGACCAGGGCCTGGCCGGGCTCGTCGGCAACCGCCGCTACGGCCGCGATCGAGGTCTGGGCGCCGAGCTCCTCGAAGCCGACGAACCGCGAGGGTGGAGCCGAGTCGACGAATGAGAAGACCGCATCGTGGCGGTCGGCCATCACACTGGTGCCGCCGCTGCGGGCGCGCTCGCGCTGCTGATCCATCAGAGCCTCGAAGCCGGCGTCATCGACCGAGAGCCCCTCGGCAGCGAGCAGTTCCTTGGTCATCTCGTAGGGGAAGCCGTAGGTGTCATGGAGTTGGAAGGCGTCCTCGGCACTGATCCACGAGGTCTTGGTCGACTGCGCGTCGTCGATGAGCGCGTTAAGGAGGTCGGTTCCCCGCTCCAGGGTCCGCCCGAAGCTCTCCTCCTCCCTCTCGATCCAGCCGAGGATCGTGTCCCGCTCGGCCTCGAGCTGGGGGTGGACGTCGGCCAGCATCTCGATCACGCTCTCGGCGAAGCGACCCAGGTATGGGGACTCAAGCCCGAGCACCCGACCCTGCTGGATTGCCCGCCGCATCAGCCGCCGCAGGATGTAGCCGCGGTCCTCGTTCGAGGGCACGACGCCGTCGGCGATCAGCTCGACCGAGCCGCGCACGTGGTCGGCGATGATCCGCATCGCCCGGAAATGAGTTGGCCCGGCCGCGTCGTAACCGATTCCCGACATCTCCTCGGCGAGCGCGATCAGCGGCTGGAAGAGATCCGTGTCGAAGACCGACGGAACGTCCTGGAGGATCGCCGCCATCCGCTCCAGCCCCATGCCGGTGTCGATGTTCTTCGCGGGCAGATCGGTCAGCGAGCCGTCCTCGTGCAGCTCGTAGGTCATAAAGACGTGGTTCCAGTACTCGAGGAAACGGTCGCTGTCGTCGCCGGGGAGATCGCCGGGGCCCCCGAACTGCTCGCCGCGGTCGAGATACATCTCCGAGCAGGGCCCGCAGGGACCGGTGGGCCCCGCCTGCCAGAAGTTCTCCGAGCGTGGGAGCCGCACGATCCGCCCCTCCGGCACACCCAGCGCGCGCCAGATCGCGATCGCCTCCTCGTCCGGGCCGAGGCCGAGCTCCTCGTCGCCCGCAAACACGGTCACCCAGATCTGCTCCGGATCAAAACCGAAACCCCCGAGGGAGAGCTCCCAGCCGAAGCCGATCGCGTCCTGCTTGAAGTAGTCCCCGATCGAGAAGTTGCCGAGCATCTCGAAAAAGGTCAAGTGCCGGGCTGTGTTCCCGACCTCCTCGATATCGGTGGTCCGAAAGCAGCGCTGGGCGCTGGTCAAGCGCGGCCCCGGGGGGCGCTCCAAGCCCATGAAGTAAGGCTTGAAGGGCTGCATCCCGGCGGTGGTCAGCAGCACGGTCGGATCATGCGCCGCGGGCACCAGTGAGGACGAGGGGCGGCGCAGGTGCTCGCGCTCCTCGAAGAAGCTCAGGAAGGTCTCGCGGATCTCGGCCGAGTTCACCCCGAGAAGGCTAGTGATGCCCCGGGCGGCCGACGCGCTCGCCGCCCCGACCGGGCTAAGCGACGACCCCATGGCCGACGATCGCCTTGTCGGCATACAAGACGGCGGTCTGGCCCGGAGCGGGACGCCGGACCGGGCGCTCAAGGGCCAGGCGCCAGGCACCCTCGCCGACCCTCTCACCCTCGGGCGGATCGAGCTCACAGCGCACGACCGGCGCGTGCGAACGGAGCCGGACCGCGTCGACGCGCTCCGCCGGACGGTGCAGGACGACCGCGTCGAGCTCGACGCTGGCGCCCTGCAGCTCCGCCACCGGACCGACAACGACGCGATTGGAGGCGGCGTCGGTGGCGAGCACGTACAGCGCCTCCGAAGCTCCGATCCGCAGGCCCCGGCGCTGGCCGACGGTGAAGTTCTGATGTCCCGAATGGCGACCGAGCCGCCGGCCCCGGCTGTCCACGATCTCGCCGGGGCGCTCCCCGAGACCACCGTGGCGAGCCAGGAAGCCGGTCTTGCCCTCCCCCGCCAGAAAGCAGAGATCCTGGCTCTCCGCTCGGGAGGCGACTCCGATACCCGCCCGCTCAGCGATCCGTCGCACCTCGGGCTTGGTCAGATCACCGAGCGGGAAGCGCAGCCGGCCGAGCAGCTCCGGCGGCAGCGCCGCAAGCATGTAGCCCTGATCCTTGGCCGGATCGGCGGCCGGCGCCAGCAGCGGCCCGTCTGTGTCTCCCCGGACGCTCGCGTAGTGGCCCGTGGCGAGGCCAACCGCCCCAAGCCGCTCCGCGATCTCGACCATCGGCTCGAGTCGGATCTGGCCGTTGCAGCGCACGCAGGGGTTGGGTGTACGGCCGGCCTCATATCCGGCGAGAAACGGGGCGACGACACCGGCCCGAAAGCGATCGCGTAGATCCACCGTCAGATGGGGGATGCCGAGCTCGTGGGCCACCGAACGGGCCAGGCGCACAGCCTGCGGCGAGCAACAGCTCTGTTCTCCGTCGTTCGCCGGGTCCGACCACAGCTCCAGGGTGATCGCGATGACCTCGGCCCCGCGTTCGAGCTCGCGATGGGCGGCGACGGCGCTGTCCACACCGCCGCTCATCGCGACCAAGACGCGCTCGGCCCCCGCAGCAGCGGGCGGATCGAGCAGCGGCGCGCCGGAGAGCGCAGCCGCCCCCAGCGCCCGATGCACCGCGTCGGCCGCGAGCTCGGCCGCGTGGATGCCGACCGGGCTGAGGCCGCCCAACTCGGCCTCGATCACGGGCGAGGAAAGCCGCGCCGCGTCGCCCAGGGCGACGCCGTCAAGCAGCTCGGCCGCCGCGGCGATCGCCGCGCGAGCCGTTGCGCAGCCGCTGGCTCCCGAGCGCAGTCCAAGGAGCCGACCGCCCTCGAGCTGGAACGAGAGCGAGAGCCGATCGCCGCAGACCGCGCCGCCGGCCTCGCCTCGGTGCGAACCGGGCAGCGGCTCACCCAGGTGGGAGCGGTCGCGACTGTAATGCTCGAGTGCCTCGTTCATAGGCGCTGCCCGCGCCCGGTCAGTGAGTCCGTGGCGGCAAGGTAGGTCGAACCCCAACCTGCCGGTGCCTCTCGGCTGTAGAACCTGTGGGAACAGGTGGGGAATCGGCGGAACTGCCGCGCACGGCGCCCCGGAACTCCATCCCCTAGCCATTTGCGTTGGTTCACGGAAAGAGAGACTGTCGAACAGGCTCGGGTTCGCAACTCAAGGTAGCAACCGGCGGACGCGACCTGCTCAGCCATCGAGCTCCGCAGCCGCGGACTCGCGGTCGTCGTGCAGAGAGAGGTGGGAGAGCAGCCCGTCGGTGCGGCGGATCGCAAGGAACGCGGGGCTCGAATCCCCGACCTCACGGGTCTCGGTCCACACGTACTCGACCCGGCCGATACCGAGCAGCCCGTCCCCGAGCCCAGTGATCCGGTCGAGCTCGAAGCGCCGCTGCAGATGGTCGTAGCCCTTTGACGCCCACGCCATCGCCGCATCGACCCCGACGTGGCGCCCGCGCTGCGTGAGGATCTTTACATCGGGGTGGAGTAGCGGCAGCAGCCTCTCAGGGGCGCTGTCGCCGATCGCCTCGAGCGCGAGCCGGACCAGCTGCTCGTCCGGAAGGCGCGCGACGCTCATCCGATCGCCCCGGCCACTGCGGGCTCGCGCCCGCCCGCGTCCCCACTCATTCGGTCGGTCGGGCCTTGGCCAGGCTTGCGATCGCCAACTCGCGCAGCTGCTCGGCGTCCACCGGTGCCGGCGCGCCCGTCAGCGGGTCGCCGCCGGAAGCGGTCTTCGGGAAGGCGATCACGTCGCGGATCGACTCGCTGCCGTGGGCCAGGGCCGCGATCCGATCGACCCCGTAGGCGATGCCGCCGTGCGGCGGCGCCCCATAGGTGAGCGCCTCGAGCAGGAATCCGAAGCGCGCCTCGGCCTCCTCGGCGTCGATGCCGAGGATCGCGAGCACGCGCCGCTGGAGCTCGGGGTCGTTGATCCTGATCGAGCCGCCACCGATCTCCGAACCGTTCCAGACCATGTCGTAGGCATCGGTCAGCGCTGCCCCGGGGTCCTCGTCGTCGAGCTCGCCGGCGGGCGCCGTGAAGGGATGATGCAGGGCGACCCAGCGCCGCTCCCGCTCGTTCCACTCCAGAAGCGGCCAGTCCAGGACCCAGCAGAGCGCGTGCTCCCCCTCGCCGATCAGGCCCCAGCGCTCGGCCAGTCGCTTGCGCAGCCCCCCGAGCACCTCGTTCGCGACGGGAACCGCGTCCGCGACGAGAAGTAGGAGATCGCCCTGCTCGGCGCCAAACGCCGTGTTCAGGCGCGCCAGCTCCTGCGGGCTGAGGAACTTGGCGGTGGGCGAGCGCCAGCCATCTCCCTCGCGGAAGGCCCAGACCAGGCCCTTGGCCCCCAGCTCCTGAGCCTCTGAGATCAGCCCGTCGAGCTCGGAGCGCGGCACCTCACGCTTGCCCGCGTTGATCCCCTTGACGGCACCGCCGGAGGCGATCGTGCCGGCGAAGATCTTGAACTCGGTCTCGGCCAGGGCCGCGCTGACGTCAACCAGCTCGAGGCCAAAGCGCGTGTCGGGCTTGTCGGTCCCAAAGCGGGCGAGCGCCTCCGCGTGGCTGATGCGCGGCAGCGGCAGCGTCACCTCGATCCCGGCGGCCGCGAGCACGTGGGCAATCAGGCGCTCGTTTGCCTCGAGAACGTCCTCGACCTCGACGAAGGACATCTCGATGTCGAGCTGGGTGAAGTCTGGCTGGCGGTCGGCGCGCAGATCCTCGTCGCGGAAGCAGCGGGCAATTTGGTAGTAGCGCTCGAACCCCGCGACCATCAGCAGCTGCTTGAACAGCTGCGGGGATTGGGGAAGGGCGTAGAACGAGCCCTGCCGCAGTCGCGAGGGCACGAGGAAGTCGCGCGCCCCCTCCGGCGTCGAAAGGGTCAGGACCGGAGTCTCGATCTCGAGGTAGCCCTCGCTGTCGAGGAACTCGTGCATGGCCCGCAGCAGCCGTGAGCGCAGCTCGATCCCCTCGCGCATCCCCTGGCGGCGCAGATCGAGGTAGCGGTGGCGCAGGCGGGCCTCCTCCCCAGCCTCGCCCGACCAGCTCTCGATCGCGAAGGGCGGGGTCTCGGCGTCGGAGAGCAGCTCGAAGGCGCTGACCCGGATCTCCCAGGCCCCGGTCGGCAGCTCGGGGTTGACGTGCTCCGCCTCACGCTCGACCACCGCGCCGGCGGCCGTAACCACGTCTTCGGCCCGGAGCCGATGGGCGGCCTCGAACTGCTCGGCTGCGAGCTCGTCAGGGTCGAAGACGAGCTGGACGAGACCCGTGCGGTCGCGGAGGTCGATGAAGATCAGACCGCCGTGATCACGGCGCCTATGGACCCACCCGGCGACCCTGGCGCCGGCTCCGACCTTGCTCGTGGTCACCTCCCCGCACCAGCTGTCGCGGTAGCTGTTGCCCCGCTGGGCGGGGAAGTTTGGTTCTGGGTTCGGGGCCTGCATCCGGGGCAGTCTCGCAGCCGCGCCACGCGGGCGCGTCCGCCGGCGAGTCACGTGAGGCGGCCGGTGCCTACTCGGTTTCGCGCGCCGCGATCACGGTCTCGGCCAAGGCCGCCGGGTCGACCTCGCGCTGCTCGCCGCTCTCCATCTCGCGGAGCTTGACGGTGCCGTCGTGCTCGAGGATCGCCGCGAAACGGGCGCCGGAGCGGTTCGCCTGCTTCATCTGGCCATTGAACGCCCGGCCGGTGAGATCGAGCTGGGCCGAGATCCGGTGCCGGCGCAGTCCGGTCACGAGCTCGAAGGCTTCCTCCTGGTGCCCGGAGACGACGAACACCTCGGCGCACGGCGCAGGTGGGGACTCGTCCATCGCCAGCAGGATCCGTTCGACCCCCGCGGCCCATCCGACCGCCGGGGTCGGCGGACCACCAAGAACCTCGACCAGACCGTCGTAGCGGCCGCCCCCGCCTACCCCGGACTGCGCGCCCAGCGCCGGGCAGGTGAATTCGAACACCGTCCGGGTGTAGTAGTCGAGGCCGCGGACCAGCGAGGGGTCGAGCCGGTAGGGAATCTCTGTCGAGTCGAGCAGCCGCTGCACCGTGGAGAAGTGCTCGGCGTCCTCCCCTTCGAGCCGCTCGATCATTGTCGGCGCCTCGGCCATGACCGCCCTGGTGCCCTGGTGGTCGGAGTCGAAGGCCCGCAGCGGATTGGAACCGAGCCGCCCCCGGACCTCCTCCGAGAGCTCGCCCTGATGGCCGACCAGGTAGTCGCGCAGCTCCTCGCGGTAGGCCGCCCTGGCCGGCGGCGAACCGAGGCTGCCGAGCCGCAGCTCGAGATCTGTGATCCCAAGCCCGCGCAGCAACTCATCGAGGAGCACGATCAGCTCTGCGTCGGCGAGCGGGCTGTCGGTGCCGATCGCCTCGGCCCCGATCTGGTTGAACTGGCGGTAGCGACCCTTCTGCGGGCGCTCGGCGCGGAAGAAGGGCCCCGCATACCAGAGCTTGACCGGCTGTGGATCCTTGTGCATGCCGTGCTCGACGTAGGCCCGGCAGATCGCCGCCGTACCCTCCGGCCGCAGGGTCAGCGGGCGCCCCGCGCGGTCGTCGAAGCTGAACATCTCCTTGCTGACGATGTCGGTGCTCTCCCCCACCCCGCATGCGAACAACTCGGTCTCCTCGAACGCCGGCGTCTCGATCCGCCCGTATGCCGCCGAGTCGAGCAGCTGCGCGCCGTGCTCGGCGACGAGATTCCGGGCAGCTTCCTGCTCAGGCAGGATGTCGAAGGTACCCTTCGGAGCGCTGTGCAGGCTCCTGCTCACCGCAACGAGGCGAGGAACGGATTCGAGGCGCGCTCGGCACCAAGCGTCGTGATCCCCATGTGGCCTGGGTAGACCGTCGTTTCGTTCGGGTGCGCGTCGACCAGGCCCTGGATCGAGCGCTCGAGCGTGGGCCAGTCGCCGCCCGGCAGATCGACCCGTCCGACCGAGCCCTCGAAGAGCACATCACCGCTGAAAAGCGCGGCCTCGTCCTTGATCGAGTAGGTGACGTGCCCCGGACTGTGCCCCGGGGTGAAGAGCACGTCGATCTCGAAGCCGGCCAACTCCAAGCGCTCACCGCCGGCAACGGTTTCGTCGGCGTCATAGCTGTCGTAGGGACCGAAGCCGGCGTACGGGACGAAGGCCATGATGTCGGCGAGCACTGGGACCTCCAGCTCGGGGCAGTAGACCGGCGCGCCGGTAGCCTCAGCGACCGGCGCGACCGCGCCGATGTGGTCGAAGTGGCAGTGGGTGAGAAGGATCGCCTCGAGCTCGATGCCGAGCTCGGAGATCGCTGCGAGCAGCCGCGGGGCCTCCTCGCCCGGGTCGATGATCAGGCCCTTGTCGGAACCCTCCTTGCGGAAGATGTAGCTGTTCTCGGCGACCGGGCCGACGGTGAGGCTGCGTAGGTCCATTGAGCGTGCCCAGGTTACTGCGCCGCGCAGCCCGCTAGGCCTCCTCTTTTTCCTGCTGTTTTTGGCGTTGAGCGCGTGCCACACGACGCTGGTAGAAAAAGCGGTCCGTGTAGAAACCGAGTGGGATGTAGAACAGGGCCGCGATCACGGTCAGCACGATCGCGGAGGAGATCGGCTGCTTGAAGAGCAAAGTTGAGAGCGGCAAGAGCAGCGCCGCGAAGAACAGGCCGCGCTTGATCGCCCCATTCCAGGTAGGCATCTGTGAGCGGCGGTCGACACCCCCACCCTTGCTGCGGGCCTGGGACATCGCCTCCTGGCGATTGCGCGGACGGGTGCGCCCGCGTCGATCGATCGCACCCGTCTGGGTGCCGCGGTGCTTGCGCTTGCGGGGCTTCGACTTGCCTGGCATTCCTAGAGCCTAATCAACCGTCGGCCGCGGGTCCTCGCTGACGGGCCAGCTCGGCGAGCCGCCCCTCGATCGTTCGCTCGGCGGGATCGCCTCCGCGCCAGGGCAGATCCCCCGGGAAGCCCGCGAGGCCGGCCTCCGGCACCAGTCCGACCAGCTCCGCCGCTAGCGCAACCGCGCCCCGCGGCTCGGCAAGATCACGGATCGCCGCGACCACGGCGGCGAGCGGCAGCGCCGCCGGATCGTGCACGTTGGTCGAGATCTGCTCGCGGCCGGAGGGCAGTCGGATCGCGATCGCGCGCACGCCCTCGAGGCCGCCGCCCGATTCGCGCAGCTCCGCGGCGAGCGCCTTCCCCTGCTGATCATCGAGGCCCTCCAGCTCAACGTTGAAGGCGGCGAGGGGTGGGCGGGCGGTGACCATCACTGCGCCGGCGCTGGGATGGGGTTGGGCCGGGCCGAAGTCGGCCTCCAGCTCGCCGGATCGCATTCGCTGCCCGAGCGCCGTGAGCCCGCCGCGCCGAAAGTAGTGGCGCTCGGCCCGCGGCGCCGAGCGGGCGAGAGCCCCGTAGAGGAAGACCGGCAGGCCCAACTCCCCCAGCGCCGCTGCGGCCTTGCGCGCGAGCCACTCGGCACTGGCGGCCTGGCCGGGATCGGGGTAGACGATCGGGGCGACGTCGAGGGCCCCGATGTTGGGGTGGGCGCCCGCGTGGGCGCTCAAATCGAGCGAGTCGATCGCGGCCTCGGCTCCCGCGAGCAACGAGGCGCCAAGCCCCTGCGGGGGCCCGGCGAGCGTCAGCACCGTGCGGCCGTGCGTGGCATCGCTGTGGGAGTCGAGCAACGCGGCATCGTTCGCAAAGGCCGCGGTCAGGGCCGCCAGCGGGCCGCGTCCGTCGGGGTCGGGCCCGACCGAGAGGTTGGGAACTGCAAGCAGCGGCGTGACCGAGTCGCGACTCACAGCGCGCTCACGACCAGGCCGGACCTAGAGCAGGAACTCGCCCGCCCCGACAACGGTCGTGCCGCCCACCTCGACGGTCGGCTTCATCACCACGCAGTCCAGGTGCACCGGGACCTGCACGGTTCCGCCGATCGCGGCTGAGGCGCCGAAGGCGACGTGAACGGTGCCCAGGATCTTCTCGTCCTCGAGCACGTTGCCGGTCAGCTTGGCCTGCTCGTTGGTGCCGATGCCGAGTTCGGCGACGGTGGTCGCGATCTCGCCGTGCTTGGTCAACAGCGCCAGCAGCTGCTCGCCCTCGGAGCCGCTCGCCTCGACGAGCCTGCCGTCCGCGATCCGCATCGTCACCGGTTTGGCAGGGATGCCCACCCCTGCGATCGTGCCGTCGACGACCAGGGTCCCCTCGCAGGTTCCCTCGACTGGGGCGATAAAGGCCTCACCGCAGGGCAGGTTGCCGAAGGCAGCCGGGGCACCGAGCTGGCCCGCATCAGGGATCGCGGCACGGCCCTCGAGGCCGAAGCGCATGTCGGAGCCGTCGGCGCAGGTGATTCGGGCCTCGGCGGCCTCGGTGAGCAGCTCGGCGACCGCGTCTCCGTTGCGACGCAGCTCGGCCATGTCCGCGCTCATCACCCTGGCCAGCATCTCCTCCGTGACCCCCGGCAGGGTCGCGATCCGGGCGCCGGCGTCCGATGCCGCCTTGCGTGAGGCGGTGTGGGAGAGCGACTGCACGGTCGGCGCGAGGACGACGTCGGCGGCGGCCATCGCGGCCGCGATGCTCGCGGGAGGCTCGGCGGCATGGGAGGCACGCTCGGCCATCAAGGCCAGAACCGCGTCGGCGCCGAGGCGCCCCGCCTCGCCACGCAGGCGCTCCCCGAGGCCCAGGGTCGCTGGGTTGGCGACGACCAGCACCTCCTCACCCTCCTTGACGTGGAGGCAGTCGTTGACGACCGCGGCAACGGCGGCGGTGAGCTGGGCCGGGTCGGTCATCGGCTTGACCCTACCCCGATCGGGCGCGGTTCTGTGGTTTGCCACAGTCCGGATCGGGGGTCGGACCGGTTCCCGGCGGGCCCGCAGAGGCGTATGTTCGCTCCGAGATGTCACCGATGCGTCGAGTTCTCGAGATCGTCGGGCCTTGGTTTTGGGCGCTCAGCGCCGGTGTCGTCGTCCTCTACATCTTCGGCTGGTTCATGGGGGTCTTCAGCCCCGACGACATACTCCCCTGGACGATCGTGGCGGTGATCCTCGCTGCGCTGCTGGGCTGGCACGGTCATAGGGTGCGGAGCGCAGTTCATGAGCGCGACCCGGCGTTGATGCGCTCGCTCGCCGAGGCTCGCGAAAAGCGCGGCTTTTGAGCGGCGAGCTGCACGTCGTTCTGGGGCCGGGGGGCGTTGGGACCGCGCTGATCGAAGCGCTGCTGGCCGCCGAGCAGCCCGTCCGCGCGGTGAGCCGGACCGGCGCCGGCCATCTGCCTACTGAGGTCGAACAGGTCCGAGCCGACGCGCTCGACCGCGACTCGGTCGCCGACGCCTGCCGGGGAGCGAGCGGAATCTACAGCTGCCTCTCGGCTCCGTACGCCAGGTGGGCCGAGCTGTTCCCCCCGGTCTGGAGCAATGTCGCTGAGGTCGCCGTTCAGCAGGAGGCGAAGCTGGCCCAGATGGACAACGTCTACATGTACGGGGACGTCGGCCCGACCTTGATGACCGAGAAGCTGCCCTACGCCGCGAAGACCGAAAAAGGGCAGCTGCGAGCGCGGCTGGCCGAGCAACTCGAGGCCGAAAGCGATGCGGGCCGGTTGCGACTGGCCGTCGGGCGAGCGCCCGACTTCTTCGGCCCCCTCGGCCGCACCTCGGCGCTCGGCGATCAGGTCTTCACGCGGCTCGTGACCGGCAAGCGTCCGCAGCTACTGGGCGACCCTGACCTGCCGCACACCTACGCCTACCTGCCCGACATCGGCGCTGCACTCGCCACCCTGGGCCAACGCGAGGAGCCACTCGGGCGGGTCTGGCATCTGCCCTGCCCCGAGACGCGCACGACCAGCGAGATCGTCGAGCTGGCGCTGGCGGCCGCGGGGAGTGATGCCCGACCGCAGACGGCGCCACGACTGCTGCTCCGGGCCCTGGGGCCTGACCAACGCCGACACGCGGGGCCTGATCGAGATGCTGTACCAGTTCGAGCGGCCGTACCTGTTCGACGATTCCAGCTACCGCCACACCTTCGGCGCCGACGCAACGCCGATCGAGGCCGCGATCGAGACCACCGTCGCCTGGTTCCAGCAAGACGCCGCCCGCTGACCCCCCGACCGCCCGATCGGCCCCGGCGGAGTTGATTCGACTCCGACCGTAC
>CAXMST010000196.1:0-12916 GCA_964196325.1 uncultured Acidimicrobiia bacterium
AGCCCGAGCCGGAGCAGGAGCCGGAGGCCGAGACGGCGCCCGAGCCCGAGCCGGAGGCCCAGACGGCCCCCGAGCCCGAGGCCGCGGCGGAGACGGCCCCCGAGCCCGAGGCCGCGGCGGAGACGGCCCCCGAGGCCGCTCCCGAGCCCGCTGAGCAGCCGCAGACACCGGCCGCCGCCAGGAGGGAGTCGGTCCCCGGCGAGAACCTCGAGCCGATCGCGATCACCGAAGAGCGCGAGCTGACCGCCGAGGAGAAGGCACGGGCTCAGGCTGAGGCCGAGGAGCGGGCGAGTCGTGACGCCGTCCAGGAGGCTGACGAGGATGAGACTCCAAGCCGAGCCACGGTCGCGGTTCCGGCCGACGCGACGATTCAGGCGACCGGCAAGCGCAAGAGCGCTATCGCCCGCGTCGTGCTGCGCGCCGGTGAGGGCGCGATCGAGGTCAACGGTCGCGGCCTCGACCAGTACTTTCCCCGAGCCTTCCATCAAACCCTTGCACGCCAGCCGCTGGTTACCTCGGGCTACGAGGGCAGCGTCGACCTCAAGATCCGGGTGCACGGCGGCGGTATCTCCGGGCAGGCCGGCGCCGTCCGGCACGGGATCGCCCGAGCGCTCTGCGATCTCGATCCTGAGCTCCGGGCGGATCTCAAGCGGCGCGGCATGCTGACTCGTGACGCCCGCCGCAAGGAGCGCCGCAAGGCCGGGTTGAAGAAGGCCCGCAAGCGGCCGCAGTTCAGCAAGCGCTGAGCGATCCCGGGAAACGCGTCGCACGCCGCCCGCTCGGGCGGCCCGCCTCGGACCCGTATCTGATTCCATCTCCAACGTCGTGGGCGAAGGCACCAAGCTGTTTGGGACCGATGGGGTCCGAGGGCCGGTCGGCGAGAAGCTGACGCCGGAGTTGGCGCTGGCGCTCGGTCGGGCGACCGCGGCCGAAGTCGATGCCGAACGCCCGCAGGCCCTGATCGTCCGGGACACGCGGGAGTCGGGCCACGTGCTCGAGTCCGCGCTGGCGGCAGGGATGGCGGCGATGGGCGCCGACGTGTTCCTGGGCGGGGTGCTGCCGACGCCGGCTGCCGCGATCCTGGCCCGCCGCCACGGTCTCGATCTGGCGGCCGTCGTCAGCGCCTCCCACAACGCCTGGACCGACAACGGAATCAAGTTCTTCGACGGGGCCGGACGCAAGCTCGACGATGACGCCGAGTTGCGGGTCGAGGCCCGCGTCGCCGCAGGGCCGACGAGCTCGGCAGCGGCGGGAAGGATTCGCCGCCTCGAGGGAGCCCGGGACGACTATCTGCGCGAGCTCGCGCTCGCTTTCGGCCACGATCTCAGCGGCCGCCGGATCGTGCTCGATTGCGCCAACGGCGCGACTCACCGGGTGGCCCCGGCCGCGTTCGAGGCACTTGGCGCCAACGTGATCGCGATCGCCACCGAGCCCGACGGCCGCAACATCAACGAGGGCTGCGGCTCGACCCACCTCGACAACGTTCGGGAGGCCGTGCTCCGCGAGGGGGCTGAGATCGGCTTCGCCTTCGACGGCGACGGCGACCGCGTGCTCGCCGTCGCCGGGGACGGTCGGGAGTTCGGCGGCGACGAGATCGTCGCCCTCGCCGCCCTGCATCTCCAGGAGGTTGGCGAGCTTGGCGGGGGCACGGTGGTCACCGTGATGACCAACTACGGCTTCCACACAGCGATGGCCGAAGCCGGGATCGAGGTGGCGACGACACAGGTCGGGGATCGCTTCGTGATCGAGGAGCTGGTGCGGCGCGACTGGACGATCGGCGGCGAGCAATCCGGGCATATCATCTGGACGCCATTTGCCGCGACTGGAGATGGGCTCGCGGCGGCGTTGCTGGTCACCCGAGCGCTGGGCGCGCGGCGGCTCGACGAGGTGCGCCCCCTGCAGAGGTTGCCGCAGTACCTCGAGAATGTCTCGATCCCCAGCCGTGAGGCGCTCGCCGGCGCCCGCGGGCTGTGGGAGGCAGTGGGCCGCGAGGGTGCCGCGCTCGAAGGTCGCGGTCGTGTGCTCGTGCGCCCGTCCGGGACCGAGCCGCTGATCCGGGTGATGGTCGAGGGGCCCGACGAGGATGAGTGTCAGGCGGTCCTGGCTCGCCTCGTCCAGGAGGCCGAGCGGGCCTTGCGCTGAGCTCTGGCGCCGGCAACCGTGGGGTCTCGCCCGGCGTTGGATCTTGCAACTGCCTCTAACCTTTCGGGAAGCCGAGCCGGCATCAGGCTGACCTCAACCCGGATGGCACCGGAGACCCGGGAGAACCTATCTGCGGCATCGTCGGATATGTGGGCGGCAGGCCATGTCGCGATCTGTTGATCGAGGGCCTGCAGAAGCTCGAGTACCGCGGATACGACTCCGCCGGTCTCTCCCTGCTCGAAGGTGGGCAGATCGAGACCGTGCGCTCGGTCGGCAACCTCGCCAATCTGCGTCTGGCCGTCGAACGGGCCGCCGCGAGTGGATCGGTGGCGGTGGCCGAGGCCGAGGCCACGATCGGACTTGCCCATACGCGTTGGGCAACTCACGGGCGGGTCAGCGAGGAGAATGCCCACCCGCACCGCGACTGCACCGACCGCGTTCACATCGTCCTCAACGGGATCGTCGAGAACCACTCCGAGCTGCGCCGCGAGCTGACCGCCCAGGGCCACGAGTTCAGCTCCGAGACCGACGCGGAGATCGTGGCCCACCTGATCGAGCGCCACTACGACGGTGATCTCCCCGGGGCGGTCCGCGCGGCCTTCGCGGATCTGCGCGGCCACTACGCGTTCGTCGCCATGCACGCCGATCATCCCGACCTGCTGGTCGGCGCCCGCCAGGAGTGTCCGCTGATCGCCGGCCTGGGCGAGCACGAGAGCTTCCTCGCCTCCGCGATCCCCGCGTTTCTGAAGGAGACGCGACGAGTGATGCAGGTCGAGAACGGCGACATCGTGATGATCACGCCTGACGGGGTCACGGTCACCGACGCGGATGGGGCCCGGCTCGAGCGCGAGATCGAGGAGGTCACCTGGGACGAGGAGGCAGCCGAGCGTGGCGGCTACCCGACTTTCATGATGAAGGAGATCCATGAGCAGCCCGCCGCGGTGGCGGAGACGATCACCGACCGGCTCCCCGGCGTCGATGGGGTGGAGCTGCCCGAGCTCGAACTCTCCCCCGAGCGTCTCGCCGGCCTGCGCCGTGTGGTGATCGTTGCCTGTGGCACCTCCTACCACGCCGGCCTGATCGGGCGCTACGCGATCGAGCACTGGGCTCGCATACCGGTGGAGATGGATGTCGCCTCCGAGTTCCGCTACCGGGACCCGGTGCTGAGCGAGGACGATCTGGTGATCGGGATCACGCAATCGGGAGAAACCGCGGACACGCTCGCGGCGATGCGGCTGGCGCGCGAGCGCGGGGCTCATGTGATCGCGCTGACGAACGTGATGGGCGGCCAGGCCACGCGCGACGCGAACTCCGTGCTGTTCACCCGTGCCGGGCTCGAGATCGGGGTCGCGGCGACCAAGACCTTCACGAGCCAGGTTGCGGCGATGTATCTGCTCGGGCTCTGGCTCGCGCAGGCTCGCGAGCAGCTTTCCGCAGCCCGGATCGCCGAGCTGATCGCCGAGCTGAAGGCCCTGCCGCATCACATCGAGGAGACGATCCGGTCCACCGAGGAGCGGGTCCGTGCCGTCGCCCGCTCGCACTTCGAGGGCCGTTTCTTCCTCTACCTGGGCCGCAACATCTCCCTGCCGGTCTGCCTGGAGGGGGCTCTGAAGATGAAGGAGATCACCTATATCCCCTCCGACGCCTACGCCGCCGGGGAGATGAAGCACGGTCCGATTGCGCTGCTCGACGAGTCGACGCCGGTGGTCTGCGTCGCTACCGACAGCCCGATCCTCGAGAAGATGCTCTCGAACATCGCCGAGGTCCGGGCGCGTGGTGCTGACGTGATCGCGATCGCAACCGAGGGGTCGGATCTCGTCGCCGAGGCAGCGGATCAGACAATTTTCGTACCGCGCACCGACTGGATCCTGCAGCCGATCCTGGCTGTGGTGCCGTTGCAGCTGCTCGCCTACCACACGGCGCGCCTGCTCGAGCTCAATGTCGATCAGCCGCGAAACCTGGCAAAGACCGTCACCGTTGAGTAGCCTGCGCGGGGCGTCCGGGATTTAGCGTGAGTGGCTAGGATGGCGCCGATGAGCAGGCCAAGCCGCACCGCTGTCCGCATCCTCTCGGTCGCAATCGCGGCCCTTGCCGCGCTGGCGCTCGCCGCCTGCGGCGACGACGAGGGCGCCGGCGAAGCTGGTCCGGGCACCGCCACCCTCGTGCCCGGCGGGGTCCCGATTTATCTCGATGCCGTGGTCCGGCCCGAGGGCGAGCAGCTCGACGGGCTGCTCTCGGCGATCGGCACGATCAGCGGCCAGGAGGACCCGGGTGGGCTGCTTCCCGCGGCGATCGACGAGGGCCTTTCAGAGCAGGGCCTGAGCTACGAGGACGACATCTCGCCGTGGCTGGGCAGCGACGCCGGCGGCTTCCTCCTCGATTTCGACAGCGAGCCCTCGGGAGCCCTGATCCTTTCGGTGACCGATACCGATGCCGCCCAGGAGGCCGTCGACCGGTTGGCGGAGGCCGACGACGTCATGCAGACCGCCACCAACTACGAGGGCGTCGACTACACCCTCGACGACGACGATGGCGCCTTCGGTTTCGTTGGCGACTACCTGGTGGCAGGCACCGACGCGGGCTTCAAAGCCGTCGTCGACGCCTCCAACGGTGAGTCGCTGGCTGATGACACCGAGGCGGCCGACGCCCTGGCGAGCGCGCCCGAGGAAAGCCTGTTCATTGCCTATATCGACACGCCGCGCCTGTTCGATGAGCTGGTCGGATCCGGGGTGATCTCCCGGCAGGACCTCGACACGGCGGCCGCCGACCAGGCCGAGGCGCTCGAGGAGGGACCGATCGTTCTCTCCGGCGCGGCGACTGCCGACTCGTTCTCGATCGAGGCCAGCGGACCGGTCGGCGTCGGGATCAGCAGCGATGACCTGATCGGCGCGCTACCGGCCGAGTCCTGGCTGGCGCTGGGCGTGCCCTCGATCGGCGAGGCGATCAGCGGTGGCTACGATGCGCTCGTCAGCGGCTTCGAGGGGGGGCTCGAGGATGCGGCCCAGAGCTTCCCGGGCGGTACGGCGCTGCCGGGTCCCACGCAGCTACCCGATATCGAAGCGGAGCTGCAGCGCCAACTCGGGCTCGACCTGAACAAGGATCTCGACTGGGCCGGGGACATGGCCCTGTTCGTGCAGGGCTCCAGCGCGTTCAATATCGGTGCCGGGATCACGATCGAGAGCTCTGATGACGACGCGGCGGCGGATACGTTGAATCAGCTCGGCCGGGCGCTCGGGCGCCAGCCGGGCCTCCGGGTTTCAAGGACGGCTGAGGGCTTTCAGGTGATTGGTGCCGACACGCCTGTCGGCGCTGAGGTCGCGTTGCGCGACGGCACGGTCGTGGTCGCCTTCCTCGGCGCCACCGTGGACGATGTGCTTTCCCCCGCACAGATGCTCTCGGGAAGCGGCTCCTACGAAGCCGCGAGCGCTGCGCTCGGTGAGGAGATCGAGCCGCAGTTCTTCCTCGACTTCCCACCGATCATCAGCCTGGTCGAGAACCTCGGTCAGGGTGCCGACCCCCAGTTCCAACAGGCGAAGCCGGTGCTCGAGTCGCTCGCGTATCTGGCCGGCGGCAGCGCCGACATCGACGACCGCACGGTGAGTCGCTTGATCCTCGGTCTGCGCGAGGGTGGCGGCAGCGCCGCGCCTGCCGCCGCAATCACGCCGTGAGCTCGGCCGCGAGGCCGGGAATCGACCTGATTGAGATCGAGCGGGTAGAGCGCGCTCTCGAGCGCCGGCCCCGGCTGGCGCGGCGACTGTTCTCCCCCGGGGAGCTGGCCTACGCTCGGGCCCGGTCCCGTCCAGGGCGCCATCTGGCGGCCCGCTTCGCGGCCAAGGAGGCGGCGGCCAAGGCACTCGGGGGACACCTGCCTTTGCGTGACATCGAGGTCGTGGCCGGCGAGCGCGGGCCCGGCCTACGGCTGCACCGGGCCGCGGCTCGTCGCGCCGGGGAGCTGGGGCTCGAGCTCAAGGTCTCCCTAACTCACTCGCGTGAGCTTGCGGCCGCTGCAGTCGTGGCCAGCCCGACCGCGGACTGATCCGCCCCGCCCTCACGTCGAGGGGGTTCATTACCCTCGGCGCTATGGACCCGCCGACATGGCTGCTACCTCTGCTCGACGCCGCCGCGATGCGGGACGCAGACCGCTGGGCGATCGAGGAGCGCGGGATTCCGTCGCTGGAGCTGATGGAGACGGCCGGCGCGGCGGTGGCCGAGACCACCGCGACCGTGGCCCGGCCCGGGCCGATCGGGATCGTCTGCGGCAGCGGCAACAACGGGGGCGACGGGCTCGTGGTCGCTCGCCTTCTGGCGCAGCAGGGCCACCAGATCGAGGTCTTCCTGCTCTGGGAGCAGGAGCACCTCAGCCCCGACTCGAGGACCAACCTGGCCCGTTTCGAGGGCAGCGTCCACCCACCCCAATCCCAGGATCTGTCCGCCGCGCTCGCGCCGCTCGGGGCGATCGTCGACGCGATCTTCGGGACCGGCTTCTCCGGAGCCCCCCGCGAGCCGGCTGCCGCGGCTATCGCCGCGATCAACGCTTCCGAGGCGCCGGTGATCGCCGTTGACATCCCCTCCGGCGTAGATGCCTCAACGGGGGTGGTCGATGGGCCGGCCGTGCGCGCCACGGCGACGGTCACCTTCCACCGCGCCAAGCTCGGCCATTTCATCGAGCCTGGTCGCTCTTCGAGCGGCGAGCTCCGCACGGTCGATATCGGGATTCCGGCCGAGGCTCCGGCCCCGGGCGGTGCGGGGACGATCGCGGAGAGCGTGCTCGACCTGCTGCCCTCCCGCGGGGTCAGCTCGAACAAGTTCAGCTCCGGCAACGTGCTCATCGTCGGAGGCTCTCGCGGGCTGACCGGAGCGGTCTACCTGGCCTCGCAGGCCGCGATCCGCGTCGGCGCGGGATACGCGGCCGCAGCCGTCCCGGCCAGCCTCGAACCGATCCTTGAGGTGAAGCTGACCGAGGTGATGACGATCGGAGTCGCCGACTCTGCAGGGAGTCTTGAGCCCGAGGCGGCCGCCGCCGTCCTGCAGCGGTCGCGCAGCGCTGATGTGGTTGTGCTCGGACCCGGGCTGGGTCGGGAGCAGGGGGCCTCGGCGCTGGCCCGGCAGCTGATCGCCGAGCTCGAAGGCCCGCTCCTGATCGACGCCGACGGCCTGCACGCGCTTGGCACCGACCTCGGTGCCGCGGCCCGGGACGGACGACCGCTTCTGATCACCCCGCACGAGGGTGAGCTCGGCAGGCTTCTGGGACGTGATTCGAGGGCGATCTCCGCGGCCCGACTGGACTCGGCCCGGGCGGCCGCCCGGTTGTGCGAGGGGATCGTGATCCTCAAGGGCTCGGACACGATCGTCACCGACGGCGAACGGATCGCGGTCAACGCAGTTCGCAGTCCGGGCCTGGCGACGGCTGGAACCGGAGATGTGCTCTCGGGAACGATCGCCGGGCTGATCGCGCGGGGCTTGGCCCCATTCGAGGCGGCCGCAGCCGGAGTCCTGGCCCACGCCCGCGCCGGCCGCCGGGCCGCCGAGGGGGTCGGCGTGGACTCGGTGATCGCCACGGACGTGATCGCCGAGCTACCGATGGGATTGGCACGGTGACCGATGCCTTCCAACGGGCCACCGCCTGGATCGATCTCGGCGCCCTGACTCGGAACTGCGCGCGCCTGCGTCGCGAGCTGGCTCCGGGGACGGAGCTCTGCGCCGTGGTCAAGGCCAACGGTTACGGGCATGGCATGGCCGAGTCCGCGGGCGCTGCCCTGCGGGGTGGGGCGTCGATGCTCGCCGTGGCAACGGCGAGCGAGGCGTTCGAGCTGCGCGCCGCGCAGCCCGAGGCCCGAATCCTCCTGATGGGCGCGCTCACCGACCCCGAGCTCGACGTTGCCCTTGGCGCTGACGCGGAGCTGGCCGTCTGGGACCAGGGCTTTCTCGAGGCGCTCGCAGCCCGAGCGGAGCGGCTCGGTCGGCGGCCGCGTCTGCATGTCAAGCACGACAGCGGGATGGGACGACTCGGCCTCCGCGAGCCGGCCGAGCTCGAGCGGTTGCTGGCCGCGGCCGCGGCCGAGCCGCGGGTCGAGCTCGCTGCCCTGTGGACCCATTTCGCGACCGCCGACGAGCGCGACTCCGGGTTCTTCGATGAACAGCTGGAGCTCTTTACTGAGCTCGGGGAGTCGGCCAAGGAGCGCCACGGCGTCGCCTTGCATGCCGCCAACAGCGCCGCGACCCTGCGCGAGCCGGCGGCCCACTTCGATCTCGTGCGCTGCGGCGTGGCGATCTATGGGCTCGATCCGTTCGGCTCCGATCCCTCCTACCGTGGGCTCGAGCCGGTCATGGGGCTGAGCAGCTACGTGGCAAGGATCGGCCGCTTCGAGCCCGGCCAGAGTGCCGGCTACGGACGCCGCTGGAAGGCCTCGAGCCCCACCTATGTCGGCACCGTGCCGATCGGGTACGGGGACGGCTACCGGCGCGGCCTGGGCGATGCTTTCGACGTGCTGATCGCCGGCAGTCGCTACCCCGTGGTCGGGACCGTGTCGATGGACAACATCACCCTCGACCTGGGTCCGGAGCCGAGCGTGACCCTGGGCGAGGAGGCCGTCCTGCTGGGGCGTAGCGACGAGGGCAGGATCACCGCCGAGGAGTGGGCGCGCCGCCTTGGCACGATCAACTACGAGGTCACCTGCGGGATCTCATCGCGGGTACCGAGGCTGCAGCGTCGGTGAGCGGCGGCGATGAACCCCGCTGCAGGATCGAGGCGTCGCTAGCGGCCAGCGACCGGTTCAGGGCTCTGCGCGCCGGACTGGCCGACCTGGGGGCGAGCAGGGTCTGGGTGGTCGGCGGGACCGTCCGCGACGCATTGCTCGGACGCCCGATCGGGGATATAGACCTCAGCGCCGACGGCGATCCCCGGGAGCTGGCCGCGCGCGCGGCAAGCCTGCTCGGCGGCAGTCGCTTCGAGCTCTCGGGTGAGTTCAAGACCTGGCGGGTCGCCTTCGGGGCGGCCCCCGGCACCGTCGACATCGCCGCGCTCCGCGGGCCCGGGATCGAGGCCGACCTGGGCCTGCGCGACTTCACCGTGAACGCAATTGCCGTGCCGCTGGCCGGCGGGGCCCCGATCGACCCGACCGGCGGCCTCGCCGATCTCGAGGCCCGGGCCCTGCGACCGGCATTCGCGGGGGCCTTCGAAGCCGATCCGCTGCGGATGATGCGGGCGGCCCGGCTCGCCGCCGCCCTCGCGCTCGAGCCGACGCCCCAGGCGCGCCGCCTGATCGTTGCCGGCGCGCGGCGGGTGAACGAGGCGGCACCCGAGCGGCGCTTCGCGGAGCTCCGCGGGATGGTTGCCGGTGAGGATCCGTTGCGGGCCCTGGAACTGCTCGACCAACTCGGACTGACCGAGACGGTGCTGCCGGACCTCTACGCCCTGCGCGGGGTCGAACAGAGCGGCAACCACCACCTCGATACCTACGATCACACGATCGAAGTCCTGAGGCGCTGGCTCGAGGTCGAGCGGGATCTGGAGCGCTACGCCGGCGACGCGGCCCCGGCGGTCGCCTCGGCGCTGGCCGAGCCCCTGGCGGACCAGCTCAGCCGCCGCGACGGGATCCGGTTCGCGGCGATCCTCCATGACATCGGCAAACCGGCCACGCGAACCGAAACCGGCGGAATGGTCGGTTTCCGCGGCCACGATCGCGTCGGCGCCGAGATGGTGCTCGAGCTCTGTCGCAAGCTGCACACCAGCCGCCGGTTCGGCCAGTACCTCGCGGCGCTGACCCGCCACCACCTGGTCCTGGGCTTTATGACCCACGAGACGCCCCTGAGCCGTCGCCGGATCTGGGACTACCTGACGCGGACCGATTCGGAAGCGATCGACGTGACGATGCTGACGGTTGCCGACCGGCTCTCCGCCCAGGGCTCCAGGGTGCCGCAGGCCGCGATCTCAGCCCATCTGGATCTGGCTCGGCAGATGCTTGCCGAGGCCGTCGAGCTCGGGCGGCATGGACCGCCGCCGCCGTTGCTCGCCGGGAACCAGATCGAGTCGCTCCTTGGGGTCGGGGGGGCGGAGATCGGCGCCGCCGTCAGTGAGCTGGCGGCGGCCCAGTTCGCGGGTGAGGTCACCGATCGCGCGGCCGCGGAGCGCCACCTCGGCGAGTGGCAGCGAGCTCGCCAGCAGGCCCTCGATGGGAATGGGTAGGGTGGAGGCGATGGCCGACTGCGAGCAGCTTGCCGCGATCGCCGAGCGGATTAGGATCCCGGCATGAGCTCCGGATCCGCCGATCCCGTCCGAGTCGAGCGCGACGGCGATCTCGCGATCGCTGTGCTCGATGACCCACCCCTGAACCTGTTTGCCGATCGGACCTTCGAGCGCCTGCGCGAGGTCCGCGATGAGATCGCCGCCTCCGACGCCCGGGCGATGGTCCTGCGGGCCGAGGGGGACATCTTCACCGGTGGCGTCGACGTGCACACCTTCGCTGAGATCGGTGACTCGACCGAGGGTCGGGAGCTGGCGGCGCGGGCGCTCGCCGATCTCTCCTGTTTCGAGCGACTGCCGATCCCGACGCTCTCGCTGGTGCAGGGTCTGTGTTTGACGGCCGGGCTGGAGATCTCGCTCGCCTGCGACATGATCTGGGCGGCCCAGGGCACCCAGTTCGGCCTGGTCGAGCGGGTCGTCGGATTGACCCCGTTCGGCGGCGGGGTGCAGCGGATGGCCGAGCGTGCCGGCCCCGCCCGCGCCCGTGAGTTCGTGATGACCGGCGGCCTGTACCCGGCCGAGAAGATGTTCGAGTGGGGGGTGATCAACCGGGTCCTTCCGGCGGACGACCTGCTTGAGAAGGGGCTCAAGTTCGCGCACAGCCTCGCCGCCGGGCCGACCGTCGCCCACGAGGCGACCAAGCGAATCGTGCGCGCCTACCTCGACGGCGGCGTCGAGGGGGCGGATCGAGTGACTGCCGAGACCGCGGCCCCCCTGTTTGATACGGAGGATCTGAAGGGCGCGGTGCAGAGCTTTCTCACCGATGGTCCAGGCAGAGCGACTTTCAAAGGCCGCTGAGCGACACCGAGCGCGGGCGCAGCGGGTTTATTAGCGCTACCCTTCGCCGCCGCATGTCGAAGGAAGAGAAAATCGAGATGGAGGGCGAGGTAACTGAAGCCCTGCCCAACACGATGTTCAAGGTGACGCTCGACAACGACCACCAGGTCCTCGGGCACATCAGCGGCAAGATGCGCCGCCACTACATCCGCATCCTTCCCGGCGACCGGGTCAAGATCGAGCTCAGCCCCTACGACCTCGATCGCGGCCGGATCACTTACCGCTACAAGTAGCCTGGGTTCCGCCCCGAGGGGCTCAGTCGGCGGCTCTGCTCATGCCGCGCAGCGCCCAGGCGCCGAGCACGACGATGAAGCCGGCCATGGCGACGAGCCCCGGCCAGGTGTCGGCCCAGCTGACCGAGCCGATGAAGCCTTGGCGGGCCATCTCGACGATCTGGGTGGCCGGGTTGTAGCGGGCGACTTCAGCCAGCCAGCCGGTGAGCAGCTCCTGGGGGGCGTAGGCGGTCGTGGTCAGGATCAGGGCCAACATCCCCGCCTGCATCAGCGGCGCCGCCGACTGGGATTTGAACTTGAGCGCCAAGGCCACGCCCCAGCATGCGGCGACGACTCCCATGCCCATCACCGCGACGATCGCGATCAGGAGGCCGAGCGCGCCGGGGAAGTTCGAGCCGATCGCCATCGCGACCACGAACAGAAACGTGCCGGGCACCAGGGCCCTGATGCTGGCCGAGCCAACCAGCCCGACCAGCAGTACCCAGCGGGGGGCGGGGGAGGCCAGGAACCGGTCGAAGAGCCCGTTCTCGATGTCCCGGGCGAGGTTGACGCCGACCGCGGCCCCGGTGAACCCGGCGCCCTGCATCAAGCTGACCGGGATCAGGAAGCTCGAGTAGCTCTGGGTGTCGAAGCCGGGCAGCAAGGTCAGGCTCCCGAATACCGAGGTCAGGCCGAGGAAGAAGATCGTGGGGGCCAGTACCCCGGGGATCGAGGCGCCGGGCACGCGCAGCAGCTCATTCGCCGAGCGCCGGATCATTACCCGGATCGTGAGCAGGTCGGCTCGGAGCCCGTAGCCCATCAGCCGACCCTGAGTCGATGCTGCAGGGCCCGGGCCGCGAACATGATTCCGATTGCGCCGACGACCGCCAGGCCGAGCAGGCCCTTGAGCATCTCGCTGGCGCTGAAGCTGAACACGACCGGGTCGCGGATCGCGTCGACGATGAAGCTGAGCGGGTTGTACTCGGCGACCGTCTTGGCGGGCTCGAGCAGCAGGTCCTGGGGGAAGAAGGCGGTGGAGAGGAAGAGGACTACGAAGATCAGCGGGAACAGCCCCTGCACGACCGAGGCGCTCCCGGTGCGCAGCGCGATCGCGGCGCCGATCGAGCCGAAGGCGATCGCCGAGCCGACGACGAGGGCGAGCAGCAGCAGGACCCCCAGTGCGCCTTCCTCGAAGCGGACGCCGAAGATGAAACCGATCGCGACGAACCAGATCCCCGTGATCAGGCCCAGTGCGGCGGTGCCCGCCAGCCGCCCGAGGACGATCGCAAAGCGGGGGATCGGGGCGGCCAGGAGCCGGTCGGTGAAGCCCATCTCGATATCGATCGCGAGCGCGATGCCGCCCGTGTTGCCCGCCAGCATCGTCGCCTGAACCATCGCGCCGGCCAGCATGAAGGCGAGAAAGCTCTGCACCTCGGGGAAGCCCGGAAGGTCGACGGCACGACCCGCGCCGGCGCTCTGGATC
>CAXMST010000197.1:0-3574 GCA_964196325.1 uncultured Acidimicrobiia bacterium
CCGACGATCGAGCGCCGGGCTGTGCTGGGCGGCACCGCGCTCGTGGCCCTGGCGCTGATCGCTGCGGTGCCGTTCACCTTGCGCTTCGAGCAGGGTGAGGCGCTGGTCGATTACCAGTCCTGGTCCTGGGGCACCGGTGGCGGGACCAGCTTCAACTGGGAGCACAGCTACGGCCCGATCGACTGGGAGCGCAGCGCCGAGACGGTGATGGTGGTCAAGAGCGAGACGCCGAACTACTGGAAGGCGGCCGTGCTGGACTATTTCGACGGCCGTACCTGGACCCGCTCCTCCGCCTCGCTTCCGAACGCCGAGCTGCCGGCCGCCGGCGAGATCAATGAGGATTGGGTCT
The DNA here is from genome assembly GCA_964196325.1 of uncultured Acidimicrobiia bacterium. Classification (GTDB taxonomy): domain Bacteria; phylum Actinomycetota; class Thermoleophilia; order Solirubrobacterales; family 70-9; genus CAXMST01. Next base: position 350 of record CAXMST010000197.1, read on the forward strand.
CTCGGGCCTCGGTCTCGGTCGACGAGCTCAGCAGCACCTTGATCGTCGGGCCGGGATCGGCGCGCGAGGTGACCGATGAGACCGAGACCGAGCTCAGCGATGACGGCTCGCTGCTGTTTGCGACCGAGCCCCTGGAGAAGGGAGACGCCTACAAGGTCGCCGGCTACACGCCCGACCCCAGCGTCACGCAGATGCGGGCCGCGGGTTGGGATCTGCCGATTGAGGTCGAGCACCTGGCCGCGATCGATCTGCCCAGCGGCGACGGCGCGAGCACCGTTCGGATCCGCACGCGGGGGATCCACGACGGCGACGGCGAAGAGGCGGAGGCCGCGATCGCCGATTCGGCCTACGCGCGGATGGGCGCGCTGGCCGGGGAGCTGACCGCGGACGCTCCCACGGCCTACGACGCCGTCAAGGCGGTCGAGCGACATCTGCTCGCCAACTACACCTACGCCGAGGATCCGCCTGATACCACCTACCCGCTCGAGAGCTTCCTGTTCGAGGATCGGATCGGCTATTGCCAGCAGTTTTCGGGGGCGATGGCCCTGATGCTGCGCATGGAGGGGATCCCGGCCCGCGTCGCCACCGGCTTCTCGCCCGGGACCCCGGACGGAGGCCGCTTCGTGGTCCGTGCCCTCGATGCCCACTCGTGGGTCGAGGTCTACTTCGGTGGCGTTGGCTGGGTTCCGTTCGATCCCACCCCGGCCACCGCCCCGGCCGAGACCCGCAACGGCGGCGCCGGCGCGGCCAGCTCGGCCGCCAGTAGTCTGGCCCCGCTGCTGAATGGAATCGAGGGCTTTGGTGGGGAGGGGCAGCAGGACGCCGAGCCGGAGCAGAAGAAGGACGCGGGAGACGAGCAGGATCCTGCCCCCGCGGGCGCTGCCGGTGGCGGCTCGGGCCCGCCCGGATGGCTTGCCGCGCTGATTGTCGCGATGATTGCCGGTGGCGGCCTGATCGTGGGACCAGGTCTGTGGCGCCAGTCACGGGAGCGCCGCTTTGGGGCTGAGGCGGCGGTTGGGGCCCGCGTTGCCGAGCTGGAGACGGCGCTGCGCCGGCTCGGGTACCGGCATCAGCCGGATGCGACACTGCTCGAGCTCGAGCAGTCGTTCCGCAGCCGAGCCGAGCCGCTGGCCGCTCGCTACGTCGAGCGGTTGCGGCGACTTCGATACGAGCCGCGGGGCGCTGGGGCGCCGCCCAACGGGCGGCAACGCCGGGCGCTGAGGCGCCGGCTCCGCGGGCGCGGCGGGCTCGGCGAGTGGATCGCCTCCTACCGCGCGATCCCCCCCTTCAGCCCGCGCCGCTAGCGGCGCGGGACCGCCCCTAGGAGGTCTCCAGTTGGCGCTGCAGGTCCTCGACGACGCCGGGGTCGCGCAGCGTGCTTACGTCCCCAAGATCGCGACCGGCCGCGATGTCGCGCAGCAGCCGTCGCATGATCTTTCCCGAGCGCGTCTTGGGCAGGTCGTCGGAGAGGGCGATCCGCTTCGGCCGCGCCAGCTTGCCGATCTTCTCCGCCACGTGCTCACGGATCTCGGGGCCGAGGCCCTCCTCGCCGGCGTAGCGGCGCTTCGGGGTGACGAAAGCGAAGATCGCCTCACCGGTGAGCTCGTCGGGGACGCCGATCACGGCAGCCTCGGCAACCTTGGGATGGCCGACGATCGTCGATTCGACCTCCATGGTCGAGAGGCGGTGGCCGCTGACGTTGATCACGTCGTCGATCCTTCCGACGATCCAGAGGTAACCGTCCTCGTCGCGGCGGGCAGCGTCTCCGACGAGGTAGGTGTCGCGGCCGTAGGTATCCCAGTAGGTCTCGACGAAGCGCTCGGGCTCGCCGAACAGGGTCCGCGCCATCGAGGGCCAGGGCCGGGTCAGCACCAGATTGCCCGCCCCTTCCTCGATCTCGCGGCCGTTGGAATCGTAGATCTTCGCCTCGATGCCGGGGAACGGCACTGTGGCCGAGCCCGGCTTGGTCGTGGTCAGGCCGGGCAGCGGGCTGATCATGATCGCGCCGGTCTCGGTCTGCCACCAGGTGTCTACGATCGGGCAGGCCTCGCCGCCGATGTGCTCGTGGTACCAGCGCCAGGCGCGGGGGTTGATCGGCTCGCCGACCGAGCCCAGCAGGCGCAGGCTGGAGAGATCGTGACGGGCCGGATGCTCGTGGCCCCACTTGATGCAGGCGCGGATCGCAGTCGGCGCCGTGTAGAGGATCGTTACCCCATAGCGCTTGACGATCTCCCACCAGCGGTCCTCGGCTGGGTGGTTGGGGGCGCCCTCGTACATCACCGAGCTGGCGCCGTTGGCCAGCGGCCCGTAGACGATGTAGCTGTGGCCGGTGATCCAGCCGATGTCGGCGGCGCACCAGTAGAGGTCGTCGTCCTTGAGATCGAAGACCAGCTTGTGGGTCGCGGTCACCCCGGTCAGATAGCCTGCGGTCGTGTGCAGGATGCCCTTCGGCGCGGCTGTCGAGCCGGAGGTATAGAGGATGAACAGCGGGTCCTCGGAGTCCATCGGCTCCGGCGGGCAGACGGGGTCGGCCGCGGCCAGTAGCTCGGCCCACCAGTGGTCGCGTGCGGGCTGCATCTGTGGAGCGGTCCCGCAGCGGTCGACGACGATCACGTGCTCGAGTCCGCCCATCCGGTCGACGACCTCGTCGACGGCAGGCTTCATCGGGGTCGGCTCGCCGCGGCGCAGGGTGGCGTCGGCGGTGATCAGTGCCTTGGCCCCAGAGACCTCCATCCGCTCGGCAACCGAGTTCGCCGAGAACCCGCCGAAGACGACGTTGTGGATCGCGCCGATCCTCGCGCAGGCCAGCATCGCGACGGCCGCCTCGGGCACCATCGGCATAAAGATCCCGACCACGTCCCCCTTGCCGACCCCGAGGCCCTTGAGCGCGTTGGCGCAGCGCTGCGTCTGCTCCAGCAGCCAGGCGTAGGTGATCTCACGGCGGCTACCGTCCTCGCCCTCCCAGTGGTAGGCGACCCGCTCGCCTTTGCCGGCCTCGACGTGGCGGTCCAGGCAGTTGGCGGAGATGTTGAGCTTGCCGCCGATGAACCACTTCGCGAACGGGGGATTGGACCAGTCCAGGACCTCGTCGAAGGGCTCGATCCACTCGAGCTTCTCCGCCCAGGAGGCCCACCAGGCCTCCGGATCGGCCGCGGCCCGCTCGTAGATCCCTGGGTCCGAGGCATTGGCCTGAGCGGCGAACTCGGGCGGGGGCGGGAAGGTGTG
>CAXMST010000198.1:0-5382 GCA_964196325.1 uncultured Acidimicrobiia bacterium
CGGGCGGGACTTCGCCGGCGTTGACATCACCCGCGAGCCGATCCAGATCAAGCCCGGCAACCACTACACGATGGGCGGGGTCAAGACCGATACCTGGGGCCGCACCAACGTGCCGGGCCTGTATGCGGCCGGCGAAGTGGCTTGCGTCTCGGTGCATGGCGGCAACCGGCTCGGCGCGAACTCCCTGCTCGACACGCTGATCTTCGGACGGCGCTCCGGTGAGCACGCCGCCGAGCGCGCCAAAGGCCGCGGCTTCTCGAGGGTCTCGGCCACGATCCTCCGCCGTGAGGAGGAGCGGATCAGCGAAATCATGGGCCGCGAGCGCGACGGGCGGCGCGTCTCCGAGATCAAGGCCGAGCTCGGCGAGGTCATGGACCGCGACGTCGCCGTGTTCCGCGATGAGCAGGGGATCACGACCGCCCTGGAGGCCGTCAACCGCCTCCGCGAGGAGGCGAGCTCGGCCTACATCGACGACCAGGGAACGATCTTCAACCAGGACGTGCTCGGCGCCCTCGAGCTCCAGAACATGCTCGACTGCGCGGTCACCACCTGCATGGCGGCGCTCGAGCGCAAGGAAAGCCGTGGAGCGCAGTTCCGGACCGACTACCCCGAGCGCAACGACGAGGAGTGGCTCAAGCACATCGACGTCTCGCTCAACGGCGACGGTCCGCAGCTGAGCGAGTCGCCGGTGACGATTACCGACTGGCAACCGCAGGAAAGGACCTACTAGCCCGATGGCCGAGTACACCCTCAAGGTTCGCCGCTACCAGCCTGAGTCAGACGACGGGACCGCCGAGGGCCCCTACTGGGAGAGCTTCGACGTCGAGCTGGACGAGACCCTCTCGGTGCTCGACGGCATCCTCCAAGCCAAGAACGACCAGGACGGCAGTCTCGCGGTGCGCTGCTCCTGCCGCGCTGCGATCTGTGGCTCCTGCGGCGTCCAGGTCAACGGCCAATCGACGCTCGCATGTAAGACCCAGATCGGCGAGGCGGCGGCCGAGGCCGCGCGCCTCAACGAGGGCACCGCCACCCCGGACGCGAGCAATGGACGGCCGGTGATCGAGGTCGAGCCGATGGGAAACATGCCGGTGATCAAGGACCTGGTCACCGACATGGAGTCGACCCATTGGGAGAAGTACCGGCGGGTCTCGCCCTGGCTGATGCCAACCGGGCCCGAGCCGGAGCGCGAGAACATCGTGCCGCCCGAGGCGATGGTCGACGTGACCCAGTCGGTCGCCTGCATCCAGTGCGGTGCCTGCGTCTCGGCCTGCCTGTCGATGGAGGCCGACCCTGACTTCATCGGGCCCGCGGCACTCGCCAAGGCTTACCGCTTCATCGGCGACCCACGCGACGGCCAGCAGGAGGAGCGGCTCTACGACTTGGCCAACGATCCACACGGGATCTACGACTGCACCCACTGCTTCTCCTGCATCGACGCCTGCCCCAAGGGCGTCGCCCCGATGAACCAGATCATGCGCCTGCGGCGGATCGCCGGCCACGACCACGGCATCGACGACGTCAACAACGGCCGCCGGCACGAGCTCGCCTTCACCAAGATCATCGAGAAGAAGGGCACCCTGGACGAGTCGCTGCTCCTGCAGGAGTCCTACGCCGCCGGGATCAAGGGCAAGCTGATGCCGACATTGGCCTCGATTAAGGGGCTGATGCAGTCGCTGCCGACCGCGGTGCGGGGAATCCGCACCGGCAAGATGCGCTCGCTGCCGAAGCTGATCCCCGGGGTCCATCACAAGCTTCCGGGCGACGCCCAGGATCACGTCAAGGAGATCTACGCGCGGACCGAGGAGGCCCGCACCGAGCTCAACCTCTACATGATCGGCGAGGGTGCCGAGGAGGAGCACGATCCGGGCGCCGCGCACGTGCCGGCGGGCGCGATCGAGCCCGAGCCCGACGAGCCAGAGGAGCTTGCATGAGCGAGAAGATCAAGGTCGCCTACTGGCCCGGCTGCGTATCGCGCGGGTTCACGCCGGAGCTGCACGGGTCGATGGAGCTGACCGCCGAAGCGCTGGGGATCGAGATGGTGATGCTCGACCGAGCCAGCTGCAGCGGCGCCGGCGTGATCGCCGAGCACAACCAGGAGCTGGCCGACTCGCTCAACGCCCGCACCTTCGCCCTCGCCCAGCAGACCGAGCTGCCGATGATGAACATCTGCTCGACCTGCCAGGGAGCCCAGAGCGAGTGCCAGGAGCGTCTCGACGCCGACCCCTCCTACCGTGAGCAGATCAACGGCTCGCTCGCCGGCGAGGGGCTCGAGTACGTCAAGGGCAAGGATGGCTGGACCAACAAGAACTTCCTCTGGCTGCTGGTCGAGGACTACGGTCTCGAGCGGCTCGCCGAGAAGGTCACGCGACCCCTGGACGGCCTCCGCGTCGGCCCCTTCTACGGCTGCTATGTGCTGCGGCCCAAGGGGCGGCTGGGCTATCAGGAGCATCCCGACCGCGACCTCTACCTCGAGCGCGTGATCCGGGCTCTCGGCGGCCAGGTAGTCGAATACGACGGCGCTCGACGCTGCTGCGGCTTCCCGGTGATCACGATGAACCGCGCGACCTCGTTGAAGCAGGCCGGCACCCACGTCGGCGACGCGATCGACGCCGGCGCCGACTGCCTGGTCACGCCCTGCCCGCTCTGCCACCTGAACCTCGACATGCAGCAACCGGAGGCCGCCAAGGTCATCGGCCGCGACCTCGGCCTCGCCGTCCTGCACCTGCCGCAGCTGGTCGGCCTGGCGCTCGGTTTCGAGCCGAAGGAGCTGGGGATGCCGAAACACATCGCCTCGACGCTGGCGGTCGACGAGCAAATTACCGCGCTCGCCTGATCTAGACTTGCCCGACAGCGACCGGGCCCCGTCCCCGGTCGCTTCCTGTTCATGGCCGTAGCTGTAATCGCATTCATCGTCGCCCTTGCGGTGATCGCGAGCGAGCGCGTCCACCGGACCAAGGTCGCACTGATCGGGGCGGCGATCGTGGTCCTGTTCACAGGCTCGCAGTACGACCAGGAGCTGGCGGTCGAGGCGATTGACTTCAACACGATCGGCCTGCTCGCCGGGATGATGATCCTGGTCTACCTGACCCAGCAGACCGGGATCTACGACTACATCGCGATCAAGGCCGGACAGCTCTCCAGAGGACGGCCGTTCTGGGTCGTGATCTCGCTCGCGTGCACCACCGCGGTGCTCTCCGCCTTCCTCGACAACCTGACCACGATCCTGCTGATCGTGCCGGTCACCTTCCTGCTCGCCGACGCGCTCGACCTCGACCCGATTCCGCTGGTCGTAATCGAGGTGATCGCCTCGAATATCGGCGGCACCGCGACCTTGATCGGGGATCCCCCGAATATCATCATCGCCGGCGCCACCGGGCTCACCTTCAACGAGTTCCTGACGAACCTGGCCCCGATCGTCGCCGTCACCTTCGTCGCCGCGATCGCCGTGCTCTACCTGTTCTATCGCAAGCGCCTGCAGATCCCCGAGGAGAACCGGCGCTTCGTGATGGAGATGGATGCCGCCTCCTCGATCCGCGACGTCGCTGAGCTCCGTCGTACAGGACCGGTGCTGATCGGGACGATCCTGCTCTTCTTCGCCCACCAGAGCCTCGGCATCGAGCCGGCGACGGTGGCGCTGACCGGCGCCTCGGTGGCGCTGCTGTTGACCCGGCAGAAGCTCGAGGAGACGCTGGCCGGAATCGAGTGGACGACGCTGTTCTTCTTCCTCGGCCTGTTCGTGATGGTCGGGGCGCTGGAGGCGACGGGGGCGATCGGCGAGGTGACCACGGCGATCGAGGACGTGACCAACGGGAATCGCAGCGCGGAGCTGCTCGGGATTCTCTGGGTCTCGGGCTTGGGCTCGGGGGTGGTCGACAACATCCCCTTCACCACGGCGATGATCCCCGTGGTCGAGGCGCTGAACGAGTCCGACGACGACGCCTACTGGTGGGCCCTGGCCCTGGGCGCCGACTTCGGCGGCAACATGACGATCATCGCGGCCGCCGCGAACGTGGCGGCCTCAGGGCTGGCGGAGCGGGCCGGAAAGCCGATCGGCTTCGTACCCTTCCTCAAGATCGGCTTCCCCGTGACGATCATGACCCTGCTGATCGCCACCGCCTATGTGACACTGCGCTACATCGCATGAGAGGGAGGGAGTAACGAGCTATGCCTGACACGCTGGCCCGGGAGACAATCCGGGAGATAAAGCCGCTCAACGCCTCCGAGCCGGTCGGCTCGGCCACGCTCAAGGTGATCGAGGCCGGGCTTCCGGGGCTGCCGGCGGTCGACGAGAACGGCAAGTTCGTGGGGATCTTCGGGGAGCGCGAGTTCCTCAAGGCCCTGTTTCCGGGCTACGTCGACACCCTCGGCAGCGCGGCAATGGTGCGGCGCACGATCGACGAGACGATCGAGAAGCGGATCGGCTGCGCGGAGGAGCCGATCTCCGAGCACCTGACCACCGACCCGGTGGTGGTCGAGGACGAGCACTCCGACATCCAGCTTGCCGAGATCTTCCTCCACCACCGGGTGCTTGTGATCCCGATCGCGACCAAAGGCAAGGTGCACGCGGTGGTCACCCGCAGCGACTTCTTCCAGGCGGCCGCGGCCCGCACGCTCGACCTGGTCGAGGACCTCGGGACCTAGGTCAGACTCTCTGCCGTCTGCCGGGCGGCCAGCTCCCCTGAACGGATCGCGCCGTCCATGTAGCCGTTCCAGACGGCGCTGGTGTCGGCCCCGGCCCAGCTGATCAGGCCCTCGGGCCGGCGCAGCAGCTGTCCGTACCCCGTCCAGACGCCGGGGCCCAGGTGGGCGCCGTATCCACCCCGAATCCACTCCTCCTGCGCCCAGTCCTGGTCGACGTACTCGAGCGGCTCGCGCGCCTCGAGACCGAAATAGGTGGCGAAGCAGTCGAGCACCGACTCGCGGCGCCGCTCGGGCTCGAGCAGCCCGGCCCGGCGACCGTGGGCGCCCTCGAGGAAGCCGACGAGCACTCCGTAGGAGCCGTCGCGAGGCGAGTTGTCGAAGGTCATCGTCACCGCAAGATCGGCGCTGGCGGCCTGACCGCTGAGCCCCCGCTCACGCCAGAACGGCCGCTCGTAGCGGGCGACGCACTTGATCACATAGCCGGGCGGCATCTTCGCGTAGAGCTGGGCCCGCAGGCCGCTGAGCGGCGGATCGAAGGAGATCCGGCCGATCACCGCGGGCGGGATCGCAACGATCACGCGCTTGGCGCCGAGGCTGCCCCACTCCCCGCCGAGCACTGCCTCGGAGGCCCGCTGGGAGATCGAGAGCACCGGGTGCTCGAGCCTCACGGTATCCCCTAGCCGCGCCGCGAGCCGGATCGAGCGCTCCTGCGAGCCGCCCACGAAGCGCGACTCCTGAGCC
>CAXMST010000199.1:0-8399 GCA_964196325.1 uncultured Acidimicrobiia bacterium
GGCCTCGTGGCACTGGGAGCGCTCCTGCTCCAGGCCAGGGTGCGGCGCTCCGCCCTCCTCCACCCAGAGCGCGCCGGTAGCGAGCCGGCGCGCGCCTAGCGGGCACGCCGGCCCCGAGCGGCGGCGGAGCGACGCTCCCCGCGGGGCGCCCCGTGCGTGAGAATCCCCTGATCGCCCGAGACCCGGACACGAACGTCATCGGCGGCACGCTCCAGGAGTGCTCGGCCGCCCCCATGACCGGGTACTTCCGCGACGGCTGCTGCGCGACCGGGCCCGAGGACGTGGGCAGCCACACCGTCTGCGCGATCCTTAGCGAGGAGTTCCTCGAGTTCAGTCGGCGGGCGGGGAACGATCTTTCCACCCCGCAGCCTCAGTGGGGCTTCCCGGGCCTGAGCGGCGGCGAGCGCTGGTGCCTTTGTGCGGCACGCTGGTTGGAGGCTCATGATGCAGGCTTTGCACCGCCGGTCCTATTGGCCGCAACCCATGAACGGGCGCTCGAGGTGATCCCGATCGAGCTGCTGCTGGAGCATGCGGTCGAGCCCGATGGCGTGGCTGGCGGCGACGGCGGCCGCTAGCTCCGAGCGCCTCGCCTCACACCGGCTCTGCGACCAGGGCGCCGTGCCGGCGCGGGACCGGGGCGCCGGCCCCAACGAGCGCCGTCGCCCGCGCTGCAACCAGCTCCGCGATCGCAGCGGTGGGGCGGAAGGGATCTGCGATCGCCTGGCCGTTGGTCAGCGAGCGGGCCGCGACCAGCTCGCCGTTGAGCTCGGCGACCAGCACCTCACCGCGGGGGCGCGAGCTGCTGTCGCGGCCGGCGAGGCGCAGCAACGGGCGTTCATCGGCGACACGGGCGCGGCGGATCGTCAACTCGGCGTTGATCGCGTTGGTCTCGTTGGGGGTCTGAGTAGCGGGCATCTTGTCTCCTCGGTTGGGCACTTGACTGTGCGAACCAAGCTACGGCCGCACCGGCGCTCCGTCTTCGGTGCTACCACCCAACTTGCCGGCGACCCGTGGCGGCCTCCACCCACTCCCTCAGCCGTCGCGCGAGGAGAAGCGGGCGGCCGCGGCCGCTCTCGCGCCCCGGCCCGAGAGGCCGAGCGTCGTGTACGCGTTGGAGAGGTGGCGCTCGACGGTCCTTGGGCTGAGGAAGAGCCGGGCCGCGATCTCCTCGTTGCTCAGACCCTCCGCGACCAGCTCGATGATCTCGCGCTGGCGGCGGCTGAGCTCGGCTGCGCCCGCGCCCGACTCTGGGCCCTCGGCTGTCGGCACGAGCTCGAGGAAGTCAGCCACCCGCTCGAGGAAGATCGGCCAGGCCGGTTCGTCGGCAAGGGGCACGTGGTTTCGCCCCGGCAGCGGCGCGAAGCGCGCGCCCGGGATCGCCGCGGCAAGGAGGCGGCCCTCGTCGAAGGGCACGATCAGGTCCCCCTCCGAATGGGTGACCAGGGTCGGCTGCTGAACCTGCGAGCAGAGCTCGGTCACATCGATCTCGGCCCAGGTGGCGGCGAGCCGGACCGCGTTCTCGGGGGAGGTTGAGATCCGCGCGAGCTCATCGAACCACTCGATCTCCTCCGGCGAGCCGTCCGGAAGGAAGAGGCTGGTGAACACGCGCCTGAAGGTCGGCTCGGGCTTGCCCCAGCCGACCCGCATCATCTCCATCAGCATCCGATACTCGTCGGTCACCTCGTCGGGGGCTCCCCGCCTGAACCTCCCTCGGGCATAGCTGCCGTGGATCACGATCCGCCGCACGCGCTCGGGGTGGCGAACCGCATAGGCGACCGCGATCGGGCCGCCCTGGGAGACCCCGAGCAGATCGAACTGCTCCAAGCCCGCGGCGTCCACCACCGTCTCGAGGTCAGTGATCCAGCCCTCGACCGAGAGGTCCTCGGCGTCCCAGTCGGAGAGCCCGCAGCCACGTTCGTCGTATCGGTAGACGGTCCGGCCCCGGCCGAGCTCAGTCAGCCAGTGGCGCCAGACCGGGCTTCTCCAATCAAACTCCAGGTGGGTGAGCCAGTTCGCGGCGCGCACCAGCGGCGGCCCGCTGCCGTGCTCCGCGTAGGCGATGCGAACCCCATCCGCAGTCGTGCAGAACCGGATCTGTTGCTCCACGGTCGCCATCGTATCTCGCGCCCCGGGCCCCATGAGCGGCCGCTTGAGCTGATCCCGCTCGAGCTGCTGTTGGAGCGGGCTGTCGAGGCCGACGGCGTCGCCGACGGGGAGGAGTGCTCCTGAGCACCAGATCCCGCTGAGCGCCACAGATCCAACTTGAGAACTCGGCCGCAAAGTGGGAAGGTTGACAGGGCGGGCACGGGGCAGGACTAGGAGGTCAGATGAAGTACATGGTCAGCGCTACACCAGGTCCGATGCCGCCCTCGCCGGAGCAGTTCGACGCCGCGCTCGCGTGGCTCGAGTCGAAGCTCGACGACGGCACCTTCGACTGCGTCTACGGGTTCCTCGAGGGTGGCGGATTCGGCGTCTCCGACGCGGGCTCGCACGGCGAGGCAGTCGAGCTGATGGCCGAATACCCGATGTTTGGGATGGTCACCTGGGAGGTCCGCCCGCTGCTCGAGTTCAAGGAGCAGACGGACACGATCAGGGCCAAGCTCGTCGAGGCCCAGGCGGCAATGGCCGGCTAGCGCGATTCGATCGGGCGGCGAGCGCAGCGGCGCCCGCCGCCCCGTCGGTGGCGAGCAGCAGGTCGAGAAGTTCGGGCGCGGTCGGAGCCGCCCGGCGCTCAGCCGGAGGCGCCGAGCTGCGGGCTGCGCCCGAAGATGTCGACCTCGTCCCAGGCGGCGGCGATATTGCCGTCCCTGATCCTGAGCATCGCGGTCGAGGTGAACTCGACGCGGCGGCCGGTCGCCGCGATCCCGAGGAACTCGCCGTCGTGGCTGCCGGTCCAGCGCTGGTGCGGAGACGAGATCGTCCGCGGCGAGCATCAACAGGATCTCGTTGTGGAGCTCGGAGAAGCCGTGGAGGAAGGCGGCCACGGCCTGCCTCTGTCCAGCCCGACCCCGCAGCTCGTCGCCGTAGGCGAAGGCGCATATATATATCTGTTTAGATATACTCTCTCCATGGACGCAGCCACACTGCTGCGCGAGGCCCGGCTTGCCGCTGGGTTCAGCCAGGCGGAGCTCGCCGAGCGCAGTGGCACTTCGCAGGCGACCCTGAGCGACTACGAGCGTGCGCGCAAGGTGCCATCTGCGGCGACCCTGGAGCGGATCCTCGCCGCGGCGGGCCGTCGGCTGAGTAGCGTGCCCGCCTCCCGGCCGGTGCGCAGCCCGGGCGGCGCGCGACTCGCTCGGGCCGGGCGAGCGCTGGTCGAGGTGCTCGAGCTGGCCGCGGAGCTGCCGACCGACCACTCGGGGGCTGAGCTCTTCCCCGGTTTGCCGAGCCGTGGCGGCCTACCCGCCGGCGCCCGAAGCCGATGACGCTGGCCGAGAAGCTGCTCGCGATCGATGCGGCGCTCGAGGAGGCCGGCTTTGAGCACGCCTTCGGCGGCGCGATTGCGCTCGCGTACTGGACGCTGGACCCGCGCGGGACCAGCGACATCGACGTCAACATCTTCGTTCCCGCAGAGCGCGCCGCCGAGGCCGTTGCGGCGCTGCCGGAGGGGATCGCACGAAGCGAACAGGACCTCGAGGCGATCCGACGAGCGGGACAGACGCGCCTCTGGTGGGGGCAGACGCCGGTCGATCTCTTCTTCGACTACGAGCCCCTGCACGAACAGGCCGCGCGCCACAGCCGACGCGTGCCGTTCGCCGACGAGCAGATCCCGATCCTGGGGCCGGTCGAGCTCGCGGTCTTCAAGGCGGTCTTCGACCGGACCCGCGACTGGGCCGACATCGAGGCAATGCTGGCCGCCGAGAGCCTCGACCTCGACGCGATGCGCGAGCAGCTCGTCGCGATCGTCGGCGACGATGACGAGCGGCTCGAGCGGCTCGCGGAGGCCGTTCGGCCGGCTGCCCGGGCGAGGGAGCCGGGCCCCGGCCGCGATCGGGCCTAGCCAGAGCTCCGGCGCCCTCGGGCTAGCCGCCCAGGCCCGCGCTCGCCGGCACCAGCGGCCACACGGCCACGATCCCGGCGCGGCGCAGCCCCCGCCCGACCTCGGTCAGGGTCCGCCTCGAATCGGCGCTGTCGTCGATCAGGAGGACAGGCTGACCGGAGCAGGCCTCCCGGTCTATGGCGAAGGCTCCCTGCACGTTGAGGAACTGCTGGCGGGAGTTCTCCACCTGCACCTGCTCGCGGGTCTCGCGGGTCTGGGTGACGGCGGCGGCGTAGGGCAGGCCGCGCGCCGCAGCCAGGCGCTCGGCGAAGTCGGGGACCAGGTCGGGCCTCGAACTCTCGATCGGCGCCTTGCAGGCTGCCTCCAGGTCGTCGTCGTAACGCTCGTCCTTGAAGCGGCCCCGCGAGACGAGCCTGCGCAGCCCGGCGTCGGTGCCCTGAGATCACTTGAGCTTCGCTCAGTTCGGTACCACCGGTGGTACCGCGGGACTGCGGTTTTCGACTAGGCGGCCGCCCGGCCATCAGAGCTAAACCGAGGTCACTCCCCCCAGACCTCCAGGTAATGTCACAGCAATGGCCCCGCAATCTGCTGTGACGTCCGCGAATTGGATTGATCCGCCGCACAATCGGTCCGGATTCCTGCGCGTGAGCGAGTTCGCCCGCACAAAGACCATTTCAAGGGGGGTAGGGAGACCGCTCGACTTTGCGAGGGCTGACCGTGACCTTTCGCGGTTCACCTTCGAATTCGACGGCGCAAGCATCTCCTTGTCGGATTTGATCGCCGAGACGTACACGGATGCGATGCTGGTATTGCACCAGGGGTCGATCGTCTTCGAAAGCTACGAGGGGGCGATGACTGCGACCGATCTGCACCTGCTGATGTCCGTATCGAAGTCGATCGTGTCGACTCTCTGCGGAGTCTTGATCGGGCGCGGAGAGTTACATCCCGAGGATGTCGTCCCGGAGCATGTCGACGAGTTGGCTGGGACATCGTGGGACGAATGCACGGTCCAGCAACTGCTCGACATGCGGACCGGGACTGAGTGGGAGTACGACCGAGACGAGGAAGACATCTTCTATGTGTCCGGCTACAGGGACCACTTTCGCACCGACCTCCCCGAGGACACGGCCTCATGGATACGTACGATCCGAAACACCCATGGACACGGACGAGAATTCCGGTATGTATCGCTTGCAACCGATGTCTTGGGCTGGGTCCTGGAGCAGGCCGGAAATGCCCCACTCCCCGAGCTCATCTCGCGAGAGCTCTGGTCCCGCATTGGCGCTGAGCAAGACGCAAGCATCATTGTTGACGCCCTGGGGTTCCCCGTATCGGAGGGAGGGATCAGCGCCACGCTGAGGGACGTCGGGCGCTTCGGACAGATGTCTCTGAACAGGGGCGACGTGTGTGGGGCCGACGTCGTTCCTCCTGCGTGGTTCGAGGGACTCGACCAAGACCGCGATGAGTTGATCCGCGCATTCGCCGACTCCCCGGAGTTCGACGCGCTCTGGCCCGATGCCTTCTATCGCAACAACTGGTGGGTCTATGCACCCGACCCACAAATCTACGCAGGACTCGGCGTCTACGGTCAGGTGCTCCTGATCCACCAGCCAAGCCAAAGTGTCGTTGTAAAGCTGTCGTCGCAGCCGGCGATGGAAGACCCCAGGGCAACGGCACTTGAGCGGGCTGGGCTTGTCGCTCTCTGTGAGTCGCTCGTCTGACCCGCTGGGCGGTCCTCGACGCGCTGCTTCTGCTCCCATCGCTTCCCTCCTCGCTGCTGTCAGTACAGGTGCGACGATCCTCCTCCCGCTTCCCGCGGTGGGTTGCCGAATATCCCAGTCTCCTCGCTCGCGATCCGGCGCGACACGCTGCCGGCAGTCGCGGAGGAGCGTGGGGCGCGCAGGTAGCTGGCGGCCCCATAGATCGCACCTTGGGAGTCGTAGACGTCGCGATCGCCGTCGACGCCGTAGGCAGCCCAGGTCGCCCAAAGGAACTGCATCGGCCCCTTGGCGCCGGCGTAGCTGGCGCCGTCCTGCACACGAAGGGTGGAGCAGACCGGCTCCTTGCCCTCCCCCTTCCCCTCTCCGTGGTCTGCCCGCCGCCCTCAGCCCCCGAGCTCGGGTCGCACCAGGGTTGCCCGCTGCCGGTTTTGGGAGGAGTAGCCAGCGAGGACGGCCCGCCCCTCGGAGTCGTAGGCGATCGCGTTCGCCTGGCCGTTCCTGGGGCCGTCCACGGCGCCGTCGTCGGGCATCTGGCCTCGATCGATGCGGCCGCGGCGGTCAACGGCCGCGAGCGCGAAGTGCTCGTTCAGTGCGGATGTGTAGCCCGTGGCCGCGAACCCGCCGTCGGGCGTCGGTGCGGCATCCCGGGCGACCGCGAAGTTGCTCAAGAGCCGGACGGCGCGGATGGCACCCTTCGCGAAGCGTCGGTCCGGGAGCCCGTCAGCCGTCAGCCCGGCGAAGGCGAACCCGGCCCGCGTCCGGCCGCCGCCGAGCACCTCGAAGCTCAGCATCGAACCGGTAACGATCAGTCGGCCGTTGGGCCGGACCAGCACCGAGTTGCCTACCAGCTCAGTGCGGCGACCGCGCCGCCTCTCGATCTCGAGCCGCGCGAGACCACGCTCCCCGAAGCCACGGTCGATCCGCCCATCCGGCGTCAGTCGCACCAGGCCCATCGCGTTCCCCTTGCGCCCCGCGATAAGGACGCCGTCGGCCCGATCGAGGGCCAGACCGCCCTCGGAGCAGCCGGTGCACTCATCGAACTTGCGGGACGACGTGTAGTGCGAGAGGAATCTCGGCTTGAGCAGCTTGCGGCCGCCGTCACCGAAGCCGGCATCGAGCCCACCATCCGGAAGGACCTGCACCGCGCCCGGGCGGAACCCCCGGTACTCGGGGCTCCGGGCCCGTACGCCGACGACGATCTTTCCGTCGGAGCGTTGCTCGAGTCCGTCCCCGTTGGTGATCTCGGAGCTCTCGGGTGAGGGGACCGTAAAGACGCCGTCGACACCGAAGGTCGGATCCGGGGATCCGCCCACCTCGATCCGGGCGACGAAGACATCGGAGCCCGAGAACCCAGCCGCAAGAACCCTGCCCTGCTGATCGAGCGCCAGGGAGGTCGCCATCCCGGTGGCCTTGCTACCCGCGAGGTCGAGCAGGAGCCCACCCTCGGCGAAGGTCGGATCGAGCTTGCCCTCGGGGTCGAGCTTGGCGAGGAAAGCTCCGTCCTGGCTTCGCTTCGACGATCGGATCAGCCTGCCGGCGACGATCGCGCTCCCGTCGGAAGTGATCAGCAGGTCGGCGGCGAGCGAGTCGCCGCCGTTGGGGAAGGGGATCTGGAGCTGACCCGCCTCATAGCCCTCCTCGGCGGCGCGGGCCCCGGGGGCAGCGGTCGCTCCGGCGAGGACTGCTCCGAGTGCGAGCACTGTTGCGACGAATTTGATCGGTCCCATTGTCCTACATTGGCGCCGGCACTGAGTGAAGAGCTACTCATCCCGCCCCTGGCTACGAGCGCACCGCATCGGCGCACTCAACCCGGCCGTCACCGGCCGCCTTGGCGCGGTAGAGAGCTGGAGTGCGCCGACACGCTGGAGGGCGACCCGATGGTCGAGGCGCGGGCGAGCTGGAGCCTGGACGATCCAGACGCGGCCCACGAGCGGCTCGCGGGGCTCGGCGGCTACGAGCCCAACGAGGAGGGGATCGAGCTGGAGATCACGGTCCCGCGCGAGCGCCTGGTCGCCGAACGTGCCAAGAAGGAGCTGCCCGAGGGAGCGCTCGTGATCGAGGCGGAAGCATTGGATAATCCCGACCTGAGCTCGGTGGCGACCGTCCGGCTCGAGGGTGGCCGGCTCTCCGTCGAAGCGTCCTCGGAGGTTCGACTGGAGCGGGCGATCATTCTGGTCGGGGAGGACTTCGGCGACCTCGTCGGTGAGTTGGAATGCCAACTGGTGCCGATCGAGGATCGGCTCGGGGAGCTGCCGGATCCCCACGAGCGCTGCGTCGTCTTGGCGTTGGTCAGGGTGGCGCAAGCCCTTGCACGCAAGAAACCCGCTGCAAGAGCGGGCTTCTGCCCATGGCGGGGCAGGACTCGCTGCGACGCACGGATTCTTGGAGCGGATGGGACTAGCGGCGTGAGGATGGTCGACCGTCCCTCGGCCAGCGAGCACAATCTGGCATCCGATGTACGACGAGCCGACGTCACGGCGGCCGCGGTTGGGGCTCTGCCGTGCTTTGCCCATCGGTGGACGGCCTGGGCGGGGAGTCCGGCGATGGCCCCTTGGCGGGAGGACGACGCTCGAGCCTGCGTGATCTCGACCGGCTCGCGGCTCCTACAGCATCTCGTCGAGGCAGCCCAAGGCTCGCTCGATGTCGGCTTCGGCGGTGTAGAGATGCGGAGAGAACCG
>CAXMST010000200.1:0-1978 GCA_964196325.1 uncultured Acidimicrobiia bacterium
GTGGTCAACACCGGCGGGCCGCCGGCCGGGGCCGCGCTGGAGCACCCCCAGGAACAGTGGGAGACCGCCTATCGCCAGTTGGTGCTGGCCCCGAAGACGCTGGTCGAGAGAACCGTGGAGGGGATGAAGAGCCGCGGCTGGGGGCGGATAGCCAACGTCGCCTCCTCGTCGGTCCGAGAACCGATCCCGGGGTTGGCGCTCTCGACCGCCCACCGAATGGCCACGGTCGGTCTGTTCAAGACGCTTTCGGCCGAGGTCGCGGGCGACGGGATCACCCTGAACACGGTCGGAACGGGCCGGATCGCCACCGATCGCCTCGCCGAGATCTACGGCTCGATCGAGGTGGCCGAGGAGGTCGCCGCCGACGAGGTGCCTGCCGGGCGCCTGGGGACTCCGGAGGAGTACGGCGATCTGGTCGCCTTCATCTGCTCGGACCGGGCCGCCTATCTGACCGGTGCCGTGATCCCGCTCGACGGCGGCCTGCTGCGCTCGGCCTGAGGAGCTCGGGACGGCTCAGGCGGGCGCGGGCTCGCGACGGCCCCAGGGGCCGTCGTACTTGCTGATGAACCAGACCGCGCCGACGAGGATCATCGCCACGCTCAGCCACTGGGCCTGGGTCAGGCCGAGCGCGAGCGGATCGTTGCGGCGGATGAACTCGACCAGGAGGCGCTCGAGCCCGGCCAGGAACAGATAGACCGCGAACAGGACGCCCGGCTTGAAGCGGTCTCGCCAGCCCCAGAGCAGGATCGCCACGGTGCCCATCGCCAGGGTCTCGTAGATCGGGGTCGGGTGCACGGTCTCATCGATCGACACCGTCCCTTCGGGGTAGGCCATCGCCCAAGGCCCGTCCCAGGCCGCGCCGTAGTCGCCGTCCCCGGAGAGCTGGCAGCCGACGCGGCCGATCGCGTAGCCGATCGCCAGCGGCGCCGCGGTCAGATCGAGCAGCCTGATCTGCAGCATCCCTCGCCAGTAGGCCCAGGCGAGCACTGCGAGCGCGCCGCCGATCGCGCCGCCGAACCAGGTCAGCCCAGCGCCCGAGAAGAGGCTGTCGACGATGCCCTCGTCGCCGAGACTGTCGATTACGTAGTAGAGGCGGGCGCCGACCAAGCCGCCGAGCAGCGCCGCGAAGGCGATCTCGTAGGCCCAGTCCCCGGGCTTCTTCCACTCCAATAGGCGGCGGCCGACGAGTGCGCCGGCGACGATGAAGCCCAGGCCAAAGCACATCCCGAACGTCTGCAGGGTGATCGGCCCGATGTCTATCTCTGGATACATGCGGTACGTGCGGCCCGCCTGCCGCGGCCTTCATTCCATCAGACCCGCGCCCTCGGCCGGCGATTCGCCGGCCGCGATAGCCCCGACGGGAGTCGAACCCGTGCTGCGAGGTTGAAAACCTCGAGTGCTAACCGTTACACCACGGGGCCTCGCAACCCCGATTCTAAGGAGCCGCCTCGGGCTCCATCGGTCTAGCCGATCAGCAGCTCGAATAGGGCCTTCTGAGCGTGCAGGCGGTTCTCGGCCTGATCCCATACCGCGGAGGCGGGCCCGTACAGCACCTCAGCGGCGATCTCCTCCCCGGGATGAGCGGGCAGGCAGTGCAGGACCACGGCGTCATCGGCCGCCGCCGCCAGCAGCGACTCGTCGATCCGGTAGGGCGTCAGGGCGGCGCGGCGCTCCGCCACCTCGGCCTCGTCGCCCATGCTGACCCAAACGTCGGTGTAGATCGCGTTGGCGCCGGTGACGGCGTCAGTCGGATCCGCGACCAGCTCCGGTCCGGCGCCTTCGTCGGAGCGATCCAACTCGTATCCCGGCGGCGAGGAAACCACAACCTCGATCCCGACAAGCGCGCCCAACGCAGCCAGCGAGCGGGCGACGTTGTTGCCGTCCCCGACGTAGGCGACCCGCAGGCCGGCCAGCCGCCCGAAGCGCTCACGCAGGGTGAGCAGGTCGGCCAGCGCCTGGCATGGGTGGTGCAACGGAG
>CAXMST010000201.1:0-10241 GCA_964196325.1 uncultured Acidimicrobiia bacterium
CCTGAACCCGGTCGACCGGCCCGGTGCCGATGGCGACCATCTGCTGGTCGACTTCGTGGGCGAGGTGGATGACGTGCCGTTCGACGGCGGAACGGCCAACGACTACCTGCTCGAGCTCGGTGGCGAGTCGCTGATCGACGGCTTCGAGCAGGGCCTGATCGGGGCCGCGGCGGGTGAGGAGCGGAAGGTGGAGGTGACCTTCCCCGACGACTACCACGCCGAGCTGCTGGCGGGCAAGCCGGCAGTGTTTACGGTGAGCGTCAAGGAGGTCCGCGAGAAGCAGTTGCCTGAGCTCGACGACGAGTTCGCCGCCGACAACTCGGACCTCGACACGGTGGAGGAGCTGCGCGCCGACATCGCGGGCAAGATTCTGCACGCGCAAGAGCACCGGGTCGAGGACGAGTATCGCGAGGCGGTGCTCGATGCCGTCGCGGCCGAGGCGAAGCTCGAGCTATCGGAGGAGCTGGTCGCCGCCCGGGCCGAGGAGCTCTGGGAGCGGATCGAGCGCCAGATCAGCGGCAGCGGGATGACCGCGGAGGCCTACTTGCAGATGCGGGGCAAAACGCGGGAGGAGGTTGTCGAGGAGGCCAAGCCGGACGCTGAGCGCGGCCTGCGCCGCGAGGCGGTACTCGAGGCGATCGCGGAGGCCGAGTCGATCGAGGTCGACGAGGCAGAGATGCTCGAGGCGCTCGAGCCGCCCGCCGGGCAGAAGGGCAAGCCCGAGAAGCTCCTGAAGCGGTTGCGCAACGAGGGGCGAGACGCGCTGTTGATCGAGGAGATCCGGCTACGGAAGGCGGCCGACCACCTGATCGAGGTCGCCGAGCCGATCCCGGCGGCCCAGGCGGAGGCCCGGGAGAAGATCTGGACCCCCGACGACGACAAGCCCAACGCCGCGGGCGAGCTTTGGACCCCCGAGGGCTCAGGCCGCGAGCAGCCCGAGGCGGAGCACCAAGCCGAGCCCGACGAACCGTCCGAGCCCGACGAGGGGCGTTAGCCGGACAGCTTCGAGACCCGTTCAGACCTTTTCGGTCTTGAACTTGGTCTTCGGTGTCATGCAGTGGCCCGCGGTCTCGCCGGCGTCGAACTCGTTCGTCCTGATGAACCCGGAGACCTTCTTGCCGCCGTTTCGCACGGTCCCCGAGATCGTCAGCTTCGAGCCGTCCGCGTTCTTGAGCACTTCCTTGAAGTTGCCCTTCGGAGTCACGGTAGTCGGGTCCAGGGATTGGAAGCGGAAGAGGAAGTCGCCCTTGTCGCACTTGGTTGGGGCGCCGCTGGCCTTAAAGGCGCTGACCTTGCTGGGCTTGCCCTTGTTCTTGCTGACCCGCAGCGTTACCTCGGAATCCGGGACGCCAACAAGCTCACCGCTGTGTCGGATCTTCTTCGAAGCGGCCAGCCCCGGCGCCGCACCGACGACCAATACCGCGACTGCCAGTACCACCGCGAATAGCTTCTGCATTGTGTCCCTCCCTGGACTCGTGGTATTGGGCAAAACGCCTGGGTCCGATTTTGACAGGTCGCAGGGCCCGCGGGCGGGCTTCTATAGACTGCCTCGCCGATGAGCCCGATGGTTCCAATGGTGGTCGAGCAGACCTCGCGCGGCGAGCGCGCCTTCGATATCTACTCGCGCCTGCTGAACGAGCGGATCATCTTCCTTGGGACGCCGGTCAGCGAGGACATCGCGAACCTGGTCGTCGCGCAGCTGATCCACCTGGAGTCCGAGGATTCGGACAAGGACATCTCGATGTACATCAACTCGCCCGGTGGCTCGGTCTACGCCGGCCTCGCGATCTACGACACGATGCAGTACATCAAGCCGGACGTGCAGACGATC
Source organism: uncultured Acidimicrobiia bacterium (assembly GCA_964196325.1). Taxonomy (GTDB): domain Bacteria; phylum Actinomycetota; class Thermoleophilia; order Solirubrobacterales; family 70-9; genus CAXMST01. The sequence continues at coordinate 1,832 of CAXMST010000201.1, forward strand.
TGCGTCGGGATCGCGATGAGCATGGGCGCGCTGCTGCTGGGCGGCGGCGAGAAGGGCAAGCGCTTGGCTACCCCGAACTCCAAGATCCTGATTCACCAGGTGTCGTCGACGGGAATCGGTGGCCAGGCCTCCGATATCGAGATCCACGCGCGCGAGATCATCGAGACCCGCAAGCGCCTCGACGAGATCATCGCTCTGCACACCGGGCAGGAACTCGAGAAGGTCTCGACCGATACCGATCGCGACTATTTCATGAGCTCCGCGGAGGCTGTCGAGTACGGCCTCATCGATCGCGTTATCGAGAACCGCTGAGGCCGCCAGATCGGCCCGCGCTGCGGGCTCGTTGCAGCTCGTCGCTGAGGCCGGGCAGGTCCATGTCCGCGCCGGCGAGTGGCTGCTGCGCGAAGGAGCCGAGGCCGATTCCCTATACCTGGTTCGTTCCGATCGGCTCGAGGTTGTCGACGAGGGGCCTCCCGAGACTTTGATCAGGGCCGTGAGGCGGGGTCAGGCCTTGGGCGAGCCCGCTCTGTTGGGAAGTCGGCCAGGACCGCATCTGTCCGAGCGAGTCGCGACAGCGAGCTGATCGAACTCAGTCGAGACCGTTTCGACGCGTTGATCAGCAGCGTGCCGGCTTTTGCGATCGGTCTGACCCGGACGATGGGGGCCCAGTTGGCTGCCAATCGAGCGCCCGCGGCGGCCTCCAGGCCGAGGACGATTGCGGTTCTGGCCCTGGACGACGGCGCCCCGGCCCCGGCCGTGGCCCAGCTGCTGGCCAGGGCACTTCAAGGTCGCGGCAGCGTTGCGGAGCTGACCGCCGATCGAGATCGCTCCGGCGAGGCAATGGCTACGGCGCTTGACCGGGCTGAAGCTTCCTCCGACCGAGTGGTCTTGACCGCCGCGGTAGCGGTTCCGGGCGATGAGTGGAGCGACCTCTACCTGCGTGAGGCCGATCTGATCGTCGCGGTCACGCAGGGCAATCCAGGGCCGGCCTGGATCGACCGGCCGGCCGGCCTCAAGGGATGCGAGCTACTCGTGACCGGGCCTGGCATCCGAGCTGACGTAGTTGCGGCGCTCGAGCCCCGTGAGACGAGAGTGGTCAGGGAGGGGCGGATCTCCAGCAGAGAGTTGAGGCGATGGCCCGCCGATTCTGCGGCAAGGCACTTGGGGTCGTGTTCTCCGGCGGCGGCGCTCGGTGCTTCGCCCACCTCGGGGTGATGGACGAGATCAACGCGGCCGGTCTCGAGATCGATCGGAGCGCAGGCGTGAGCATGGGATCCGTAGTCGGCGCGGGCATCGCTCTCGGCCACGAGCCCGGCACACTCGCCGATCGGCTGCCTGCCGGGATCAATGAAGCGAACCCGACCGGCCGTTGTCCCTACCGAAGCCGCTGAGCTGTCGGCGACATGTCCTTGCGCGCCTACAGGGGCGTTCCATAGCGTGGCTTTCGGTTTGAACCCTGACGAGGAGCAGATCAAGGCGAAATCGGTGCGGCGCAACGTCGTGCTGACAGCTGCCGTCGCCGGTTTCTCGGGCCTGTTGTTCGGCTACGACGCGGGGATCATCGCCACCGCGATGTTGTTCATTCGAGGCGATTTCGATCTCAGCAGCCTCGAGCAGGGGATCGTGATCAGTTCGGTGCCGATCGGCGCAGCGATAGGCGCCCTGGCTGCCTCGCGTCTTGCCGACACGGCCGGACGCCGGGTCACGATCATCAGCGCCGCCGCCGTCTTCATCGCCGGCGCGGCCCTCAGTGCGGCCGCCCCTGATGCAGTCGTCCTCACCGTGGCCAGGCTCGGGATCGGGGTCGCGATCGGCTTCGCGTCTGCCGCCGCACCGGTCTACATCGCCGAGATGGCGCCGCCCGAGGTTCGCGGCCGCCTCGTCACCTTCTTCCAGCTCGCGGTGACCGTCGGCATCCTGTCCGCCTACCTCGTCGGCTGGGCGTTCGAGCCGATCGACGGCTGGCGCTGGATGATGGGCGTCGGGATCGTGCCGGCAGTATTCCTGGGGATCGGGATGCTGCGCATGCCGAGGAGCCCGCGCTGGCTCGTGATGGTCGGTCGTGAGGACGACGCGCGCGCGACGCTTGGCAGGATCCGCGTCAGCGATGCCGCGGTCGACGAGGAGATCGACGAGATCCAGAGGGCGGTAGCGGAAGAGCGGGGCGGCGGCTGGTCGGAGTTGCGCGAGCCCGTTGTTCGAGCGGCCCTGCTGGTCGGGGTGGGCCTGATGATCTTCTCCCAGATCACGGGAATCAACACCGTGATCTACTACGCGCCGACAATCGTCCAGTTCACGGGTATTGACTCCGCTTCGGCCGCGATCCTCGCGGCGGTTGGGGTCGGAGTCGTCAACGTCGCCCTGACGATCGTGGCGATCCGGGTGCTCGACCGGGTCGGACGCCGGCCGCTGCTGCTCGGCGGCTCAGCGGTGATGGCACTGGCCCTGTTCACCCTCGGCCTCGCCTTCCTGGGCAGCGATGAGGACACCTTCAGCTCGGTCTTGGCCCTGTCCAGCCCGATGATCTACGTCGGCGCCTACGCGGTTAGCCTCGGCCCGATCTTCTGGCTGATCAACTCCGAGATCTTCCCGCAGCGCGACCCGCGGCAAGGCGGTCTCGATCGGCACCACGACGAATTGGATTGCGAACTTCATCGTCGCGCTGACCTTCCTGTTGCTGATCGACGCGCTCGGGCGGACCGGCGCCTTCTGGCTCTACTCGGCGATCACGGTCTGCACGCTGATCTTCTGCTGGTGGCTCGTCCCCGAGACGAAGGGGCGGTCGCTCGAGGAGATCACCGAGGAATTCCGCAGGCGGGTCGGGGTCAGGGAGCAGCGCTGAGTGCCGCATTGCCGCTCCTGCTGTTGCAGGGGAAGCGGCTTGGGTCCCGTAACAGGTCCTAGTCATCGCGGCCACCGCCGTTCCCTACTCTTTCGGGGGCGCGGACGGGCGCCCGACCTGAAGGAGATCCCACTTGGCACGCCCCACCGACTCGAACGAACAGCTGCTCTGCAGCTTCTGCGGCAAGTCCCAGCGGCAGGTCAAGAAACTGATCGCCGGCCCCGGCGTCTATATCTGCGACGAGTGCATCGACCTCTGCAACGAGATCATCGATGAGGAGCTCACCGTTGCGCCGAGATTCGAGCTGGAGTCGCTGCCGAAGCCGCGCGAGATCAGCGAGATCCTGAACGAGTATGTCGTCGGCCAGGATGCGGCGAAGCGCGCGCTTTCCGTTGCGGTCTACAACCACTACAAGCGTGTGCAGATGGCCGAGGAGGACGGGGCGACATCGGACGATTCGGTCGAGCTGCAGAAGTCGAACATCCTGATGCTGGGTCCGACCGGCTGCGGCAAGACGCTGCTGGCGCAGACACTTGCGCGGATCCTCAACGTGCCCTTCGCGATCGCCGACGCGACGGCGCTGACCGAGGCCGGCTACGTCGGTGAGGACGTCGAAAACATCCTTCTGAAGCTGATTCAGGCCGCCGACTACGACGTCAAGAAGGCCGAGACCGGGATCATCTACATCGATGAGATCGACAAGATCACGCGCAAGGCCGACAACCCCTCGATCACCCGTGACGTCTCTGGGGAGGGCGTGCAGCAGGCGCTGCTGAAGATCCTCGAGGGGACCAGCGCTTCGGTTCCGCCGCAGGGTGGGCGCAAGCATCCCCACCAGGAGTTCCTGACCGTCGATACGACCAACATCCTGTTTCTTTGCGGCGGCTCGTTCGCCGGCCTCGATGATGTGATCGACAAGCGGATCGGCCAGCAGGGCATCGGCTTCGGTGCCGCGATGAGCTCACGCGAGGAAAAGGATGTGAGCGAGTTGTTCGCGGCGGTGCTACCGGAGGATCTGATGGAGTACGGGCTGATCCCGGAGTTCATCGGCCGGATGCCGGTGATCGCGGCGATCAGCCAGCTCGAGCGCGAGGATCTGGTCACGATTCTGACCGAGCCCCGGAACTCGCTGACCAAGCAGTTCCAACGGCTCTTCGCCTTCGACGACATCGAGCTCGTCTTCGCCCCCGACTCGCTGCAGGCAATCGCCGACAAGGCGATCGAGCGCGAGACCGGGGCCCGGGGTCTGCGCTCGATCATCGAGGACACGCTCGAGGACGTCCAGTTCGAGTTGCCCTCGCGGCGCGACGTCAGCAAGTGTGTGGTGACCCGTGAGACGATCGAGAAGGGCCTGAACCCGACCTTGGTCACGCAGGCCGCGCCGGCCGAGGACATCGCCGGGGACCTGCGCGACATCGAGGAGTCGGCCTGAGCCAAGCGCGGCCGCGGGCTCAAGGGGCCCCCGGCTAACGACCGTGGGCGACCTAAGTATCCCCAGTCGGTAGTCAGCGCGCCCATGGGTACGAGGGCGCAGCTTCTAGACTCGCGCCTTCGAATGGACGCCGAGCGCCTTGAGTCCCTGGAGCAGACGACCCGCTACGCGGCGGGCGAGGTCGAGGCGCGGATCTTCGCGAGCTGGATCGACGGCGGCTACTTCCACCCCGAGCCCGCAGGGAAGCCCGAGGAGAACTACTCGATCGCGGTGCCGCCGCCAAATGTGACCGGCTCGCTGCATATGGGGCATGCGCTGAACGGGACGATCCAGGATGCGATGGCCCGGAGGCGTCGCATGGAGGGCCATCGGGTCAAGTGGATCCTGGGAACCGACCACGCCGGGATCGCGACCCAGGCCGTGGTCGAGAAGGAGCTCGCCAAGGAGGGGATCTCCCGCCACGAGATCGGCCGAGAGGCGTTCGTCGAGCGGGTCTGGGAGTGGCGGGCGGAGTACGGGCCGCGGATCATCGGCCAGTTCAAGGCGCTGGGCGCCTCGCTCGACTACGACGCCGAGCGCTTCACGCTTGACGAGGGCTACGTCAAGGCCGTCTACCGCGTGTTCGCCGGTCTCTACGAGAAGGGGCACATCTATCGCGACAACTACATGGTCAACTGGGATCCGGGCTCACGCTCGGCGATCAGCGACCTGGAGGTCGAAAACCGGGAGGTCACCGACACCCTGGTCTCGATCGACTATCCGGTCGAAGGCAGCGAACGGGTGCTGACGGTTGCCACGGTGCGCCCCGAGACGATGCTGGGCGACAGCGCGGTCGCGGTGAACCCCGCGGACGACCGTTATCGCGACCTGGTCGGTGGCTTCTGCGAGCTGCCGCTGGTCGGCCGGCGCCTGCCGATCATCGCCGACCCCTACGTCGACCCTGAGTTCGGCACCGGGGCGCTAAAGATCACCCCCGGCCACGACCCCAACGACTTCGATATCGGTCGCGCCCACGGCCTCGAGGAGCTCTCGGTGATCGGTCCCGACGGTCGGATCATCGAGCCCGCTCCCGAGCGCTTCGTCGGAATGTCGACTGAGCAGGCCAGGGAGGCTGTGCTGGCCGAGCTGCGCGAGTCGGGCCGGGTCGCGGGCGAGGAGCCCTACACCCACTCGGTCCCATTCTCGCATCGCTCCGGTGAGCGCATCGAGCCGCTGATCAGCCTGCAGTGGTTCTGCGCGATGGATGAGCTGGCCGCGCCGGCGATCGAGGTCGTCGAGAGCGACCAGGTGCGGATCGTCCCTGAGCGCTGGAAGCGGGTCTACCTGGACTGGATGCGGTCGATCCGGCCGTGGTGCGTGAGCCGCCAGCTCTGGTGGGGCCATCAGCTGCCGGTCTGGTACTGCGACGAGTGCGAGGAGACCTTTGTCGCGGAGTCCGACCCAGGCCGCTGCGGGACCTGCGATGGCGAGCTGCGCCGCGATCCCGATGTCCTCGATACCTGGTTCAGCAGCGCTTTGTGGCCGTTCGCGACCTTGGGCTGGCCGGAGGACACTCCCGAGCTCCGCGCTTTTTATCCCACCGATCTGCTCTCGACCGCGCGCGACATCCTCTACCTCTGGGTCGCGCGGATGATCATGACCGGGCTCGAGTTCGCGGGCGATATCCCCTTCCGCGACGTCTATGTCCACTCGGTGATCCAGGCCCCCGACGGACGCCGCATGTCGAAGAGCCTTGGCACCGGGATCGACCCGCTGGTCGAGATCGAGCGCAGCGGGGCCGACGCCGTGCGCTTCGGTCTGTTGGCGATGTCCTCGAGCCAGGATGTGCGCTTCAGCGAGGCCAAGGTCGAGCAGGGCCGCGATCTGGCCAACAAGATGTGGAACGCGTCACGCCTGATCCTGCTGAATGCCGGCGACGTGGTGGCAGAGCCTGCCACCGAACTGCTCGAGGACCGCTGGATCCTCTCGCGGCTGGAGCGGACTGTGGAGACGGTCGGGGAGCGCCTCAATGCCTACGACTTCGCGCACGCGGCGCTGGAGCTCTACCGCTTCTTCTGGTCCGAGTTCTGCGACTGGTACCTGGAGATCGTGAAGCCGCGTCTGTATGCCGAGGGCGGCGATGGAGCTGAGCCAAAGGCGGAGCCTGAAGGCTCCGGGGCCGCCGGCAACCTTCTGTACGTACTCGAACGCACGCTCGCCCTGGCCCACCCAATCATGCCGTTCGTGAGCGAGGAGATCTGGTCCTATCTGCCCGATCGAAAGGCGCAGCTCGTGGTCAGCCCGTTTCCGCGGCCGCGGCCCGAGATGATCGACGAGGCAGCCGAGGGCGAGATGGCTGACGCGATCGAGCTGACCCGGGCTCTGCGGCGTTGGCGCGAGCTTGCCGACGTGCCCCCGCGCGCGGTTCTCGCCGGGCGCAGCGTGCGGCCGCCGCACGATTCGGTCGGCCGCCTGGCGCGTTTCGACTTCGACCGGGGCGAGGGAGAGCCCGTAGCGACGGTTGCCGGAGTCGAAGTGCTTGCCTCCGACGGCCTCGACGGCGAGGCCGTGCGGGCCCGACTGGATCAGCGCCGCGCGAAGCTCAACTCCGAGGTCGAGCGCGGCGAGCGCAAGCTCGCCAACGAGGGCTTCGTCGCCAAGGCACCGCCCGAGGTGGTCGCCGACGAGCGGGAGAAGCTGGCCGCCTACCGAGCCGAGCTCGAGGAGCTGAGCGGATAGACCCGGAGCGCTACCTCGCCGGCCTTGGGCCGGTTGGCTGGAAGCTCGGGCTGGAGCGGATGCGGGTTCTCTGCGCGGAGCTGGGCCGCCCACAGGATCAGCTTCGCTGCGTTCACGTCGTCGGGACCAACGGAAAGACTTCGGTGGCGCTGCTGACCGCTGCCTTACTCGAGGCGGCGGGGATCCGTGCCGGCGCCATCGTCTCCCCTCACGTCTACCGCTGGCAGGAGCGGACTCGGATCGGTGCCGCCGAGATCGGCGCGGCCGAGTTCGAAGCCGCAGCCGGGTTGGTGCGAGCCGCGATCGGATCGCTCGAGCGCAGCGTGCCTGAAGGGGACCCGGGATCGGAGGCCGACCCCGTGACCCAATTCGAAGCGGCGATCGCGATCTCCCTGGTGGCGTTGCGCGACGCGCGGGTTCAGGTCGCGGTGATCGAAGCGGGGCTCGGAGGGCGGCTCGACGCGACCAACGTGATCGCCGCCGAGGCGAGCGCCCTGACCTCCGTTGCTCTCGACCACACCGACTGGCTCGGGGAGACCACGACGATGATCGCCGACGAGAAGCTGGCCGTGCTCGAGCCCGGGACGACGCTCGTGCTGGGGCGGCTCGACGAGGAGATCGAGGCCCGCGGCCGCCGCCACGCCGCCCGGCTTGGGGCAAGCGTGATCGTGGCCGAGGAGGCCGACCCGGCGCTCGCTCCAGCCCACTTCGGCCCCTACCTGCGTCGCAACGCCGGCGTCGCTTTGGCGCTGGCGGCAACGGTCGGCGCCGGGTCGCTCGCCGCCGAGCGGACCCGTGAGGCGCTCGCCGGGGCGCCGCTGGGCGGTCGCCTGCAGCTCCTCGACGGCGAGCCGCCGCTGCTGATCGATGCCGCCCACAACGAGGAGGGCGCGCGGGCTCTGGCCGAGGCGATCGCGCCGCTGGGACGCCCGCGGATCGCTTGTATGTCCGTGCTCGCCGACAAGGACGCCACCTCAATCGCGGCGGCCCTCTCGGGCTCGCTCGACCTCGTCGTCTGCACGGCCGCCGAACCCGGTGCCGCGATGGGGCGAGCTGGGGCCGCCGCCCTCGACCCGAGCCGTCAAGTCTGGGCGCTCTGCGGCGACGGCGGCTTCGGGATGTCGATGAACGACTTCGTCACCGCGGTTCGCTACGAGTGGCCGATCAAGGTGATCGTCTTCAACAACAGCGAGCTCTCCTTCGTGAAGATGGAGGTCGAGGTGATGGGACTTCCCACGAACCCCGAGGCGACCGGACTCGTCAATCCCGACTTCGCGATGTATGCGAAGGCGTGCGGTGGCGAGGGAGTGCGGGTCGAGCACGCGAAGGACATCGTCCCGGCCATCGAGCAGGCAATCGCGTCGCCGAAGCCCTTCATCATCGACGCCATCGTGAGCCCGGGCGAGCTCACCATGCCG
>CAXMST010000202.1:0-12432 GCA_964196325.1 uncultured Acidimicrobiia bacterium
GATTACGCCCGCCATCGGACAGGCCACAACGGAGGTCCAACCATGGATCAGTCACAGCTCAGACGCCTCGGGGGCGCAGCGGGGATTCTCTTCACGATCCTCTTCCTGATCGCGTTCTTCATCTCCGGCGATCCGCCGGGATTCAACGCCTCACCCGAGCAGCTCGCCGATTACTTCGCCGACAACAGGGGAGAGCTGCAGGTCACGACGGCGCTGCTGATCGCCGCCGGCCCGCTGTTCCTCCTGTTCCTGGCTGCCCTGGCGCGGGTGCTGCGGATCGGCGAGGGCCGGGGCCCGGCGACGCTCAGCGCCGCCGCCTACGCAGGAGGCCTCATCTTTGCGGCCCTCATCCTGCTGGCCGTCGGCCTCCTGTGGGCCACTTCCTATCACGGCGGGCTCGAAGCGGGGGCGATGCAGGGCCTCTATGACGCCTCCAACGGCAGCTTCCTGCTCGCGTTTGGAATCGGCGTCACCACCCTGGTCGGCGCCACCGCCGCGGTGGGGCTGGCCACCGGCACCCTCGGCCGCTGGCTGAGCGTGTTCGGCGTGGTGCTTGCCGCGTACACCCTCGTCGTGGCGATCATCGCCAGCTTCTCGGAGACGGGGGCCTTCAACCCCATTGACGGAGACCTGACGGGGATCGCCGTCCTCGCCTTCCTCGTCTGGACCGTGTGGACGAGCATCGTGCTGATCGCTCACGCCGAGGGGGAGCCCGTGGGGTCCATCGGCTAGTACGGACCCCCTGTCGCATCTTGCGACCGCCGTTCAGCTCCAGGCAGGCGCGGATTGTCTTCGTGTAGGCCCGAACCTGGCGCGGCCCCTGGGATCCCTTTGGGGAATCCTACGTTCCAACGAGCCGCTCGGGCGACGTCTGCCTCGCTCGACGCTCGGCCGCGAGCGCGATGATCTCTACACACCCAGCCAGGTCGATGGCAGTGGAGTTGATGAGGAGGTGGTAGAGGGCGGGGTCGCGGGCGTCGGCCCGCTGGAAGTGGTGCACGTAGGCATGGCGCGCGCGATCTGTCTCCCGCATGCGCCGCTCGGCCGTCGGACGCTCGATGCGCTGCAGTCGCATGGCCTGTCGCAGACGCGCCTCGCGAGGGCCGTCCAACCGTACATGCAGAGCCCGCGGGTCATCGCGCAGCACGACTGCTCCGGCCCGGCCGAGGATGACGCCCCGTCCGCTTTCGGCGCGCTCGAAGATGGCTTGCTCGGTCGTCTCGCGGAAGTTCCGATCGGCGACGCGCTCGCTGGCGGGCGCCTCAGCGCCGAAGGCCTGGCCGATCGGCGCCAGGCTCAGGAGCAGGCGGGTCAGCACGCCACTCGAGGCCTCGTCATGTGCGAACGCGGCAGCGAGTGGGACGCTGAGGCGCGACGCGACCTCGGAGGGGATCAGACGATCCACGAAGGGCGCGTCCAGACGCTGCGCCAAGGCGGGTCCGACCTTGCTACCACCGGCGCCGTAGGTGGCTGAGAGGGTGACCAGGCTCACGTCCTCATTCTCCGATCGCCACCGCCTGCGGAGCAACAGCATGGACGGGCCTCATGATGAAAAGTGTCCTTCTCGGTAGGCCCTGCCTCCCTTGTGCCAACTGACACTACGCTCGCGGCGCCACCACGTCAAGGTGTGGCGCGATCACCACCCGACGCCCCCGAGCTGCAGCGTGAGGTCGACGTCGTCGTGCCCCTCAGCCCCGCGATAGACCTCGCGGTCGAGGCTCAGCCCCACCGGAGCGCCGTCGGTGTCGAGGGAGAGGCACAGGGCCTCCTCGGCGGTCGCCTCCTCCTCGGACATCGGGATCGCGCCTCGGAGCACCCCGGACATCGTCGCGATCGTCGCGGTGCTGGCCAAGTCGGTTATCACGACATCGACCCGCTGGCCGTTCATCCCGACCAAAGCGGCCAGGGCTTCATCGAAGGTCATCGTGCCGCCCTCCGACGCTGCTTCCTCCACCTCTCCCACCTACGCGATGGGCGCGGCCGCAGCCCTCGCAGTTCTGCGCAGACACCGCACAGGATCTCCTTCGGCTCGAAGCGGAACACCGCCTCGTCACCCTTCCGGAGGGTCCGGTGGCATCCAGGCGCGTTGCAGCAGCATTGCCGCGACACGATTGTCAAGTAGTGACGGCTCTTGATCACGTCCGAGTTCTCGACACGCGCTCGCGCGACCGCGATCTTGGCCCGTCGCTTTTTCTCTCTCGACTTGTAACTCACCTGGTTTCCTTTCGGTTGCCGACACGACACGGGGTGACTGCCCTTACCGGGTCGGGTTGATGTGGATCTGCTCTCACCTGCCGCGTGAGCGGAGGACTAGTCCGCTCGATCTCCGGTTCCCATCGCACACCCCCAGGTCGCGCCTTCGCTCCCCTGACGCGGCTTGCGCCGCCGGGTCCGCTGGCCGTCCGATCCGGGACCGTGCGCGGCGGCTCATCGTTCAAACTGCCGTTGAATCCGCCTGCTGGTCCAGGGCACCGCACCAGGCCTTGTGTGGCTGGGTGAGAGTTGGCCTGGCCGGGGCTACCCGGCGTCGCGCCTACTCGACCGGCACCTCCTCGGCGTCGAACTCGCGGATGAAGATGGCGACGATCTCGTCGGCGGTCAGGCCGCAGGGATAGCGATGGGGCTCAGGGTGCGTGCGTGCGCTTTCGTGCGCTTTCTCTAGACCTTCGCGGGGGTCGGTCAGGGCTGGGGAGATAGGGGGCCTAGAAAGCGCACGCATCCGAGCGGCAGCAGCGCGGCAGGGTCCGCCGCAGTAGCGGGCGTGGCTGCGATGGTGGCCAAGATCAGCGCGGCAGTTCTCGTTCTGGCAGCGGCGCTCAGGCATTGTGGCCTCCCGGCCGCCGCTTCCGTTTCCGGCGACGAGGTCGATTCGGCAATGCACCCGCCGATGCACCGAACTCCCGACTTCCCCCGTAACTCAGAGCCTCTAAGGGGGGCTCACCTCCGCTTGCTGAAGCCGGATCACCTGATCCGGCCTGCCTCATAATCCTTCGGGCGGTGGTTCGAGTCCCGCAGCTCGCCCCGGCTTTCGTCGTTCTAGGGGGCGAGCTTGCGACCGGCTCAGGCATGATCGGTGCCAATGAGCGCCCGACCGAACAATGCGACAGGTACCCCGCTGCCGAAGAAGCTCGGGATCAAGGAGGACCAGTCGGTCGCGTTCCCCGGTGCACCACCTGAGTTCGAGCAGCTGCTGGGCCGGCTCCCCGATCGTGTTGTCGTCAAGCGGGTGGCGCGGGGGCCGCTTGATGTGGTCGTCCTGTTCGTCCTCAAGCGAGCCGAGCTGAGCCGGCGAATCGAGGCGCTGGGCCGCGCGATCCACCCGGCGGGCGGCCTTTGGATCGCCTGGCCGAAGCGGGCCTCAGGCGTCCCGGCCGAGATGACCGAGGACGTCGTCCGAGAGGTCGGCCTGCCGCTGGGGCTGGTCGACAACAAGGTCTGCGCGATCGATGAAACCTGGTCGGGGCTGCGGCTGGTCTGGCGGCGCGAGAGCCGCTGAGCTCAAGCGAGGCGCCCGGCGACGGCCGGCGCGGCGGCGAACTCGGCGATCTCGCGGCTCAGCTTGCCGCCCTGCCAGGCGAGCGGGCTCTCCCCCTCCGGCTCGCTGATCAGCTCGGCGTTGGGTAGCGCCGCGCTGATCTCGGCGGCCACCGCGTAGGGGTGGCCGGGGTCCGCCCGGTCGTGGCTGGCGACGACCAGGGCCGGGAGTTGCAGGGCCGTCAGCGGCTCGAGGCCCTCGTAGGGCCGCGATCGCGGTAGCGCCCGCAGCGCCTCGGCCAGGGCCTCGGGGGCCTGGTGACGGGAGATCCGATCGCGGGCGATCCGGAGCAGGGTCTCGCGCCACTCGGGATCCAGACCGGCTTGCTCGTAGGCACCCAACCAGCCCTCGACCCCGCCTTCGTCCAGGCCGGCCGCAAGGGCGTCCCAGTAGGCCACGCTCCGCTCGGAGACAACCTCGCCCCGGCTCACGGGCCCGATCAGGACCAGGCCCGCGTAGCGGTCGGGGTCTCGCAGCGCTGCGGTGAGGACGGTGTGGGCTCCCATCGAATGGCCGACGAGCAGCGGCCGCTCACCGCCCTCGGCGGCGACGACAGCCTCGAGGTCGTCGGCGAGCGTCTGGTAGTCGTAGGCCCGATCGGCTGCCGCGTCGCTCTCGCCATGGCCCCGGGCGTCGTATGAGACCAGCTTGTAGCCCGCCCGCGCCAAGTGTGAGGAGCCGTGCAGGACCAGGTCGCGATGGGCAGTGACACCGTGCGCGAGGACGATCGCCGGGCCCTCGCCCTGGGTCCAGCCGCGCAGCCGGACGCCTCCCGCCCCCTCGGTCTCAAAGGCCCGCCGCTCCGGACCGGCCACGACCGTGCTCAGCCCGCGGCGGCCGCCGCGCGTGCCTCGGCGAGCGCCGCGGCGATCCCGTCGCTGTCGGTGAAGCTCAAGCCCAGCGCCTTCACATCCCGGTGGGCGATCCTGCCGTCGGGATCGACGATGAAGATCGCGCGGCGCAGCACCCCGGCGACCTTGATCCCGTAGGCGCCGGCAACCTCGAGGCCCTCGTCGGCGACCAGCGGCACGGTCAGGTCGTGGTGGGCGATGAAGCTCTCGTGCGAGTCGACCCCCTGGGGGGAGATCCCAACCATCTCCGCGTCGACGCTCTCCAGCTTGTCGGCGTTGTCGCGGTACTCGCAGAGTTGGCGAGTGCAGACCGAGGTCTCGTCGCCAGGATAGAAGGCCAGCACCACCCAGTCCCCGCGCCGTTCCGAGAGCTTGAACTCGCCCTCGCCGGTCCACGGCTTCTGGAAGTCCGGTGCCTCGTCGCCTACGTTGAGCTTGGCCATCGCCTATCCCTTCACGGTTGCTGTCTCGATCACAACGGGCTGACTCGGCGGCCCGTCGGAGCCCGGCCCGCCGCCGAGCTCCTCGATCGCCAGAATCGTCTCGAAGCCATCCGTGACCTCGCCGACCAGCGCAAAGTCGGGCGCCAGGCCGGCATCCGCCTCGGCGGTGATCACAAAGAACTGGCTGCCCGAGGTGCCCGGGGGCTCCTCCCCGGTCTTCGCCATAGCCACCAGTCCGCGGGTGTAGGAGAGGTCGTCCGGGGGCGCTTCGGTGATCGAGTAGCCCGGGCCACCGGTGCCGTCACCGCTGGGATCGCCACCCTGGATCACGAAGCCCGGCGCGACCCGATGAAACGGTGTGCCGTCGAAGACCCCCTCCTCAGCCAGGTATTGAAAGGAGGCGGTGGTCTTCGGGGCTTGCTCGGCGTCGAGGGTCACGGTGAAGCTGCCGCAGCTCGTCTCGAAGACGACCTCAGAGGCGCTCGGCTCTGCGGTTGGCGGCTCGGGCAGGTCGACCTGCTTCGCGCTTGCCGACTCCACCTCCCGACACTCGCCGGCGGCGGCGCCGCTCTCGATCTCCCCATCTCCATTGTCGCCGCCGGTCAGGACGATCACCAAGACCACGATCACGGCGACCATCAGGCCGCCGAAGATCAGCGCACCGGTGCGCGAGGGGCTGGATCCGGACTGTTGCTCGGGCTCGTTCATCGTCTCCGTCCGCGCGAGCCCGCGAGGCGCCGGCTCAGCACGGCAGCCTATCCGGTTGGCAATATGTGACCGTGGCGAACCCGGAAGACGACTCACCGATCACCGACGGGTCCGAGTTGGACGCTCCGCCGCCCTCGGTCCGCCTGATCGGCCGAGCGATCAACTTCTCGATTACCCGCGCCCCTTGGCTGTGGCCGCTCCTGCGACGCCGCACCGAGTCCTATTTCGACGGTCGTGCCGCGGGTTGGGATGAGCGCACCGGCGCCCCCGGACCGGCACACCTGGCGCCGCTGGCGGTGGCTGTGACCAAGATCGACCGCCGGCCCGAGCGGGCGCTGGATCTGGGCACCGGGACCGGCGTCGCGGCCCTGTTCTTGGCCCGCGAGTTCCCCCACGCCACGATCCGCGGCGCGGACATCTCGGAGGAGATGATCCGCCAGGCACGGGCCAAGGTCGGTCTGGATCCCTCGGGGCGCGTCGCGTTCCGCGTGGCGGACGCAGGTGATCTGCCTTGGCCCGAGGAGCACTTCGACCTCGTCACCACGATCAACATGCCGCCGTTCTTCGCTGAGACGGCTCGCATGCTCCGCCACAACGGCCACGTGATCGTCACCACCAGCATGGGCAGCCGCATACCCTTCTTCACCCCAGACCACGTTCTCGAGCGCGGATTTCACCGCCACGGCTTCGTCAAGGTGACCAGCGGTGAGATCGGAGCGGGTACCTACTTCGTGGCCCGCAAGGGCGAGTGAGCGCTCGCCGGCACCGAGCGCTCCCATAGGCTCCCCCGCAATGGAGACAGAGAGCGCCGGCGGACGCCGTTACGCGCTGATCGTCAATCCGGCGGCCGGGGGTGGACGCGGGCGCAAGCGGCTGCCGCGGATCGAGCGGGCGCTGCGCGAGCGGGGTGCGAACTACGAGGTGGTGATCACCCGCGACCTCGAGCACGGCTGTGCGGCGGCCCAGGAGGCGGCGGAATCCGGGGCGATCCCGGTGGTAGTAAGCGGCGACGGGCTGATCGGCAAGGTCGGAGGTGCCCTGAGCGGCGGCGCGACGCCGTTGGGGATAATCCCCGGCGGTCGCGGCAACGATCTGGCCCGGGTTCTCGGGATCCCGACCGATCCGAGCGCGGCGGTTGCCGCAATGCTCACGGGAGCACTTCGGCGGATCGATGTGGGCGAGGTCAACGGTGAGCCGTTCCTCTGCATCGCCAGCTGCGGCTTCGACTCCGACGCGAACCGAATCGCGAACGACGTCCGCCTGGTCAAGGGATCGCTCGTCTATGCATATGCCGCTCTGCGCGCCCTGGTCCAATGGAAGCCGGCGCGCTTCACCGTGAGCGAGGACGGACACGAGCGCAGCTTCAGCGGCTACTCCGTCGCCGTCGCCAACTCACGGGCCTACGGTGGCGGCATGTTCATCGCCCCCGAGGCCGAGCTCGACGACGGGCTGCTCGACGTGATCACCACGGCCGAGGTTCCGAAGCTGCGCTTCCTGCGAGGCTTGCCGGAGATCTTCAAGGGCGCACACGTGGAGCGTCCCGAGGTCAGCAGCTCTCGCGCCGCGGTGGTCGAGATCGCTGCCGACCGACCGTTCGCCGTCTACGCCGACGGCGAGCGGGTTGCCGAGCTGCCCGTCCGGATCAGTCTCCGCACCGCAGCGCTGGGCGTGATTGTGCCTTCCGCCCAGAGTTGATGCTGCGGCCACCGCCGCGCGGCCGCGATGGTCATCATCTGGTCAGTGAGCGAGCAGCAACTGAGGGCTTCGCCGACGTTTGCGACCAAGCGGGCTTTGGCGCAGGCCGTGGGTCACTTGAGCCGGGCCAGCGGCCGCGGCGGCGGCACCACGCTGCCCGGCCGGATCCTGTTGCGCACGGCTCCCGACGCGATCGAACGGCTCGGCGCCAAGCTCGCCGCGGGCTCGACCCTGATCAGCGCCACCAACGGCAAGACCACGACCGCGGGCATGCTCGCAGCGGCGATGGCCGCCGACGGCCGCCGTCCGGTCCACAACCGAGCCGGCTCGAACATGCCTTGGGGCGTGGCGACGGCCCTCCTCGACCGGCAGGGGAACGAGGGCCTGTTCGAGGTCGACGAGGCCTGGCTGGCGCAGGTCAGCGCGGCACTAGAGCCGCGCCTGGTGGTGCTCGGCAACCTGTTCCGCGACCAACTCGATCGCTACGGGGAGTTGGATCGGCTTGCGGACGAATGGGCTCGGGTGGTCGAGGAGCGGGCACCCTCCCGCACCGGGTTCGTGCTCAACGCCGATGATCCGCTGGTGGCGGACCTCGGGCGCGACGCCGAGCTGCGCCGGCGCCCGGGAGTGACCTACTTCGGGATCGAGGACACCGAGCAGGGTCTCGCCGAGCTCCAGCATGCGCATGACGCAAAGCACTGCCGCCGCTGCGGCGAGCCATACCGCTACGAGCGCTCGTTCGTCGGCCACCTCGGCCACTACGACTGTCCGAGCTGCGGGGCAGGCCGCCCGCGGCCCGACATCGCGGCCCACTCGATCCGCCTCGCCGGCATGAGCGGCTCCAGCTTCGAGGTCCGGACTCCCGCCGGAAACCGCCGGATCGAGTTGCCGCTGCCGGGCCTGTACAACGTCTACAACGCGCTCGGGGCGATCGCCGCGGCCCAGCGGCTCGGGGTCGAGCTCGAGCTGATCGCCGAGGCGCTCGCCGAGGTCGAGGCGGCGTTCGGGCGAGTCGAGACGATCGAGGTCGGTGGCCGGCCGGTCTCGATCCTGTTGATCAAGAACCCGGCCGGGGCCAACGAGGTGCTGCGCACGCTGCGACAGGAGGCCGAGCTTGACGGCGAGCCGCTCGAGCTATGGCTCGCCCTCAACGACGGGATCGCCGACGGCCGCGACGTCTCCTGGATCTGGGACGCCGACTTCGAGCTCCTCGACGGCATCGCTGCCCGAATCATGTGCGCGGGTAGCCGGGCCGCGGAGATGGCTCTGCGGCTCAAGTACGCCGGCTGCCCCGAGGCGATCATCGAGGTAGAGCCGCGCGTCGGCCCGGCCCTGGACCGGGCGCTGGCGTCTGGCTCCGGGCGACTCTTCGCATTGCCGACCTACACCGCCCTGATCGAACTTCGAACCCTGCTCACTCGTCGGGGGTTGGCCCGGGAGTACTGGGAATGAGGAGCGCAGCGACACGCCCCGGCAGCGAGGTGATCTGGCATGACGCCGAGTGCGGCGGCTACGCGGCCGATCTGCCGATCTGGGAGCAGCTCGCCGCGGAGGCCCCGAGCCGGGAGATCCTCGACCTCGGCGCGGGAACCGGCCGCGTCAGCCTGCACCTCGCCAAACGCGGGTACAGCGTCACGGCGATTGATCGAGACCCCCAGCTACTCGCGGCGCTCGCCACCCGGGCGGCCGAGCGCGGGCTCGAGGTGACCACCGAGCGCGGCGATGTCAAGGGCTTGGCGCTGGCCCGCCGCTACGGGTTGATCATCGCCCCGATGCAGTTCATGCACCTGCTCGGCGGCAGCCGCGGGCGCGGGCGCGCCCTGCGGGCAATCCGGATGCACCTGGCGCCCAGCGGTCGCTTCTACGCGGCGCTGCTGGACGATGCCCGCCCGCTCAGCTCGGGCACGCCCTCCCCCCTGCCCGACGTACGCCAGATCGGCGGCTGGATTCACTCCAGCCTGCCGCTCGAGGTCCGGGCCAGCCCCGAGGGCGTCGTGGTCGCGCGGTTGCGCCAGCTGGTCTCGCCGGGCGGGGAGCTGAGCGAGAAACGGATCAGCGTGCACCTTGATGAGCTCGGCATCGACCGTTTCGAGCAGGAGGCCGCGACGCTCGGCTACACCGTCCTGCCGCGGCTGCAGGTGGCGGAATCCGAGGATCACGTCGGCTCAGTCCTGGCCGGCCTGGGGCTTCCCTAGATCGATGCCCGAGCTGCGTCTGATCTCGCTCTACCCCGAGCAGATGAACATCTACGCGGACCGTGGAAACGTGATCTTCCTGCGCCGTCGCTGCGAGTGGCGCGGGATCGGGTTCAGGCACGTCGGCGCCGGGATGGGCGAGGAGCTCGATCCCACAGAGCACGACCTGATCTATATCGGCGGCGGCCAGGATCGTGACCAGCGTGCGGTCGCGGCCGACATGCTGGCCAGCAAGCGGGAGGGGATCGCCGCCGCGCTCGATGACGGCGCCGCGCTACTCGCCGTCTGCGGCGGCTACCAGCTGCTCGGCGAAAGCTACGAGCTGGATCAGGAGCGGATCCCCGGCCTTGGACTCGCCGACCTGCGCACCGTGCGCGAGCCCGGCGAGCGACTGATCGGCAACGTCGCGATCGAGGTCGATCTCGATGGCGGCCCGCGGGTGCTCGCCGGGTTCGAGAACCATGGTGGGCGCACCTACCTCGGGGAGGGGGCCGAGCCACTCGGCCGGGTCCTGCGGGGTCACGGCAACAACGAAAAGGACGGCTACGAGGGCGTCCGGTTCGGCAAGGCGGGGAACGCGATCGGCACCTACCTGCACGGGCCGCTGCTACCGAAGAACGCCTGGCTCGCCGACCACCTGATCGAGCTGGCGCTGGCACGCCGCGCCGCAGGGTCGTCGCGGCCACTGGACCCACTCGACGACACCCTCGAGCAGGCCGCCCACGAGGGCGCCCGAGCCGCGGCCGGCGTCTAGCGCGCCGGATCCGTGAGCCGCCCGACACCCAGAGCTCGGGCATTCGGCGGACGGGGCGGGCTCGTAACGGGCTAGGAACCGAGCCGCGCGGCCAGGTGCTCCGCGAGCCAGAGGTCGCACATCAGGGATCGCAGTTCCCCACACACCCCTCGAGCTCTACTTGTTCACCGTGAGCTTGGCGCTGTCAGTGGCCTGCTGGCCGTCGGCGGCGCTGACGCTCAACGCCAGCTTGTAGCCGGTGCCCGTGCTGCAGATTCTTGAGCTTGATCTTGTGGCGGCCCTCGCCGCCGAGCTGCTTGCTCGCGGGCGGCCGCTCAGCGAGGCCAACGGCGCCGAGGTTCAGCCGCCGCTGGAGCCGAAGCCGCCCGACCCGCGCTCGCTCTCGCTGAGGTCTGCGACCTCGGCTGGAGCGGCCTCGGTGAACGGGGTCAGCAACAGCTGGGCGATGCGGGCGCCGGTCTCGACGATGAACGGCTGCTCGCGGTCGGTGTTGAGCAGGAGCACCCGGACCTCGCCGCGGTAGCCGCTGTCGATCAGGCCCGGCGAGTTGACCAGGGCGATCCCGTGCCGGGCGGCGATGCCGCTTCGGGGAAGAACCAGGGCCGCGTGACCCTCGGGGACCTCGAGCGCGATCCCGCAGCCGACCATCGCCCGCTCGCCGGGGCCGACCCTGGCGGCCTCAGCCGCGTACAGATCGAGCCCGGCGTCTCCGGGGTTGGCGCGGGTTGGCAGCTGCGCCCCGGGTGCCAGCAGCTTCACCTTGAGCTCCATCAGGCGCCGCCGCGGAGCTAGCTGCCGCTGGAACCGACGCCGTTGGTTCCAACCCCCGAGCCGTTCAGCTCGTAGGGCCGGAAGCGGTGCGTGAGCGCCCCCGGCACGCGGGCGCTGACTCGGACCCCGTCGGGCCTGTCCTCGCGATCCAGGCGCCCGGCGACCGCGTGCAGCTCGCTCAGAACCGCGCCGTCGTGGTAGGCGAACAGCAGCTCCATCGGCTCCAAGGTCTCGTCGAAGGCGCGCTCGATCGCCGAGAGCAGGTCGGGGATCCCCTCCCCGGTCTGTGCGGAGACGCCGATCGCGCCCGCGGCGCCGACCAGCAGCCGCCGCCGCTCGTCGGGGTCGAGCAGATCGATCTTGTTGTAGACCAGCAGCCGCGGGGCGCTGTCGGCGCCGATCTCCTCGAGCACGCTGTTCGCCGCGGCCAGCGCCTCCGCACGCCCGGCGGGTGGATCCGAGGCGTCGACGACGTGCACAATCAGGTCCGAGAGCACGGTCTCCTCCAGCGTGGCCTTGAAGGCATCGACCAGCTGATGCGGGAGCTTGCGGATGAAGCCGACGGTGTCGGTCATCAGGTAGCGCCTACCGGCGTGCTCATAGGAGCGGGTGGTGGGATCGAGCGTATGGAAGAGGCGGTCGCCGACCCCGACGTCGGCGCCGGTAGCGGCGTTGAGCAACGTCGACTTGCCGGCGTTCGTGTAGCCGGCGAGCGCGACCGTCGGCAGCGCTGAGTCCTCGCGCGCGGCGCGCATCGTGCCGCGGTTGCGCTCGAGCCCGTGCAGGCGGCGGCGCAGCGCGCTGATTCGATCGCGGGCCAAGCGCCGATCGGTCTCGATCTGTGACTCGCCCGGCCCCCTGGTGCCGATCCCGGCGCCGAGCCGCTCGAGGTGGGTCCACAGGCCCCGCATCCGAGCGAGGTTGTATTCGAGCTGAGCGAGCTCGACCTGGAGCTTGCCCTCGGCGCTGTGAGCGTGGTCGGCGAAGATGTCGAGGATCACCGCGGTCCGGTCGATCACCGGCACCCCCAGCTCCTTCTCCAGATTGCGTTCCTGGCGCGGTGCGAGCTCATCGTCGCAAGCGACCAGGTTGGCGTTCGAGCGCTTGATCTGCTCAGCGAGCTCCACCAGCTTGCCGCGACCGAAGTAGCGGTCGGGGTCGGGATCGGGGCGCCGCTGGGTCAGCTCTCCGGCGGTCGCCACACCGGCCGTTTTCAGCAACTCCTTGAGCTCGGCGAGGGGGTCGCTGTCGGGGTCGGCCAGATTGACGCCGATCGCGAGGGCACGCTGACGCGCGCGGGGCTTGCGCACCCCCGCGGCCACGGTGCCATCGGCCGCCCGCTGATCCTGCTCGTCGATCTGGGCCTCCATTGGGAGCCAGTCTAGGAGAGCGTCATGCGGGAGACAACGAAGTCCCCGTCGGCCGAGCTCCCCGAGCGGGTATCTTGCGCGAATGGACGAGGGACAGCGGTGAGCAGCTT
>CAXMST010000203.1:0-5082 GCA_964196325.1 uncultured Acidimicrobiia bacterium
CTCGGTCTCCGACAAGACCCAGGTGGTCGAGCTGGCCCGCGGCCTCGCCTCGATGGGAATCGAGCTGATCTCGACCGGCGGCACGGCTCGCGAGCTCGACGCCGCCGGGATCGCCGTGACCTCGGTCGAGGAGCTGACCGGCCAGCCCGAGATCCTCGACGGGCGGGTCAAGACGCTGCACCCGCGACTACATGCCGCGTTGCTTGCCCGGCGCGACGACCCCGAGCACATGAGGACGCTGGAGCGCGAGGGGATCGAGCCGATCGATCTTGTCTGCACCAACCTCTACCCGTTCGAGCGCACCGTGGCCCGTCAGGACGTGAGCGAGGCAGAGGCGCTCGAGAACATCGACATCGGCGGCCCGACGATGATCCGCGCCGCCGCCAAGAACCATCGCCACGTGGCCGTCGTGGTCAAGCCGGAGAGCTACGACGCGGTTCTGGCTGAGCTCGATGCCTCCGGGCGCGAGATATCCGGCGACACTCGCCACTGGCTCGCAAACGAGGCGTTCGCCTACACCGCCCGCTACGACGCGGCGATCAGCCGCTGGTTCGCGTCCCGCTACGAAGAGTTGCCCGAGCACCTGACGCTCTCGCTGGAGCGCTCGCTCGATCTCGCCTACGGCGAGAACCCGCACCAACGGGCGGCGCTCTACACCGAGGTCGGGGCGCGCTCCAGCGTGCTCAGCATGGTCGAGCAGCGCCACGGGAGGGATCTCTCCTTCAACAACGTGCTCGATCTCGATTCGGCCAGACGGCTGGTCGCGGACCTTCCCGACGGCCCCTCCTGCGCGATCCTCAAGCACAACAACCCCTGCGGCGCGGCGATCGGTGCCAGCGTGCTGGAGGCCTATCAGCGGGCGCTGGCCTGCGATCCGGTCTCGGCTTTCGGTGGAGTGATCGCGTTCAGCGAACCGGTTGGGCCAGAGCTCGCGGAGCGGCTTGCGGAGAACTTCGTCGAGGTACTGATTGCCCCCGGATACCTGGAGGGGGCCATGGAGGTGCTGACGCGCAAGGAGTCGATCCGGATACTCGACGACGCCGAGCGCCGCAGGCCCAGCGCCGAGCTCGATCTGCGCCGGGTCCGTGGGGGCGCGTTGGTCCAGGAAGCGGATCGAGGGCGCGATGGGCGCGAGACGATGGAGATCGCGACCACTGCGGCGCCGACCGAGGAGCAGTGGGAGGATCTGCTGTTCGCGTGGAAGGTCTGCCGCCACGTGCGCTCGAACGCGATCGTGCTGGCCAAGGGGGGGGCCACGGTCGGAATCGGCGCCGGGCAGATGAGCCGGGTCGATTCCTCGCGGATCGCAGTCGACAAGGCTCACGCCTCCTTTGGGGATCGGGCGGCCGCGACGCTGCATGGCTCAGTCGTCGCCTCCGACGCATTCTTCCCCTTCGCCGACGGGCCCCAGCAGGCGATCGACGCCGGAGCTGTCGCCGTGATCCAGCCCGGCGGCAGCAAGCGTGACGCCGAGGTGATCGAGGCCTGCAACGCCGCGGGGATGGCGATGGTCTTCACCGGCCGGCGACACTTCCGGCACTAGCCAAGGAGCCCTGCGATCAGCGTCGAAGTCGAGGTCACGGTACTGCGGGTCTTCTGCGGCGAGGGAGGCGTCGGCGGCAACCGTCTCGGGGTGGTGCTCGATGGCGGCGCCGTGGCCGGCGACGACCGCCAGGGGCTGGCGCGGATCCTCGGCTACGCGGAGACCGTGTTCGTCGACGATCGCCAGCGGGGCCGGGTGCGGATCTTCACGCCCGAGGTCGAGCTGCCGTTCGCCGGACACCCGGTCGTGGGCACGGGCTGGCTGCTGAAGCGGGAGGGCCATCCGGCGCAGGCGCTGCTGACCCCGGCGGGCAAGGTCGGCCTGGCGCACCCGGAGCCCGGGGGCGACGGGCTCACCCGAGCCAGGGCGAAAGCGGAGTGGTGCCCGCAGTTCGAGCTGAACCAGCACGAGAGCCCCGAGCTGATCGAGGCGCTCGAGCCGGACCGCTCAGGCTGGACCTACGAATGGGCCTGGATCGACGAGCCCGCCGGCCTGATCCGCGCCCGCTGTTTCGTGCCCGAGGCCGGAATCCCCGAGGACGAGGCCACCGGCTCGGCTGCCCTACGCCTCTGCGACCAGCTCGGCCGCCCGATCCACGTCCTCCAGGGTGAGGGCTCGGAGATCGAAGCCAGGCCTGTCGAGGACGGCTTCGTCGAGATCGCCGGCCGCGTGGTGATCGACTAGCCGTCCAAGTTCTGGCGACCGCGTCTTAACGACGGTGTCGGGGGACGCGTGGGGGCGGCGCGATCGATTGGCGGGCCCCTTAGCCTTTGGCGAGATGAAGGCGATCGTCTATGTCGATGGGTTCAACTTTCCCTGGAGGCCTCGCTCGCGTCGAGGCAGAGGCCGCTCGCTGCGAGGTGGTCTGCGACAACTCCACCGGAGGCGCGCGGCACCGGGCTGAGCCGCGAACGCCGCGGCCTCCCCCGCAACCTGACCTGAGCTGTTCGGCTCTCGGGCCCTGCCTCCTCGTAAGCTCTACGAGCCCCCGTAGCTCAGTTGGTCAGAGCAGCGGGCTTTTAACCCGTGTGTCGTCGGTTCGACCCCGACCGGGGGCACTCCCGGTCGGAGCTCGCACAGATCACTGGCGCTCTGACGCCGCTGAATCCAGCGCTCTCCCCAGATCCGCTCGCCAGCTGCAACCAGAAGGTCGCGGCAAGCCGTCACGCCCGGGGTTTCGACCTCGTTTAGCTCGCAGCGGGATGATCTCGGTGTGAGCGAGCGCTACGACCTGATCGCGATCGGGGGCGGCACCACCGGACTGGTCGCGACCCTGACGGCAGCCGGACTCGGGGCGAGGACGGCCCTGGTCGAGCGCGACCGGACCGGCGGCGACTGCCTGTGGACCGGATGCGTGCCCTCCAAGGCGTTGCTTGCCTCGGCCGCTCGTGCCCACGCCGTGCGCACCGCGGACGAGTTCGGCGTCCGCGTGGGCGCTCCTGAGATCGACTTTCCCGCTGTGATGGCGCGGGTCCGCTCGGTGATCGAGGCCGCAGGCCGCGAAGACACGCCGGCCTACCTCGAGTCAGAGGGTGTGGAGGTGATCGCGGCCGAAGGCCGCTTCGCCGGGCCCGGTCGGATCGACGCGGGCGGGCGGACCCTGAGCTTCCGGATGGCCCTAATCGGGACCGGCTCGCGACCAAGCCTTCCCCCGATCCCGGGCCTCGATCAGGTCGAGCCGATGACGAACGAGAGCGTTTTCGACCTCGACCGGCTACCGGGCCGACTGGCGGTGCTCGGCGGCGGGCCGATCGGCTGCGAGCTGGGCCAGGCCTTCGCCCGGCTCGGAAGCGAAGTGACGCTGATCGAGGGAATGGACCGCCTACTACCGCGGGAGGAGCCGTTCGCGGGTGAGCGCCTCACCGCCCTGCTCGAAGCCGAAGGGGTGTCGGTACAGACCGGCGTCCCCGTGGCCGCCGTCGAGGCCGGCCCGGAGCCGGGCAGCGGCAGCCTCCGCCTCGCCGACGGGGGTGAGGTTCCCTTCGACCGGATCCTCGTCGCCACGGGACGCGAGCCGGTCAGCGCCGGTCTGGGCCTCGATCGGGTCGGGGTCGAAACGGACGAGCGCGGGGCGATCGTCGTCGACCAGCGGCTCCGGACGAGCGGATCACGGATCTTTGCCGGCGGCGACTGCACCGGCGATCTTCAGTTCACCCATGTCGCCGCCTACCACGGCCTGATCGCGACGGCCAACGGGCTCTTTCGGGCGCGCCAGAAGGTCGAGCGGGCGTGGACCCCATGGGCCACCTTCACCGACCCCGAGGTCGCCCACGTGGGTCTGACAGAGGAGCGAGCACGCGAGCTGCACGGGGATCGGGTCGAGACCTACGAGTACGACTACTCGGAGCTGGATCGGGCCCTGACCGCGGGCAGCCCCGGCGCAGTCAAGCTGGTTTCCGGACGCCGCGGCCGGCTGCTGGGCGCAACGATCGTCAGCGCCGGCGCCGGCGAGAGCATCTCCGAGGCCGCGCGGCTGATCCGCGAGAAGGGCAAGGTCGCCGACCTCTCGCAGATGATCCACGTCTACCCGACCTACACCGAGGGTCCGGCCCGGGCCGCCGACGACTACTGGCGCCGGCGCTACTTCACCCCTCGTGCGCGCCGCTGGTTCCGGCCGCTGCTTGCCGGGCTGCGGTTTCTGGACCGCCCGCGCCGCTAAATCACTTCGGGAGACGCCTCGGCCACCAGGACCGCGTAGCCGAGCGCCCCGGCAGCGACCGCGGCCTTGGCCTCGCCCGCCAGCTGGACCGCCTGACGCAGGCCGCCCTCGATCGGGACCAGGCCCTCGAAGCCGAGCACCTTGGCGCCGCGCAACCGGGTCCGGACCCGCTCGGTCAACCGCGCCACGTCCTGGCTCGCGTGCTCGACGGCCGTAACCTCGAAGCCGCCGCTCTCGAGTAGGTCGCGATAGCCCGACTCGGGCAGCGCCGCACCGACGCAGGCCACCGTGGCCATCGTCCCGCGCAGATCTTCGGAGAGTCGTGAGTGGTCGGCGATCACGTCGCTCAATGCGAGGCGCCCGCCCGGCGCGAGCACCCGGCGCATCTCGGCCACCGCAGTCGTCTTGTCCGGGAAGGTGCACAGGGCGCACTCGCAGAGCACGACATCGAAGCTGCCATCCTCGAACGGCAGGGCCTCCGCGTCGCCCACGACGAAGCTGACCCGCTCCGCCAGGCCGGCAGCCTCGGCCTCGGCGGTGGCCCCCACAACCGCCCCGGCCCCATAGTCGAGGCCGACGACCTCAGAGCCGATCTCCCCGGCAACCATCAGGGCTGTGGTGCCGGCGCCGCTGGCGATGTCAAGCACCCGATCGGCGCTGCGAACGCCGGCGAGCGCGAGCATCCTCCGGGTCAGATCCTTGCCGCCCGGATGCAGCTCACCGCCGAGCAGCCAGCGCACCGCGGGCTGTTCGTAGACGGTCGCGCAGCAGCCCTTGACGTCGCCGGCCTCGAGCCCGGCAGCGACCTCGGCGAGGGCCGTGGTGTCGAGATCCTCGGCGCTCGGCAGCGGGCTCGGAATCACGCGCGGACCTTGCCGCC
>CAXMST010000204.1:0-7231 GCA_964196325.1 uncultured Acidimicrobiia bacterium
CAGGCGGCCCTTCCAGCTCCCCGCTCTCGATCGCGGGCTTCTTCGCGGCGAGCAGTTCGCCGGTCCGCTCGGAGGCGATGATCTCGCAGTCTCCGAAGGCCTCGTTGCCGGCGACGTGGTCGAGATGCCAGTGGCTGAGCACGACGGTGAAGCTGCGCACACCGATGTCCTCGAGGGCCGCGCGAATGAAGCGGCCGTGCTCGACCGAGACCAGCGTGTCGTAGACGATCGCCTCGCTGCCCGAGACCAGCGCGTAGCTCGCGACCCCAAGCGAGATCGCACCCTGATCGACCCAGTTGGGTCCCTCGCCGAAGCGGTACCCCTCGCTCCGCCCGTCGTAGAAGGCGTAGATGCCGGGGGCCGGGCGGAGCACGCGGATCCGATGCACGATCGCGATGGTACGGATCGCATCTGGATGCCGTGCCGGACGATATGCTCGGCCCGACGCGTGACCGGGCAGACCAAGCAACTCCGGCGGCGGGGCCTGGCTCGGAGTAGATGAGCTCGGGCGCCGACCAAGAACAGGAGCCGCGTCTGCGCGGGCTGTGGTGGTTCCGGAGCCGCTCCCCGGTCACGGCGGAACAGCGCCAGAATTTCCTCGCCCTACTGTTCTTCGAAGGTCCGGACCGGACGCCGTTTCTTCGGCGATTCGGGGTGCTGCTCGCGCTCTCGGTTCTGATCGCGGCGTTCGGGCTCGCCACCGACTCGGCCGCGGTGGTGATCGGCGCGATGCTGATCTCGCCGCTGACCACGCCACTGCTTGGAATGTGCACATCGCTGGTGCTCGGCTGGCCGCGCCGGCAGCTGGAGTCGGCCGCGATCGTGATCGCCGGCAGCGTCGCCGGCATCGGGCTCGCCTGGCTGGTCCTGACGGTGATCCCTGACTCCGAGGCCGCGACCAGAACGTCGAGCGAGCTGCTCTCCCGGACCGAGCCCCAGATCCTCGATCTGGCGATCGCAATCGCCGCCGGGGCGGCTGGGGCCTATGTGCTGATCCGCAGGGAGGCAATCGGAGCACTCCCCGGCGTGGCGATTGCGGTGGCGCTCGTACCGCCGCTGGCAACGGTCGGAATCATGCTGCAGATCGGGGAGCCCGGGCAGGCCGCGAGCGCCCTGCTGCTGTACGTGACCAACGTCGCAGGAATCGTCCTGGCCGGCTCGTTCGTGCTGATGCTGATGGGGATCCAACCCGAGCGGGTCTCTGGCAAGCTCCCGCGGCGGACCCGGATGGGGATCGCGGCTGCGCTGCTGGTCACCCTGGCGCTCGCTGTCCCGCTGCAGCACTCGACTCGCAACGCGGTCGACCGAGCCACCGAGACAGACGGGGCCGAGGTCCTGGCCCGCGCCTGGGCAAGCGACTCGGAGCTCGAGCTCAAGAGCGTCTCGGTCCAAGACGGAATCGTCGACGTCGACGTCGCCGGGCCCACTCCCCCGACCGAGACCGAGAGTCTCGCCCTCGATCTCGCCCGGGACTTCGACCGCGAGGTTGAGCTCGCGGTGCACTGGACCCGCCAGCTCGACCTCAGCGCAACGGCGAACCCGAGCGGAGAGTCCAGCTCCACCCGCGTCGCCCCGCCCGAGAACGAGGATGGGCCGCCCGCCCCGGGCTCCGTGGTCGAACCGGGCGGCTGACCTTGCCGTCCGCGGAGAGCGCGAGCGAGACCACCGGCCAGTCCCCACTCGTCTCGTGGACGCGGCAGCTGCCGCGCTCGCTGAGGGACTTCCTCTCGACCGAGTCGGGCAGCGCCTCGGTGCTGCTGGCGGCGACGGTGCTAGCGCTCGTCTGGGCCAACTCGCCGCTCTCGGACCAGTACGTCTCGCTGTGGGAAACCGAGTTGGAGCTGCGCCTGGGGAGCTGGGTGATCGCGGAGGACCTCCAGCATTGGGTCAACGACGGCCTGATGGTCGCCTTCTTCTTCGTGATCGGCCTCGAGGTGCGCCGCGAGCTTTCCATGGGCGAGCTCAGCGACGCCCGGCGGATCTCGGCCTCGCTGCTTGCGGCGCTCGGCGGCCTGCTGCTGCCCGCAGCTATCTACCTGGCGCTCAACCCCAGCGGCCCCGAGGCCGACGGCTTCGGGATCGCGTTGGCCACCGACACAGCCTTCATGCTCGGAGCGTTGGCGCTGATCGGGCCTGGGCTGTCCAACCGCCTGCGGGTGTTCCTGCTGACGGTGACCGTGTTCGACGATATGGGCGCAATCGCGGTCGTCGCGATCGCCTACACCGACGACCTCAACCTCGCGGCGCTGGGCGTCGCGGCCGTGCTGTTGCTGGCGATCCTCGTGCTCAAACGGCTGCGGGTCTGGCGCGCGCCGGCCTACGTCGTCGTCGGGATCGGGCTTTGGCTGGCCACCTTCGAGTCGGGAATCCACCCGACGGTGCTCGGGATCGTGCTCGGCCTGATGACCACCGTCCACCCCCCGCCGCGGCCCGCAGTGGAGCGCGCGGCCCGTACCGCACGCTCGTTCGGACAGGCCCCCACCGCGGCGCTGGCCCGCGAGGCGAAGCTCTCGGTCGAGGCCGCCGTCTCCCCGAACGAGCGGCTCCAGGAGCTGCTGCACCCCTGGACCAGCTACGTCGTCGTGCCGATCTTCGCACTCGCCAACGCGGGCATCATCCTCGACAGCGAGACGATCGAGCGATCGTTGTCCTCGACGATCACGATCGGGATCATCTGCGGCCTCGTGCTCGGCAAGCTGGCGGGCGTCTCGGGCGGGGTGCTCGCCGCCACCCGCAGCAAGCTCGGAGCGATGCCGGCCGGGGTCGGGCCGATCCAGACCCTGGGCGGCGCCGCCCTGGCGGGCATCGGCTTCACCGTCTCGCTGTTCATCGTCGAGTTGGCGTTCGCCGATCAACCCGAGCTGGCCGAGGAGGCAAAGGTCGGGATCCTGGTCGCGGGCCTGATCTCGGTCATGTTCGGCTGGCTGCTGTTCAAGCTCGCCAACAGGCGCGGCGAGATCGTCCAGCGGCCGCGCAAGCTGGCCCGGCCGGTGGAGCCCGAGCGCGACCACATCCGCGGTCCGGCCGACGCCCCGCTGACGCTGGTCGAGTACTCGGACTTCGAATGTCCCTTCTGCGGCCAGGCGACGGGCGTCGTCGACGACCTGCGCGAGCAGTTCGGCGACCAGCTCCGCTACGTCTTCCGCCACCTGCCGCTGACCGACCTGCACCCCAGGGCGGAGCTGGCGGCGGAGGCGGCGGAGGCGGCCGCCGAGCAGGATCGCTTCTGGGAGATGCACGACCGGCTCTTCACTCACCACGAGCAGCTCGGCGCCGAGGATCTGCTCGAGCACGCGGCTGCGATCGGGCTTGATGTGCAGCGATTCGCGCGGGAGCTGGGCGAGGGCGCCCACGCCGCCCGGATCGACGAGGACGTGGAGAGTGCGGAGGCCGGCGGCGTCTCGGGAACGCCGACGTTCTTCGTGAACGGGCTGCGGCACAGCGGACCCTGGGATGCCGTGAGCATCGCCTCGAGCCTGCGCGCGGCCGAAACCGGGGAGGTCGCTCCAGAAGCTGGATCGGGGGCCGGGCCGAAGCCGGCACCGACCCCCTCCGCCGCCCAGCCCTCGCTCGCGCCCGGACCCGGGTCCGAACGCGACGGGGAGCGGGGCCCCGAACTGCCGCCGGATCTGATCGACCTCCAGGAGAGCCCCGACCCCGAAGGGGCCTCCCCGGCCCTCAGCGACGGCCAGATCGCCAGCCTGGACCGCCGCGGATCTCGGCGCCCGATCGGACCGGGAGAGACGCTGTTCGAGGCCGGAGACCCCGGCTACGACTTCTTTGTCGTGATCGAGGGCAAGGTCGCGATCGTCGAGGGCTACGGCGACGAGAACCGGGTGCTGATCGTGCACGGCCGCCACCGGTTCCTCGGTGAGCTCAGCATCCTCTCGTCGCGGCCGGCGCTGGTCACCGCCGTCTGTCTGACGGCGGGTGAGGTCCTGGTGCTCTCGCGACGGGCGCTGCGGGCGGCGCTGGCCGCCGATCAGGAGCTGAAGCGGCTGGTGATGCGCAGCTACCTGCTGCGGCGAGCGCTGCTGCTCGGCGCATCGAATCGCCTGACGATCGTCGGCAACGGCAGCTCAGCCGACTCCAAGCGCCTGCGCGACGTCGCCGGCAGCCACGGCCTTCGCTTCACCTGGATCGATCTGGAGACGGACGAGCACGCTCATCAGCTGCTCGATGGGCTGGGGGTCGAGCCCGCCGAGCTGCCAGTCGTGATCGCCGCAGATGAGGGCGTGCACCTGAATCCAAGCGATGCCGAACTGCTCGAGGCTGCACGAGCCCGGCGCTGAGCGTCAGGCCTTGAACAGAGGCGAGGGAAAGCGCGGCGCCACACGCGTCCCGTCAAGCCACTCGCCAAACCGAGCCGCCTCCGCCTCGAGCTCGCGCCGGGCCGCGCCAGGCAGGCGTTCGAGTAGCTGCAGCTCGACCTGACAGTCGGGCCCCTGCCGCCAGCCGCCGACCACACGCCCGTCGAGCCACGCCGTCGGGCCGGCATTGCCGTTGCGGTCGAACAGATGCTCGCGATGCGGACCCAGGTACCAGTCGCGCTCGATCCAGCCCATCGTGGTCGGGTCGAGCCCGGGCAGCAGGGCGACCGAGCCCTTGGTCGGCTCGGTCGGTTCGAGATCGTCCGCAAGCACGTAGCCGCGCCCGGCATCGTCGAGCTCGACCTCGACCGCCTCGAGCTCGGCCAACGCGGTGCGCACCGCCTTCAGCGTCGAGCCCAGCCACCACTTGATGTCGATCTCGGTTCCGGGTCCGAACGCGCGCAGCCAGGCCTCGACCAGCGCCCGCACGCCCGCGTCGGTAGCCATCGGCTCCAGGCGCTCGCCGAGCCAGGCGTCGGCCGCCGCCCAGCGCGGCCGCGAAGTGGTCCAACGGCCGTCGTTGGAGGCGCGGAGCACGCGGCCGGCAGCAGCGAGGGTCGTCAGGACCCGCGGCCCCACGGGCGTATCGCCGCCCCATTTCTTGCCCCCACCGAAGCTGATCGCGCCCTCGAGTGCCGCGATCTCCTCGCGCAGCTCGGTAGAAGTGGCCTCGCGGCCGCCGGCCAAGGCGGCCAAGACCTTCGCCCCGGCCCCCTCGAGCCAGCGCTCGCCGTCGACGTGCAGCTCCGCCTTCTCCACCTGGCCGATGAGCCGGCGCCGCTCGGCTCCCGCGACCCGATCGCTAGCCCCCGCCTGGGCTGCGGGCAGCAGTTCCCGCGGGAAGACGAACAGGGTGCGGCGCATCGCCAGGTGCTTGACCAGCGAGCGCCGCTCATACAGCGCATCCTCGAGATCGGTGACGCGCATCCCCTCGACCCGGGCCCATGCGGAGAGGTAGACGGTGGCGGGGTCGGTCGCGTGCAGGCAGACCATCCGCCGGGCCGCCTCGACCACGTCGGCGGCCCGCTCCCCGGGGTCCAGGCCATGGCGGCGGACCAGCCGCGCCCGACGCTCGGCCGCGTCGAAGCTCCGCATCCCCGAGCCCGTGCGGCGCTCAGCGCCGCTCTGGGCGGTCGAGGCCACGGCGCTCGCGGTACTCCTCAGCCGAGAGTTCGCGGCCGGCGATCGTGGTCAGGGGCGGGTCCTGGCTGAGGTACTGCTCCTCGTTGCGGCGCCAGGCCCTGACGTAGCGGTGGAAGGGGATCAATGGGTGCAGGTGATGGACCAGGTGGTAGTTCTGGTAGAGCATGATCGGACTCCACAACCACTCGCCGCCGACCCGGTTGCGGGTCGTCCGGAATCTGTCCTCGGAGGGCTTGCTCTCGAGCTTGTGGTGGGGCAGCCAGTCGAAGGCCCAGGCCAGATAGATCAGGGCGAGCCGGCCCGGAAGCAAGTAGAGCAGCAACCACGCGACACCGTTGCCGGTCGAGATGCAGACCACGGCGACCGCCGCGGAGGCCAGCAGGGTCAACGCATACTCGACCAGCTCCTTGCGCGGCCTGCTGCCGAGCGTTCCCAGGTACACAGGCAGGTAGCTGACCAGATCGATGGTGGCCCAGCGCAGCGGCAGCTGCCAGGCCGGTCCCGCCGATGCGTAGTGGTCGGGATCAGAGCCGTCATCGTGGTTGGTGAAGCGATGGTGCTGCATGTGCACGTAGCGAAACACCGAGTAGGAGGCGAACGGAATCAGCATCGGGACGCTGATTCGCCCAAGCCAGCTGTTCACCGCGGGGCTGGTCGATGCCGAGCGGTGCGAGGCGTCGTGCAGCACGGTGAAGAACATGTAGATCGCGACGGCGTTGACCGGCACCGCGACCCAGAAAGGAATCGAGCCGGCCACCGCCAGGGCGCTGGCGCCCGCAAAGATCAGCGTCGCCGCCAGGAACAGTCCAAGCACCGCCCAGTCGATCGGCGGCACCGGCTCGTGCGGGTCGGGCAGGCGACCCGGGCTCACCGTGGGCCGCTGCTGATGGCTTTCGACGGCAATTTTCACCCTGCCGCCCACGCTAGCAGCCATCCCCAGGCACCTCGACGAGCACCTCCGAGAGCGGCTTGCGGGTCAGGTCCGGGACCCGGCAGCCCTCGGCCGGGTAGCCGATCGGGAAAAGAATGAAAGGCCTCTCGTTCGCGGGGCGGCAGAGGATCTCGGTCAGGAACTTCATCGGGCTCGGGGTGTGAGTCAGCGTCGCCAGCCCCATCTGATGCAGCGCCGCGACCAGCATCCCGCAGGCCAGGCCCATGCTCTGTTTGGCGAAGTAGTGCTTGCGGATGCTGCCGTCGGGGTGATAGCCGTGAATCTGCTCGAAGCCGACCACAATCCAGGGCACGATCTCCAGATAGGGCTTGTGCTCGTCGGTTCCCAGCGGTGCCAGCGCCAGCTTCCATTCATCCGACATACGCGAGCCGTAGCTACGGCGCTCCTCCTCCTCGGCCGCCGCGCGGATCCGGCGCTTGGTCTCGGCGTCGCCGACGAGGACGAAGGTCCAGGGCTGCTGATGAGCGCCCGAGGGCGCTGTCGAGGCGGTCCGAATCGCGAGCTCAACCAGCTCGCGAGGGACCGCCTCGACGCTGAACTCACGGATACTGCGCCGGCGGTCCATGAGCTCGTAGAAACTGCGCGCCCGGCTCAGCATCTGCTCCGCGGGTAGGCGCTCGAACTCGAGCGGGACGACGGGGTGCTCCGGGTCCCGGCTCCGGTCGTCGCGATCCGGCACGGCGGGGTCCATCTGGGAGGGCGCTCAGCCGGGCGTCGGTCGCGAGACCGGCGCGCTCATCCCTCGTAGCCCTCGACCGTCTCGGCG
>CAXMST010000205.1:0-6988 GCA_964196325.1 uncultured Acidimicrobiia bacterium
TCACCAGCGGCGAGGACTTGACCAGGTCCCGATCGAGTCGCTCCTCGATCCCGCGCTCCTTGTTGAACAGCCACTGCGAGGTCGCCCAGTTGCCGGCGTAGTAGCGCATCGAGGGTAGAAAGGAGA
This sequence comes from uncultured Acidimicrobiia bacterium, assembly GCA_964196325.1. Lineage (GTDB taxonomy): Bacteria > Actinomycetota > Thermoleophilia > Solirubrobacterales > 70-9 > CAXMST01. The sequence goes on from CAXMST010000205.1 coordinate 127, forward strand.
TCTTGTCGGGCCGGATGTTCCCGATGATCGGGATCAATAGGCCGCTGATCAGCACGATCGCGATCAGCAGGGGGTCATCGAAGGTCGAGAACGGGACGTCGCCGTAGTGCCCAAACAGGTAGACGATCCCGAACATCATGAACAGGTTCCATTCGAGCGGCACAGCGAGCGGGAAGGTCGAGGTGATGTGGGCGTGGAAGAGGAGCATCCCGACGACCCCGATCGTGCCGAGCAGACCACCGTTGCTGAGCAGCAGAATCAACGGGAGCGTGAACTCGATGACCGTGCCGGTGTGACCGGCGAGCAGCGCCTGCTTCGACGGCTGCAGCACCTCCGGGTGATCCACGTAGAGTTGTTTCTTCATTCTCCGGGAGCGATTCCACGGCGTGTTGGAGATCATCACCGAGACCACATACGGGAAGTGATGGTTGAGCTTCGAGGCCGCGGCACCCCACCAGACCAGCACCAGCACCACCTGCGAGGCCACGATCATGTCGCTGAGCGGAAAGAGGAAGACGACGAGCAGCAGCCCGTAGATCTCCGGCCGGGTCGAGAGGTAGGAGACCTTGTCGCGCAGGCCGAGCACGACCAAGAAGCCGAGTAGGACTGCGATCGCGGCCGGGTCGAGGCGACCGGCGACCGTCCCCTCAGCAGCGCTGCCGTTGGCGAACAGCAGGTAGCCGGCGCTCGCGTACACCCCGAGCGCCAGGGCGAGGTCGAAGACGGTGCGCCGCGTGCCGCCCGTGAGCGGCACCCGATCCGGCCAGGGCGGCAATCGCAGCGCCCCCGGACGCAGCCAGAACAGCGGCCCGCCGATCGGAGGAAGGAAGCGAAAGGAGAGAGGCATCGAGGAGGATCCGATCCCAAGGAACTCCCAGAGGATCATCCAGACGACGAGCTTCTGCCAGACGATCGGCTCGGTCCACCAGTCGGTGAAGTTCCCGAGCCCGCCGAGGCCCGCGGTCGTCGAGATCACCAGAGCAGCACCGACCGCGAAGATCACGAGCTTGACGATGTAGAGCAGGTACACGGCGCCGGGCGTACCGAATCCGTTGATCGCCCAGTCCTGCGCCAGCGGCTTGATCCGCTCCAGGTGCGGCTTCTGCTTCCATTCCTCTACGTCCACCGGTGGTGGGGCGGGGTTGATGAAACCCATCAGGCCGCCATGCCCAGGTACGGCTCCCACGAGGGCGGCACCCGGGGCGCCGCGACGCGGATGAACACGCTCGGTCCCGGCGGCTTCGGCTGCGAGCTCGGGTGCATCTCGATCTCCATCGGTAGCCGGTTGCCCTTGCGGCGGTTGCAGGGCCCGCAGGAGGCGACGATGTTCTCCCACACGGAGGTACCGCCGCGGCTGCGCGGGATCACGTGATCGACCGTTAGCCCACCGCGCTGCACGCCGCAGTACTGGCAGGTCCAGGCGTCACGGGCCAGCACCGCCTTGCGGGTGATCTTGCGCCGATGGATGTCCCGGGGGATCCGCACGAAGCTGATCAGCCGGATTACCAGCGGCCGATCGAGGGCGATGCGCTCGCTGCGCAGACGGCCCCCACCGCGCTCGACCAGCTCGGCGCGCTCCTTCAGCAACAGCACCGTGGCCCGGCGGACGTTGCAGACGTTGATCGGCTCATAGGTCGCGTTCAGGACGAGAACCCGCCCACCCAGCGTCGACGCCTTGCCGTTCCCGTTCCCGTTCGTTGCGACCCCGGCTCGATCGGGCCCGACCCCCAATGCCCGAACCGCGCCAACTGCATTGCCCAGCTTGCTCATCGCGCAGCGATTCTATCCAGGCGCGAATTCGGCTTCCGGAGGCGGCCGGTGCATGGGTCCTCCCCGGAGGGGGAAGTCATAGGGGAGGTTCCGCCCCCAGCCGGTAGCTGCCGAGTATCCGTACCGACTCAGCCTTACCGCGCAACGCTGCGATCGCCTCGGCGGTCACGCCGTAGCGCGCATCCCCGGAGACGTCCGCGAAGAACAGATAACGACCTAGGCCCCGGCGCAGCGGCCGCGACTCGATTCGGGTCATGTTCACGCCTCTACTCGAGAACTCGAGCAAGGCTTCGACCAGCGCTCCCGGACGGTCTTCTCCAAGCTCGGAGAAGACCAGGGTCGAGCGCCAGCCATCCGGCGCCTGCGCTCCGGATTCAGCAACGACATCGCCGGCGGCCAGCCAGACGAACCGGGTGACGTTGTCGCTCGCATCCTCGACGCCCTCCCGGAGCACTACACACCCTTGGGCTAGCCCCGCCCGGGCGGAGCCCAGTGCCGCCCAGCGCTGCTCGGACCCCGCGACCGCGAGGATTGCATCGCCGGTGCTTGACATTGCCCGCACCTCGGCTTGGGGCAGCGTCTCGCGAATGAAGCGGGCGCATTGGGCGTTGGCCTGGGGATGGGAGAGCACGACGGTGATGTCCTCGAGCCCGGTTCCCCTCCGGGCGATCAGGCTGTGGCGGATCGGATGATCGTGTTCGCCGACGATCATCACCCGCGAGGTGTCGAAGGCGAGCGCGTCGAGCGTCGCCCTGACCGAGCCCTCAATCGAGTTCTCGAAGGGCACCAGCCCCCGCTCTGCGGCCCCGGACTCGACCGCGTTGACAGCATCAAAGATGGTCGCTTGCGGGGCGAGCTCTATGCCGAGCGGCGCGGAGCCGTCCCGGCCCTCGGGATTTCCCAGGCAGGCTAGTAGTGCCTCCTCGTTGTAGGTCCCGGCCGGACCGAGGTAGGAGACCTTCACTTCCCGGCGTTCTATCCGAAGGTGAGGTTGTAGGTTGCGGTGTTGTTCTCGGCGACGCCTTCGCCGCAGACCGTGTCCACTGTGACCTCGAGGCTGGCCGACGCACCGGAGGAGGGCGCCGAGTTAGGCACGATCGTCACGTCCTGGGTCGCGCCGGCAGCGATCGAGGAGATCGTCTGGCTGCCGCCGAAGTCGCCTCCGAGTGAGACCTTGATGTTGGTCTCGTCGGCACCGCCCTGGTTCTGCACCGATATCGCGAACTCGAGGCTGTCGGGGGAGAGCGTCGTCGTCACACCCGGCTCGAGGACCACCCCGCTGGGCTGGGCGGTGGTCGAGACCAGGCCGAGGCCGTGGGAGAGATCGTCCCCTGGGTCGCAGTCCGCGCCCCCGCCCCCGGCGCCCGAGCTGCCGCCGGCGTTGCCGACGAGCACCGCAATCTCGTTCGGGTCGAGGTAGTTCGGATCGCCGTCACCGGTCGGTAGGAACTTGCTCTTCGGCACGCCGGTGTCGCCTTCGATCGTGATGCCCTCGTCACTGAGCGCCTGCTCGATCTCGGTCCGCGCCGTCTCGTAGAGGACGTCGCTGGCGAGGAAGACCGTCATCTGCCTCGTGATCTTGTTGATCGCGCCGTTCGACCCCTGATCGCCCTCGGCAATCCGCAGCTGCTCGGCGATCACGTCGAGCGCATCCGCGCGGTACTGGTAGGCGATCACGATCTGCGTCTGAGCGCCGGCCACCTCATCGGGAGCATCCAGGCCCTCCGCCCGATCGAGCTGGCCCTCGGCTTGACCGCGGTCGCTGTTGACTTCGCGTTCGAGATCGAGCCCGTCCGCGGACTCGCCGTTGAGCGCGGCGAAGAAGTTGTCGCTGAGCTGAGCGGTCTCGCTCGTAAGCGCGGTCAGGTCGCTGACGTAGTTCTTGAAGCCGCGGTCCTTGCGGGCGTCGAGGCAGCCGCGAAAGGCGAGGAAGATCAGGATCAGGACCACGATGCTGACCCCGGCCAGGGTCAGCTGGCGCGTCAGGATCTGCTGGCGTGAAGGCTGCCCAGCCTCGTCGCCGGCCTCCTCAGATCCCGACCTGCGCCCGCGCGACCATCGCCGCCTGGGTTCGTCGGGGCTGTCTAGGGGCTCGTCCTCTTCGAAGAAATCCAAGGCTGATCTCGAGGGCCTTTCGCCGTAGACAGTATGACCCCTGCTTGGGTGCGAACCCTCAACCGGCCGGATTTCGGACCCGAGCCGGAGCTCGCCACGGCAGGAGGGGATCAGCTCGTGGCGAAGAGCGGTCTGTGGTCGAAGGCGAGCGAGTCCTGGGCAGATTCACCGTTGGTGAACGGATCGGCGCCGGCGGCCACGGCACCGTGCACCGGGCCTGGGACGAGCGCCTGTGCCGCGAGGTTGCGATCAAATGCGTCGAGGGCCCGGCCGGCCGCCGGGTCGTCCGCGAGGCCCATGCAGCGGCCCGCCTGAACCACGCCGGCATCGTCACCCTCTACGAGCTCGGGGAGGAGCGCGGGGCAGCGTTCCTGGTCAGCGAGCTGGTCCGCGGCTCCAACCTCCGCGAGCTTGCCGCCGAGGCTGCGCTCAGCGACCGCGATCTGGCAGAGATCGGCGTTGAGCTCTGCGCTGCTCTCGCGCACGCCCATGCGGAGGGGGTGATCCACCGGGATCTCAAGCCCGACAACGTCCTGATTCGTAGCCGTCGGAGCCGCGGCAACGGCGGCCGGGCTCTCCTGGTGGACTTCGGGATCGCAACGGTCAGCGACGAGCCGGGCCTGACCGCGACCGGTCAGGTCGTTGGCACGCTCTCCTACATGGCCCCCGAGCAGGCGTCGGGGCAGGCTGCCGGCCCCCCCGCCGATGTCTACTCGCTGGCCCTGACTCTCTATGAGCTCTGGGTCGGCCACAATCCGGTCGTCGGCTCGGGGCCCGCCGATACCGCGAGGCGGATCGGCCGCCCGCTACCTCCGCTGGCGGATCAGCGACCCGAGCTTCCGGAACTACTGGCGACGGCAGTTGACGCTGCGCTCGATCCCGACCCCGATCAGCGCCCGGATCTCGATCAACTGCAGGACGCCCTCGAGCGCAGCAAGGGTGAGCTTGCCGCCGACCTTGCCGTGCCGGAGCCGGAGCTCTCAGCGCAGGACACTGAGCCCTCCGGCCAGCCGGCAGCCGCGGGTCCCTTGACCGTACTGCTCGTCGCCGGGGCGATCGCCGCCCTCGGCTTCCTTGCCGGGCAACCGGGTCTGGGCCTCGGTGCCGCCCTCCTGGTTGCCCCGGCGATCCTGTTGCTGGCCCGCCCCCGGGAGTGGCTCGCCCCGGCGGCGGCGCCTCTGCTCGGCCTCCTTGGCGTGGCGCCGGCGTTCCTTATCTACGCGGCCGCGCACCCGCGCCCCGCGGGCCGCGCCGCGCTTGCCGCCCTTGGCTGGGCCTGGACGACGGTCGCCGGAGTCGCGCTCGGACGCTCGCTCGACACCGGGCCCGCCGCTGCGGATGGGGCGCTTGCGCCGCTGGCCGATCCGGAGGTGCTCAGCGTCGGTCTGGTCTGGCTCGCTGCCGCGCTCACCCTGGGGGCCCTGATCGAACGCTCGGGGCCGGCTCTCTTGGGGATTCTCGGACTTGTGTGGTCGGCCGGGTTGACAGCTGCATTGGGGGCGCTGGGAGGCGTCGCAACCCCATCGGCGCTGCTCGCGCCGACCCTGCTCGCCGGGATTCTCTGGCTTGTCTGGGATCGCGCGGGACGCCCGGAGCCGGTCGGCTGGCCGCAGCCCACCGACCCCGCCGCCGAGCGGCCCAGGCACGCGGACGCAGGGGGGGAAAGAGCGGGCCCGCGTCCCCCAGCTCAGCATCCGCCCCTCACCGAAGCTCCCACCCGGGCCGCGATCAAGGCCTCCAGGCATGTCGATGCGGCCCTGTACCGGGCGGGATCGGGCGGCGGGTTGCCCTAGCATCCCCGGGACTCGGGAGCCCCTTCTGCGGTGCGCGGGCAGCGATCCCGTGGGGGGGCCAGAGGACCAGACCAATGAGTGTGCTGCGCAATCTCGAAGCAAAGATCGAGGGCCTCGTCGAGGGCGTCTTCAGCCGTGCCTTCAGCTCGCAGGTGCAGCCGGTCGAGATCGCCCGCAAGTTGGCCAAGGAGATGGACTCGCACCGAACCGCATCGGTCTCGCAGACCTACGCCCCCAACCACTACACGGTCTGGCTCTCGCCCGAGGATCATGAGCGACTCGAGGGTTACGAGCGCTCACTCGCGCAGGAGCTCAGCTCCTACCTGCTCGAGCACGCTCGCCGTCAGGACTACGCGCTGCTGACCCGTCCCGAGGTCCTGATCGAGTCTGATGACCGACTCAGGTTGGGCGAGTTCGGGATCCAGCCGCGGCTGGTCAAGCCGCCGGCGCGACAGGGTGACAGCGGCGAGCAGGGCCGGCCCGGGCACACGATGGTCTACTCGGCGCCACCCAAGGACAGCAAGCCCAAGCGGCCTAAGTCGGCTCCATTGACCGAAACCCGCGCGATCGTCGCGCTCGGCGACCGTCGCTATGTACTCGACGGCCCGGCCGCCGTCCTCGGACGCTCGCGCGAGTGCGACTGTGTGCTCGACGACGGCAACATCTCGCGCCGTCATGCCGAGCTGACCCGCGCCTCCAACGGCGATTGGACGATCACCGACCTGGGATCGACCAATGGGGTCAAGGTCAACGGCCGCAAGCTCAGCTCCGCCCGCGTCTCACCGGGGGACGAGGTCGTGCTAGGCGAAACCCGATTCATGTTCGACCTCGAGCAGTGAGCGACCCCTCCGACGCGTGGGGCGACGATCGCCATGGACGGTGACCCCCTCGCAGTAGCGCTCAAGTTCGGGTTCCTCGCGGTGCTCTACCTGTTTCTGTTCGCCGTCGCCCGTAGCGCCCTCAAGGACCTGCGTGGGGAGCGAGGCGCCGCTGCCGTGACCCCTGAGGGAACCGGTATGCACGCGGTCGGGGGCGGCCGCGTGGCGGCTACCGACGCCTGGCTCGTGGTGCTCGGGGGAGCCGGCCTCGAACTGGGTTCCAGGATCGACCTGTTTGGGGGCGTCACGATCGGCCGCGGAGCAGACGCCGACCTGCACATCGAGGACCGGTTCGCATCGACCCTG
>CAXMST010000206.1:0-1700 GCA_964196325.1 uncultured Acidimicrobiia bacterium
ACGGTGCTTTTCTTTGAGCCGGCAATCGGGGAGTTCGTGCACACCGGGTCGACGCTGTTCCGGCTCGACGATCGCGAGACGCCGATCGCGGATGCCGAGTTGCGCGAGCTCGTCGAGACGGGCTCGGAGCGCACCTTCGAGCAGGACCCCCAGTTCGGGCTTCGGCTGCTGGTCGACATGGCCAGCTCGGCGCTCTCGCCCGCGGTCAACGATCCGACCACGGCGGTCCAGGCGCTCGACGAGCTCGATGACCTCCTGCGGATGCTCGCCCCGCGCCGGCTCCAGGGCGCGGTGCGCGGCGTTGCGGGCGCCCCGCGGCTCTACTACGCGCCGGCCTCGTGGGAGGACTACGTGGGGCTGGCCTGTAACGAGCCGCGTCACTACGGCGCCGATCAGCCGCAGGTGGCTCGCCGGATGCGGGCGATGCTGGGGGATCTGCTGGAGGACGTTCCATCTTTCCGCCACCCGGCGCTCAAGCGCCAGCTGAAGCTGCTCGAGTCGAGCGTCACCCGCGCGTTCAGCGATCCCGACGAGCGAGCGATCGCCGAGGTCCCCGACCGCCTTGGGATGGGGCAATCGCGGACGCGGGAGAGACGCGGGCTGAGGGATCCCGCCTAGACGATGACTGACGCGATCGTCATCCTCGCCGTCTTCCTTCTGTTCAGCCTGCTCTCGCGGCGGCTCGAGCGCTGGCAGATCTCGGCTCCGATGGTCTTCCTCGCCGCCGGAGTCCTTCTCGGCGACGACGTCGCCGGGTTGTTGGGCGCCAACTTCGATCAGGAAACGGGGCTGCTGATCGCCGAGGCAGCGCTCGTCATCGTCCTATTTACCGACGCCCAGCGGATCGACGTGACGAAGATCGGCAGCCTGCCGGCGCGATTGCTCGGGATCGGCCTGCCGCTGACGATCGTCGCCGGCGGCGCGGCTGCGCTCGGGCTGCTCACCGGGCTCGAGTTCTGGGAGGCCGGAATCATCGCCGTGCTGCTCGCGCCGACCGACGCCTCGCTCGGGGAGGCGGTGGTCAGCAACGCTCGGGTCCCGATCCGGATCCGCCAGGCGCTGAACGTCGAGGGCGGGCTAAACGACGGGATCTCGGTACCGATCCTGTTCCTGTTCTTGGCGCTCGCCGGAGCAACCGAAGAGCTGGAGCTCGGCAGCGGGGACTGGGGGCAGTTCGCGCTCGAGCAGATCGGCATTGGGCTCGGGATCGGTCTCGCGGCCGGCCTCGCCGGGGGCTGGGCCTGGCGCGAGGTAGGGCGCCGCGATTGGATGCTCGCCGAGTACCGCCAGCTCGCCGTGCCGGCGCTGGCGCTGCTGGCCTTCGTCTCGGCGGACACGCTCGGCGGAGGCGGCTTCATCGCCGCCTTCGTCGCCGGGCTCGTCTGGGGCCAGTTCAAGTTCGAGCGCCAGGAGCGCGACCTCGACTTCGCGGTCGACGCCGGACAGGCGCTGGGCCTGGCCGTGTTCTTCATCTTCGGCGCCGCGATCGTTGTCGGCGCGTTCGGCGACCTGACCTGGCAGATCGCGCTCTACGCGGTGCTCAGCCTGACCCTGATCCGAATGGTGCCGGTGGCGATCGCGATGATCGGTACCGGCCTCGACCGCGTCTCGGTCGCCTTCCTGGGCTGGTTCGGGCCCCGCGGGCTGGCCTCGATAATCCTTACCCTGGTGATCCTCGAGGAGGAGGCCGAGCTTTTGGG
>CAXMST010000207.1:0-18385 GCA_964196325.1 uncultured Acidimicrobiia bacterium
CGCCACCTACTGGGCGCATCCGGCCAGCTCCGGCGATGATGTTGCCTGGGAATACCCCGAGCCCTTCGACGGTGCCCTCAGGATCGCTGGGGCGATCAGCTTTCGTGGCGATGCGGTCGAGATCCAGAGCTGAGCGTCGGCCGCCAGCGCTCGCGACGACCGCTCTCGCGACGCTGCTGGCCCTGGCGGTCGCGGGCTGCGCCGACGGCAGCGGCGATACGCGCCCCAGCGAGGGCTCGCCGAGCGAGGTGCGAGAGAGGCGGACCGTCCCCGCAAAAGCCCCCGCCCTGCTCGAGAGCGGGGAGCGGGTGCTGTTCATCGGCGACAGCCTCGCGGTCGAAGCCCCGCCGAACTACCCCGAGCTGCTGCCCGCGGCACTCGCTGAGCTTGGCGCCGACGCGGTCGAGACCGTGAACCTGGCCGAGCCGGGGACGACCGCCGCCGACTGGCTACCGGGTGGAGAGCTGTTCGATCAGCGACTCGAGCCCGAGCTCAGCGGCGCCGACGTGGTCGTCCTTACCCTCGGTGGCAACGATCTGCAGGAGGCGCTGGGTGCTGCCGACGGCGTCGATGCGCTGAGCGGGGCTTCGCTCGATTCAGCCGGCGCGGCGCTGGCCGCGATCGACCGGCTCGGCCGGCAGCTCGAGAGGATCACGAACGCGATCCGCCGGCGATCCGCCGACGCCCGAGTCGTCTCGGTCGGCTACCCCGACTACACCCAGGCCGGCGTCTGGCGGCAGACGCGTAGCGACGGGGGCCTTCTGGCCCTGGAACTCGGGCTGAGCGCGCTGGTCGGAGCCGCTGAGTCGGCCGACCCAGACCTGCTGATCGACATGCGCAAGCCGACGCGGCGCGCAGGAGTGGACGGCTTGTTGGCCGACGCCGAGCACCTCGGTCCCGCGGGCCACGAACTCTACGCCGAGCGGCTCGCGCGGGAGCTGACCCGTCCTCAGGCGCTCGAGGCGGCTGCCGCGCCCGACAGCTGATCGAGCCCGTAGGCTTCCGCGATCAGCTCGTAGGAACGCACGCGGTCCTCGACCCCGTGGGTGCTACCCATCAGCATCAGCTCGTCGGCGCCGCTACGGCTGAGCAGCTCGTCGTAGCTCTCGCGCACGTAGCCCGGGGTGCCAACGATCATCCGCAGGCCGTCGATGCCGCCCTCGGCGGGTCGCTGCGGATGGTCGACGGCGAGCGCGTCCTCGACCGAGGGTAGCGGCGTCGGCCGGCCCGACCGCAATGCCCGGAAGGCGACCCGTGAGGGCGCCGCGAGGCGCTGGGCGGCAGCCTCGGTCTCGGCGCAGATCGCGTTGTGACCGAGGATCGCGTAAGGCTCGGCGAGCTCGGGGGAGGGCTTGAAATCGTCCCGGTAGGAGCGCAGCGTGGCGACCGCTTCGGAGGGGTTTATCTGCCCGGCGAAGGCGAAGCCGAGACCGTTGGCGGCAGCGACTCGGGCCGAGAAATCGCTCGACCCAAGCAGGAATATCGGCGGCAGCGGGGCGTCATTGGGCGCCGCCTTGACGGGACCGAATGGATGCCCCAAGGGCCAGTCCCGCAGCCCTGAGAAGGCGAGCAGCTCGGCAAGCATTTCGGGGAGATCGGCGCCACCGGTCTCGCGCGTGCGTCGCAGGGCCAGAGCGGTCCGGGGGTCGGTCCCGGGGGCGCGACCGATGCCGAGGTCGATCCGGCCGGGATGGAGGGCCTCCAGCACCTTGAACTGCTCGGCGACGTGCAGCGGCGTGTGATTGGGCAGCATGATCCCGCCCGAGCCGACCCGGATCCGGTCGGTCGCCGCAGCGACCGATGCGATCATGATCTCGGGGGCGCTGCTCGCGACCATCTCGCCGCCATGATGCTCGGCGAGCCAGAAGCGGTGGTAGCCGAGCCGCTCGGCCGCCAAAGCCAGCTCAAGCGTCTCCCGCAGCGCCGCGGCCTCCCCCCTGCCGGCCGCCACCGGGGTCAGATCGAGGACAGATACCCGGGGCATGGCCGCTCAGCCCGCGGGCTGATGGGCGCCGACCTGAGCCGCAGCCATGCGCTCGCCGAGCAGCGTCGCATCGGCCTCCGAGATCGTCCGTAGCTGTCCCTGAAAACCCAGATGCCAGTGCTCTCGAGGCCACTTGTCGAGATGCTCAAGCTCCCCCAAAAGCGACTCGGCAGCTACGAACTGATCCTCGGCGAGCACCAGGACGGGCTCGGCCTGGACCCGCCATGGGTAGTCCTCGGGCTTCTTCTTCTTACCCTGCGGCCAGATCGGGTCCCGATCCTCGAACATCGGCGAGCAGACCCGGGCGATCACCCCAAAGGCCTTGATCCCAGTCACGTAGAAGATCACCTGGTCGCCGGGCTCGAACTTCTCCGCCTGGCGAACGCGCTTCTCCTTGAGCCCGATTACATCGAAGCCCCGCTCGATGCTGATCTGGAGGTTCTCCAAACAGCCGGTCAGGATCCAAGTGCTTGCCACGGGCGCCGCCATCCCGGCAATCTTAGAAGCTCCCCCGTCTAGCGCTCGATCGTGCGCAGCCGGTCAGCGGAAACGGTCCCCAGCCGCGTGCGCTTCCCGTCGGGCCAATGCACGGTCACCTCGCGGGCACGATCGAACCGGCCCAGCCCGAAGTAGAGCCGGTAGTGGCCCTGGCCGTAGCGGGAGCCGTCGTTCTGACCGACCCACTGCGTCAGACGGCGCTTGCCGGCGCGCAACTCGACCCGAGCCCCGACCGCCTCGCGGTTGCCCCGCGCACCAACCAGGTCGAGCTGCAGCCAGTGGCCGGCCCCGGCGGTCTCGTTGCGTTCTAGGCTGATCGCACTGAACAGGCCCCCCGCGCGCTCGGCCAGCAGCGCGAGATCGCGGCGGCCGTCGAGATCGCCGTCGAACCAGGTACCGCGGGCGAGGCGCGGCGGCTGGCTCATCCGCAGCTCGCCGGTCCGCTGGAATCGCGCGCCCCGGTTGCGGAACAGGCCGTCGGGCGCCGTCCACAGATCCAAGCGCGAATCGTTGTCGTAGTCGACCCAGCTCGCGGCCACACCGCTGCGGGCGGGCAGCCCGACCGCACCCGGGTTGCGCACCTGCAGGCCGCCGTCACCGCGGTTGACCAAGAGCGTGTTGCCGGTGGGCCCGGCGATGAACAGGTCGAGGTCGCCGTCGTTGTCGAGGTCGCCGGGCGCGATCGCCTCCACGTTCTTGTTCGAGTTGCGGGTCTCGAGCTCCTGGCGGAGCCGGGCGCGGCCGCCGCCTCCAAGCGACCAGACGCGCAGGTAGGCCTGGCCCGCCTGCAGCAACTCGGGCCGGCCGTCCCCGTCGAGATCCGCCCAGCGATTCGCCGTGCCGGAGCGTCCGAGCCGCCGCAGCCCGCGGCCGACCTCATCGAAGGTCCCGTCGCCGAGACCGGTGAACATGAGCGGACGGCCGCCACGACAGCCGACGAACAGGTCGAGAACGCCGTCGGAGTTGTAGTCGACGGCCGCTGCCTCGCGCCCGCGACAGCTGCCTTTGCGAATCCCGGCGGCATCGGTCCTCTCTGTGAGACGCCCGCCCTCCCGGAGGAGCAACTCATCGTTGCGGGCCCGGGGCAGGTCGCGGGCGTTGCCGGAGAGCCCGCCGTGGGTGAGCAGGGCATCGGTCGCGGCGTCGGCGTCGTAGTCGGCCCAGGCAACGCCATGGCGATCCCCGAGCGCAATCTCGAAGCTACGTGCATCCGCGGGCACCGCGCGCGCTCCCAGGTAGATGCGCTCGGGTGGCAGGGGCCCTTCGATCCGCACCTGAAACGGCAGGTCGATGTGGTTGGGCCGCAGGACGATCCGGGCGTTCGAACTCGCCTCGAAGTCGATCACGGTCCGGGTGCTGCTTACCCTGCGCACGTCGACGCTGGCGTTGCTCTGACGGCGGATCTTGACCTTGGGATAGATCACCGAGATCCGCCCGGAGACCTTCCCCTCCTCCTCCAGGCCCGGGACCAGCGCCAGCTCTTTGGCCGAGATCTTGATGTGGGGGCGGCGATCGGCCGCGCTCATGTGGATGTAGAGGCCGGGCGCATCGATTGCGGGCTCCCGAGTCAGATCCTCGATCCCTGGCACTTCGGGGTTGGGGGCAAAGCCGGATGACTCATAGACATCGGCATAGCCCTGCCCGGGCTTCACCGCCTCGAGCAGCGAGTCACGAAACATGTGGTTGGTCGTGTAGATGTCGAGCAGCCCATCGCCGTTGTGGTCGACGACCCCGAGGTCGAAGGCCCGCTTGGGCTCGAGCTCGAGCGGCTCGCTGCTGAACCGCGCTGCCTCCGCGCCGGCCGGCACCAGGAGCGCCGACACGAGCAGCGCCAACAGCATGCGCAGCGGCCTGGCCGTGCGGGCCATCGGTCCACGCCCCTGCTCTGGCCCGGTCCCAAGCGCCATGGCGCAATGCTAGAAGCAGCCGCAGCTGGGTACCGTCCCGCGGGTGAGCCGGCCGCTGCTCGTTGTCGATACGCCTTCGATGCTCTACCGGGCCTTCTTCGGCATGCCGAAGACGATTCGGGGAGAGGGCGGGCGCCCCGTCAACGCGCTGCTCGGCACCGCCAACCTGATCCTCCGCGAGGTCCGCGAGTACGCCCCGCGCGCCGTGGTCCTCTGCTTCGGCCCCGATGCCGCCGACTACCGGGTCGAGCTCTACCCGGCCTACCACGCGGAGCGCCCGGCAATGCCCGACGAGCTCGCCGAGCAGTGGCGAGACGCGCCGGACTTCTTTCGAGCCTTCGGCTGGACCGTCGCCGAGCACGACTCGCTCGAGGCCGACGATCTGCTCGGGACGCTGGCCCGGCTCGAGAGCGAGGGCGGCGGTCGGGCGCTGATTCTGACCGGCGACCGCGACATGTTCCAGTGCGCGAGCGACGACGTCGGCGTGCTCTACGTGAGCACCAAGGTCAAGGGGGGCGCCGAGCTGCTCGGGCCCGCCGAGGTCGAGCAACGCTACGGCGTTCCGCCGGAGCTGGTGGCGGATTTCATCGCGCTGCGCGGCGACCCCTCCGACGGCCTCCCGGGTGCCAAGGGGGTCGGCGAGAAGACCGCCTCCGAGCTGCTCCGCGAGCACGGGTCGCTGGAGGGGGTGCTCGCCGCGGCGATCGGGATCAGCCGGCCGAAGCTGCGAACGGCGCTGACCTCGGCCGCCGAGGAGCTCCGGGCCTTCCGCGAGATCGCGACGCTGCAGGATGCCGGACTCACGAGTCCCGGCGATGCCCCGACGGACTACCCCGCAGCGGCTGCGGCGGCGCAGAAGCGTGGCATGAACCAGCTTGCCGAGCGACTGCGGCAGAGCGGCTGAGCCTTGGGCCGTTTCATCTAGGGTCTGCGCTCAGGGATGAGCGAACGGCAGCCAAGCGATCCGGGGGACCCCTTCGAGGGGCGCTCTGCCCTCGTCACCGGCGGCGCCAGCGGCTTTGGGCGCGCCGTCGCCAAGCGGCTGGCCGAGGCGGGCTGCAGCGTCCTGATCGCGGATCTCAACGCGGAGGCCGGGGAGCGGGTGGCCGAGGAGATCGGTGGCTCGTTCGTCGCCGCCGACATCAGCGAGCTCGAACAGAATCTGGCGCTGGTCGCCGCAGCCGAGGAGCGGCATGGCGGCCTCGACTACGCGTTCCTGAACGCGGGCATCCCAACCGGCTGTGGCGTGGGTGACGACTTCGACGTGAAGCTCTACCGACGGGCGATGGGCGCCAACATCGACGGCGTCGTCTTCGGCGTCCACGCGGTGCTGCCGGCGATCAACCGAGCCGGAGGCGGCGCGATCGTTGCCACCTCCTCGCTTGCGGGGCTCGGCGGCGTCCCGCTCGACCCGCTCTACGCGGCGAACAAGCACGCGGTCGTGGGCCTGGTCCGCTCCCTCGGCCCCGGCCTGCGCGCGGAGCGGATCCGGATCAACGCGATCTGCCCCGGATTCGCGGACACCGCGATCATCGCCGACTTCAAGAGCGAACTGGAGGCTCAGGGAACACCGATCATCCCCGCCGAGCGGGTCGCCGAGATCGTTACCGAGCTTTTCGCCGGGCCCCAGTCCGGCGAGTGTTGGTTCGTTCAACCCGGCCGCGAGGGGGCGTTCGAGTTCCGCAACCTTCCGGGTCCACGAGTCTAGGAATACCGACAGGAGGCCGAAGATGACGTTTCGGAAACACCTACCGCAACTCGACGGCGAGCCGTTCGTCACCGACGGAGGGCTGGAGACCTACCTGATCTTCGAGCGCGGGATCGACCTGCCCGAGTTCGCCGCCTTCGATCTGCTCAAGGACGAGGCTGGGATCGAGGAGCTGCGGCAGTACTTCAGTCGTTATCTCGAGATCGCCGCAAAGCACGGCGCCGGATTCGTGCTCGAGAGCCCGACCTGGCGGGCCAGCTCGGCCTGGGGCGAGAAGCTCGGCTACGACGCGGAGGGCCTACGGACGGCCAACCTGCGCGCAATCGAGCTGCTCGAGGAGCTACGCGACAGCCACCGGGAGTCGATCCAACAGCCGCTCGTGATCAGCGGCAATATCGGACCGCACGACGACGGCTATCAACCGTCCGGGACGCTCACCCCCGAGCAGGCCGCCGCGTACCACTCGGCCCAGATCAGCACCTTCGCTGAGAGCGGCGCCGATCTCGTCAGCGCTGTGACCATGACCTATGCAGAGGAGGCAGCAGGGATCGCCTCCGCGGCGGCCGCTGCCGGTATCCCCGTGGTGATCTCCTTCACGCTGGAGACCGACGCTCGCCTGCCCAGCGGCCAGCCGCTCGGCGAGGCGATCGGGCAGGTCGATGCCGAGACCGGGGGAGCTCCCGCCTACTACATGATCAACTGCGCTCACCCCACCCACTTCGACAGCATCCTCGCCGAAGGCGGCGACTGGCTGGGAAGAATCCGCGGCCTGCGCGCCAACGCGTCGATGGCCAGCCACGCGGAGCTGGACGAGGCGACTGAGCTGGACGCCGGCGACCCCGAGGATCTCGCCGCCCACTACGCCAGGCTCCGCGAGCAGATGCCCCAGCTCGCCGTGCTCGGCGGCTGCTGCGGCACCGACCACCGCCACGTGGCCGCGATCGGCGCCGCCTGCCTGAGCTAGCCGCGCGCGCGGCGCTTCTGCTTCGCTGCGCCGGGCCGCTCGGAGGAGCTGGTCTCAACCCGGACCCTCGCCCCGGCGTTGCGGTCGAGGAACCCGCGGGCCCGCTTGCTCAGCTTCAGCGAGAGGCGCTTGCTCTCGCCGCCGCCGAGCTCGAAGCCGCCACGGGCGAGCATGAAGCTGCGCTTGCCGCCCTTGCGTACGACGACCCTGCCGTCGCCGCAGGAATCGAACAGCGCCGGGCAGCTGATCTTCGCCCGCAGGTTGCCGCCGCGACGCTTCAGGGCCCCGGTTGCGAGCTCGGCCCGGGCCCGGGTGACAGCGCGGAAACCCCTGGCCAGCTCAGCGCCCTCGGGCAGCCTCTTGCGCAGGGCGGCGGCGACGAAGCCGTCGCCGGCACCGGCTCCCTCGGCGACAGGTAGCCGCAGCTGCAGGCCGGAGACCTCGACCGCCCGCTGGTCGTTCGAGGCCCGCCCGTAGTTGCTCAGCGCGGCGCCCCCTTCGACCGCATCGTCCGGGAGCAGCTCCAGCTTCGCGACATGGCCCTGCTCGAAGACCCAACCGTTGGGATGCAGTTGGAAGACCTGCTTTTCGTCGCTGCCGATCTCGGGCCGCCAGAGGCCGCGGGCGACCAGGGTTTGGGTGCCCTCGGGCCCCACATCGAGCAGTCGTGCGGCCACCTGTGACTCGCCCTGCAGCGCGAAGACCGCGCTCACCGTGGCCGACCCCATCAACGTATAACCACCGTCCGGGGCCGGCTCGATCCGGTAGCTGGCCGTGCCCGGCTCATCGCTGCCGTCGGTCTGCGCGCAGGCACCACCGCCTGTCACCGGGTCGAAGGCGGCGGCGAGTTCGTCGCTGCCCGCACCGGGCTCGATCGTCCGCGGGGACTTCTCTGCGAGGCGCACCTCACCGGGCGCGAGCCGGGCCCAGTCGCGTGCCCGGTAGGGACCGCCGGCGGCGGCCTCGGTCGGACAGGTCTGCGTGTACGCCTCGACCCGCAGCTTGGGCTTGCTGCCCTGGCCGAGCACGTAGTGGTCGAGCCAGCGGTCGATCCTCCGGCCCTGCAGCTCCCGCGAGGCCTCCTTGTTCTGGCTGCGGGGGTGGCCCGGACCCTCGATCATCATCAGCCCGATCTCGGCATCGGGATGCTCGGCCCGGGTGCGGTTGTAGTAGCGGACGGCCTCGTCCATCGGGAACAGATCGTCGGTCGGGCTGTTCGCAAGCAGGATCGGGGCAGGCTCGACGCTGCTGTCGATGTAGTAGGCGGAATGGTTGGTGGTGACCTCGTCGAGGATCGCCTGGGCCTCAGGGTCATCGTCCAGCGGCTCGCCATCCTGAAGTCGATCGCGCCAGCCGGTGAGGTCGGCGCTCGGATCGGTCCCCTCGGGCACGTAGAACCCAGGAGCCGTGAGCCCAGAGAGGTAGAGGCCCTCGACAAGCGACTCCTTGAGCACGCCGACCCGCCCCGAATAAGGGGAGTCCGCGACGTAGTCGAGGGTGCTGCCATTCGGGGTTAGTGATTGCGCGAGGTCGCTCCAGGTGATGAAGGGCGCCGCGGCGGCAAGCTCCATCTCGACCCCACCCGGGCTGCGCCACTCGACCAGGCTGCCGTCGGGAAGCATCTTGCGGTCGCGGAGCGCTGCGAGTGCCAGCGAAAGGGCGCCGCCGTAGGAGCCGCCGGTGGCGCCGATCCGAGCCGGGTCCACGAGCCCCTCGTCAACAAGTGCGCCGGCGAGCTCCTGCGCGTCCCGGACCTCATAGCGCGTGTCGAGCAGCCGCACGTATCCGGCATCGCAACCGCCGGGGTCCGCCGCCCGCGATGCCGCGGAGCCGCAGGACTCGTGAAAGCCCCGGTCGGTCATCGAGAAGGCCGCGTAGCCACGGTCAACCCAGTCCTGCATCAAATCAAGGCCGAGCTTGCTGCCGCCGTATCCATGAAAGAGCATCACCAGCGGATAGTTGCCGTCCGCGCCGGAGGCGGGCGCAGGCGGGAAGGCGACGTTGACATCGATCGGTACCCCATCGAAGGTCTTGACCGTGCTGCGCGGCGACTCCGAGCCGCAGAATCGAGTGCCGTCGGGCTGCTCTGCACACGCGACATCGCCCGCAAAGACGTCGGGGATCGCTGCCTGACTCTGCTCCGCCCAGAACATCGCGGCCGCTGCCGCCAACGTCGCTGCCACGGCGATCGCGCGGCTCCCCAGACCCGAACGGGCCGTCGTCAAGAACCTCACCTGTTTTCTCCTCCTCCGGCGGCGCCGGCGCCGTCCCGACCCCTGTCGCGAGGGATGATGCCAGAACCGGAGCCCGGCCCGCGCCCGCCGAGCCGCCGGCTCTGCCATCTTGAAACCCGATGGCCGCGATCGAGTTGCGCAACGTGCACAAGAGCTTTGGGAAGATCCACGCGGTCGCCGGGCTCGATCTCGAGATCCCGGCTGGGATCTGCCTCGGGCTGCTCGGACCCAACGGTGCTGGTAAGTCGACGACGATGCGGCTGCTGACTGCCCAGGCGATCGCCGATCAGGGATCCCTGCGCGTGCTCGGCTACGAGCTCCCGCGCGAGGGCAAGGAGGCCCGCGCGAAGATGGGCGTCGTCCCCCAGCTCGACAATCTCGATGTCGATGTCACGGTCGAGGATAACCTGAGGATCTTCGCTCGGCTCTACCGGGTGCGCGACGTGCCGGCCGCGGTCGATCGGGCCTTGGCGCGAGCCCGACTCACCGAGCGGCGCGGCGATGCCGTCGACGAGCTCTCAGGTGGCATGCGGCGGCGCATGCTGATCGCCCGCGGCCTGGTCCATGATCCCGAGCTGATCCTGCTCGACGAGCCGACGGTCGGGCTCGACCCCCAGATCCGAACCGAGGTCTGGTCGCTGATCGACGGACTGCGCACAGCCGGCAAGACGATCCTGATGTCGACCCACTACATCGAGGAGGCCGAGCGCCTCGCCGACGAGGTCGCCCTGATGTCCGAGGGCCGGATCGTGGACAGGGGCGATCCCAAGCAGCTGGTCGCCAAGCACGCTGGGGCCGAGACCGCGGAGGTCTACGGACCGCCGGAACGGCTGCTGCAGGCCCGGGCCGAGGCCGAGGCGGCCGGCCTGTTCGTGCGGCCCGCCGGCCCGGCGATTGCGATCGTCGGCTCGGAAAGCTCAACGAACGGTGCGATCCCCGCCGACGCGGTGCGACGGCCGGCCTCACTGGAGGACGTGTTCGTGAAGCTCACCGGCGAGGAGCTCGAGTGAGGCGGCTGGAGCCGGCAGCGATCAGCGGCGTGATGAGCCGCGAGGCCGCCAACTTCCGCACCTTCTGGCAGAGCACCGTCTTTTCGAGCACGGTCGAGCCGGTGATCTACCTGCTGGCGTTCGGCCTCGGCCTCGGCGCGACCCTGGTCGACCGGGTCGACGGGCTCGACTATGTCGAGTTCGTCGGCACCGGGATGGTCGCCACTGCGGTGATCTTCTCCAGCGCCCTGCCGGCGATGTTCGGGACCTTTGTCAAGCATCGCTTCCAACACACCTACGACGCGATCCTGGCGGCGCCGGTCGACGTCGAGGAGCTGGTCACCGCTGAGATGCTCTGGATCGGGATCAGGGCCGGCGTGTTCGGGACCTTCCCGTTGCTGGTCACGATGATCTTCGGCCTCGATCCCCGCTGGGGCATGCTGGCGGTGCCGTTCTTCGCGCTGGTCACCGCGCTCGGCTTCGCCGGGTTCGGGATCGCGGTCGCCGCGACGCTGCCGAAGATCGACCAGTTCAGCTACGTGACGACGCTCGTCGTCACCCCCCTGTTCCTGCTCGCCGGAACCTTCTTTCCGATCGATCAGCTGCCCGAATGGGCGCAGGTGGCAGCCCAGTTCAACCCGCTGCACCAGCTCGTTGTCCTGGTCCGGAACGCCTCGATCTTTGGCTTCGAGCCGACCGACCTGCTCAGGCTCGGGGTCCTGATCGCCTTCTCACTCGTCATGTGGCGAGTCGCAATCGCGCGGATGACCGAGCGCCTGATCGACTGAGCTGCGCGTGAAGCTATTGGTCGCTGGCTATGCGTCGCTGGGGAGCGGCCGCTGCATGACCACCTTCCAGGGCTCGAGCTCCGAGCTTGCGATCAGACCGGCCTCGCGGTAGGGATCGGCCGCGGCGAAATCCCGGGCCGAGTCTGCGTCGGCGCAGATCAGCAGCCCCCCGGTCGGTGGATCCCCAAGCGCGCCGACAATCAGGAGACGACCCTGGTCGAGGAACTCCCGGGCGAGCGCCAGGTGCGCCTCGCGGTGGGGCTTGCGACGCTCGAGCATGTCCTCGACGTAGGTGTAGCGGAGCGCCGCGAACTGCTGCATCGGGAAAGCCTACCCCGAGGTGGCCCGACGGATGAACTTGGCGACAGTACGGGTGAACAGGTTTTCGTCCGAGTCCGCGGCCAGCGGGTCCAGATGGCTGTACTCGGGAGCACCGTCCACCAGCATCACGTCCTTTGGCTTGGTCCGCGCCAGGTCGACCAGCTCGCTCGCACCTGCGAGCACGCGGCCGTCCGCCAGATCGGTCTGGAAGGCATAGATCGGGATGTCGATCCTGCGCGTGTGCTGGACCTTGAGGCCGAGAAACCGAGCCGCAGCCGTCCGCTTCATCTGACTCGCGGCGCCGGTATCGATCGCGAGCCGGCGGGGGAAGTACCACTCCACCCCGTTCGCGGGCTCGTTCCCGAACATCTCCGCAACGTTCTGGATCGGGGTCACGCCCCCGTCCACCCAGTCCAGCGGGGTGCCGCTGTCAGCCAGGGCGCCCGAGTTGACGTGCAGCAGCCCCAGCGACTCCGGCGCCGTATCGCGGTCGAATGCGTGGCCGAGGTTCCCCTGGTTGGTCGCCGGAGCCGGGGTCTTGAAGGCGGACGGCAGGAGCGGGAAGTCGCGCACCAGCGAGCCGTCGCCGGTCGGATCGAGGCGCGCGAAGATCGCTCCGGCCTCGGCGAACAGTCCGGAGGCCTCCGGGATACCGATCCCGAGCAGGTCGAGGAAGGGCGCCCCCTCGAGCGAGGCGAGCGCCTCGGCGGCATCGTCGGGAGTTGTAGTGCTCTCCCGCCCGAGCGGCCCGCCGTCGATCATCACCAGCCCGTCGAGACCCCTGAAGCCAGGGCGCCCGTTGAAGTCCCAAGCCGTGTACTGGGCCGCGACCGAGGCGCCGAGCGAGTGGCCGCCGAGCAGGACCGCGCGCTCGCCGCCGCTGCTCGCCTGCTTGACGACCTTACGCAGATCCTGGACCGCGACCTTCAGGCCCCAGCGCTTGGCGAATGGGGTGCTCGCCGGGTCGAGGAAGTCGAAGTGGTCGGCGGGGCTGCCACCGTTGCTGATCCAGCCGAGGTAGTAGTTCCACATCTCCTCGAGACTGAGATCGCCCTCGAGCGCCGCCTCGAAGCGGCTGGTGTCCTCGAGCGCCTGGCTACGGCGGTCGGTCGCCCACACGGCCAGGCCGTCAACGCGGTCGACCAGGTCCTTGGCGATCAGGTTGAAGTTCCCGGCGCCACCGGCCGTGCCCGGGGTCAAGACCAAGACGCGATCGGCGTCCTTGGGCCCGAGCTTGTGCACGTTGACGGAGTCGAACTCGGCCGGCCCGGGCCCCCGCGAGGGCACCTCCGCCGTCCGCATCGAGGCGCTCGCCTCAGCACCGATCAGGCCGAGCACCACGACCGCGGCGACCAGCACTCGAAAAGTTGACCTCATCCGCTACCTCCCGTTTGTTCCCTGTTCCCTGTTCCCTGTTCCCTGTTCCCTGTTCCCTGACAGCGTAGCGGGCAGCTCCCGTGGCCCAATCCGCTGCCCTAGGCTGCCGCCCGGAGTGACAGGGGCTGGTCAACTTGAGGAGGGACGAAATGGAATTGGTGATCGACCTGAGGCGCGCCGTGCTGGCAGCGGCGATCGGACTACTGGTGGCGGCCGCGACTCTCGCGCTCGGCGCCTCGAGCGCCACCGCCGCAAAGACGGGGCCGAAGGGCGCGGCCTTCTACGAGCCCCCCAGCGACCTTCCCAAGGGACACGGCAAGCTGATCTGGAAACGCGGTGCGGGCAGCGTCGTCAAGCTCGAGGGCGCCGCCTACAGCACAAAGGTGCTCTACACCTCGAAGTCCCCTCAGCGCGAGCAGATCGCGGTCTCCGGCGTGGTCAGCGTGCCGGAGGGCGAGCCTCCCAAGGGCGGCTGGCCGATCATCAGCTACGCCCACGGTACGACCGGGGTGGCTGACAAGTGCGCGCCCTCGGGGATGAGCGCCAAGAACCCGGCGCTGCCGTTCGTCACCTACGCCTACCCAGAGCTCGAGGACTGGATTGCGGCGGGCTACGCCGTGCTCGCTACCGACTACCCGGGGCTCGGAACGCCGGGACGGCATCCCTACCTGATCGGCAAGTCGGAGGGCCGTGGCGTGCTTGACATCGTTCGAGCCGGGCGGCAGCTCGACCGCGATCTCGGCGACAAGTTCCTGATCGCCGGACACTCTCAGGGCGGTCAATCCGCACTGTTCGCGGCCCGCTACGCGGAGCAGTGGGTGTCCGAGCTGGAGCTGCGCGGGACGGCCAGCTACGCCCCGGCCTCACACGTCTCCGAGCAGGAGCAGGCGATCAGCGGTCTGACCACACCAGGCGGGCTCACGGCCTTGGCGGTAACGATCGTCTACGGCGCAACCACGGCCAACCCGCTGGTCACGGCAGAGGACATCCTCAAGCCCGAGCCCCTGGCTCTGTTCCCGCAGCTGGACGAGCGCTGCCTGCCGCAGCTCTCGACGCCGAAGCTCTACGGGGGCATCGCGCCCGCGGACCTCGAGCAGCCGGGCCAGCCCAGCGCGGCGTTCGCCAAGGTGTTGGGCAAGATGAATCCGGCAATCGAAACCTCTGCCCCGATTCTGCTCTCCCAGGGCCTGGCCGATACGACCGTCTTCCCGGCCTTCACCGACCTGCTCGACGGAGAGCTGAAGGCGCTCGGCAACGACGTCGAATACAACACCTACCCCGGCGTCACGCACTCGGAGATCCTCGCGGCGGCCGAGGACACCGCGCTGCCCTGGATGCAGGGCCGGCTGCCGACCGGCTGAGCCCGGCCGAGCCTCAGTCGCGCCCGGAGATGCGCTCCCAGGCGTTGCGCAGCTTGCGCTCGAGCTCGACCTCGACCCGGCTGGCGCTCTCCACGAGCGAGCCGGACTCAGCGCTGGGGATCGGCAACTCCGCCGCCGCGGAGGAGCTGATCGTGAGCAACAGCCCGCGCTCGAACACGTTCTCCACGTGCTCGGCGTCGACGAAGCGATGCCCGCCCGGGAGGATGCTGCGATCGATGACCACGCCGTCGAAGATGTCGATCTTCGGTTCGGCCAGCACGTGTTCGACCGTGCCGAGCCGCTCACCGTCAGCCGAGTAGACGGGCAGACCCGGCTTCAGGCTCAAGTACGAGGACCTGGGGCCGAGATCCACTGGAGCTCAGGCCTCCACGAAGCGCTGGTCGATCGCGTCCGAGTACCCGGCGAGCGGATCGTCGGTGCTGAGCACGCGGAAACGACACGCATCCGCGCCGAGCGAGAGCAACGAGGTCCGCTCGGCTCGCAGGCCGCTGACCGCCGGGTCCATCGCCTCCATCCAGGCTGCATCGAGGGAGCAGAGCACGGTGGTCACGATCAGGGCGTCGTGGCGGGCGAAGAAGTCACGGAAGAAGCAACGCTCGACCCGCATCTCGAACGTCTTCTCGTCCGGCCGCTCGAACTCGAACTCGAAGTAGCTGCCGTACATCGCCGAGGAGGCCCGCATCGCCTTGTCGATCTTCTCCAGGGGGTCCTTGCGCGAGGCCAGCGCCCCGACCACGATCTCGACCGATCGGGTGAGTGATTCGTTGAAGATGTGCTGGACGAAGAGGATCGCCCGGGCGCCGTCGTCGTCGAGCTCCGGCCGCAGCACCTCGTAGCTCGCCAGCACGACGGCCGACATCGCCAGCATCCCCTTCGAGGCGCCGTCGACGACCATCTCCTCGTCCTCGGCAATCAGCTCTTTGGCCCGGGTCGAGATCGCCTCCAGCAGCTCGTCCTCGCGCCCCGGGGCGACGACGGTGAGATGGCTGCCGATTCCCTCGAGGAGTTTGTGCGGGATCACCTTCCCCATCAACCAGCGGCCCTCGAGTGCAAATGCGCGATCGCTGAGGCTCATGAGCGAAGCGTATCCGAGGCTCCGCCGCGAGACAGATCCATCGGCGCAACCCGGTCGGGGCGGTCGTCGGATTCGGGTGATACCGTCCGAGTTGTCGGGTCGTCAATAGCTAAGGAGTCGAACGAATGAACGCAACGGTGTGGCGTTCGGGTTCGGGTGGGGCACGACTCGGGCGGCCTGCCGCCGCACTCGGAGCCGCTCTGCTGGCGGCCGCGGTCCTCGCCGTCGGCGCCTCCTCCGCCGGCGCCGCCACGCTCAAGGGCACCGTCGAGAGCGGTGAGCAGGCGATCGATCGGGCCCCGGTGAAGCTCTACAGGAGCGGCGGCGCGAACGGCGTGACCCAGCAGCTCGGCCGCGACGCGACGAACCGGAACGGTGAGTTCAGAATCCGCTACAAGGGCTCAGCGGCCGGCAACCGCTTCCTTTACGTCACGGTCGGCGCCAAGTCCGCGATCCGCCTGGCCGCTGTGCTCGGCGCCACGCCGATCCCCAACCGGATCGTCGTCAATGAGCTGACCACGGTCGCGGCCGGCTACGGGCTTGCGCAGTTCATCCAGGGCAGGCGGATCGTCGGACCCTCACCCGGACCCGGAAACGCGGCGCTGATGGCGGCGAACATCGCCGACCCGAGCACCGGCGAGCTGTCCGACGTGCTGGTGGAGTCTCCGAACGGCTCCGACACCCGCGCCCTGCGCACCGTCAACTCCGTCGCGAACATGATCCCCCGCTGCGCCCGCGATTTCTCCCGCTGCAGCCGCTTCCTGCGCCTGGCCCGCACCCACGACGGCCGCCAGGCGCGCAACGTGCTCGACGGGATCGCCAACATCGCCGCCAACCCCTGGCAGAACGTGGGCCGGCTCTTCGACCTGGCCGGCACCAACCCGGCGCCCTACGCCCCGGCCCTCGCCGAGAACCACAAGCCCTCGGCCTGGACCGTGGCCTTGCGCTTCGTCGGAGACGGGGTCTCCCTCGACGGCCCCGGCAACATCGCCTTCGACGCCGACGGCAACGCCTACGTCGCCAACAACTACGAGTACGACCCAAGCGGTCTGGCGCTCGTCTGCGGGGCCGAGAACCTGCCGGTCTTCGGGCCCGACGGGCAATACCTCGAGGGCACCCCCCTCACCGGCGGTGGCCTCAGCGGCGCCGGCTACGGGATCGGCATCGATCCCGACGGGGACATCTGGGTCGGCAACTTCGGCTTCGCCACACCCCCGCCCGGCTGCCCGGAGGCCCAGCAGCCGCCCCACAACAGCGTCTCGCAGTTCAGCGCGGAGGGCGAGGTCCTCTCGCCCGATACGGGCTGGGCGGTCGGCGGCCTCAACTGGCCGCAAGGCACGATCTCGGACACGACCGGCACGATCTGGGCCGCCAACTGCAACGACGGTACGGTAACGAGGATCCCGGGTGGCAACCCGGCTCTCGCCGAGAGCATCTCGGGCCTCGGTATCGGGGAGGCCTTCGACGTCGCCCTCAACACCAGCGGCCAGGTCTTCGCGACCGGTATGGCGACCAGCAACGTCGCCGTGATCGATCCGGACGGGACGCCCGTGGCGGGCTCGCCGATCAGCAGCGCCGAGGGCGGCTTCAACCGGCCGATGGGGATCGCTTCCGACAGCCAGGGCAACCTCTGGGTGGCCAACAGCGGTGTCGTCAACCTCCCCTGCCCCGGAATCACCAGTCTCGGGACGTCGCTTGACGGCTCGCTCTCGCTGATCGCCGACGACGGAACCCCGGTGACCGGCCCCGACACCGTCTTCAGGGGCGGTGGCCTGGTAGTCCCGTGGGGAATCTCCGTGGACGGCGACGACACGGTGTGGGTGTCCAGCTTCGCCGGTCGCCGGATCTCACAGTTCTGCGGGGTCCGCGAAGGCAAGTGCCCCGCCGGCAGCCGGACGGGCGATCCGATCTCCCCCGACGGCAAGGGCTACTTCTTCGAGGGCTTTACTCGGGTGACAGCCGTGCAGGTCGATCCCTCCGGCAACGTCTGGGCCACCAACAACTGGAAGCTGATCCCGGACTTCTTCGGCAACCCGGGCGGCTACGAGATGGTCATCTTCGTCGGCGCGGCGGAGCCGCTCAAGACGCCGGTGATCGGTCAGCCCGAGCGTCTGCGATAAGCACCTGCCGGCTGACCCCGGCCGGCTCCTCCGTCCCACTAACCTGCCCGCCTCGATGGCCGACGGCGAATACATCTTCTCGATGCAGGGCGTATCGCGTCTGCATCCGCCCGACAAGCAGGTGCTCACCGACATCTCGCTGAGCTTCTACGGCGGCGCGAAGATCGGCGTGCTCGGCTACAACGGCGCCGGCAAGTCAACGCTGCTGCGGATCATGGCCGGCGTCGACCAGGACTACCGGGGGGAGGCCCAGCTGCATCCGAACGCGAGCGTCGGCATGCTCGAGCAGGAGCCGGCGCTCGACCCGTCCAAGGACGTCAGGGCGAACGTCGAGGACGGCGTCGCCGCGCTCCGACAGATGGTCGACCGCTTCAACGAGCTCGCCGCGAACTACTCGGAGGAGACCGCGGACGAGTTCGCCCGTCTCCAGGATCGGATCGACGCGGCCGACGCGTGGGACCTCGAGCAGACCTTGGAGACGGCGATGGATGCCCTGCGCCTGCCGCCGCCCGACGCCGAGATCGAGAGCCTCTCGGGCGGCGAGCGCCGCCGAGTGGCGCTCTGCCGGCTGCTCCTGCAGGCCCCCGACCTGCTCTTGCTCGACGAGCCGACCAACCACCTCGACGCCGAGTCGGTGGCCTGGTTGGAGAAATATCTGGAGGACTACGAGGGCACGGTCGTCGCGGTCACCCACGATCGCTACTTCCTCGACGGCGTCGCAGGCTGGATCCTGGAGCTGGACCGCGGCCGCGGGATTCCCTTCAAGGGAAACTACTCCGCCTGGCTGGAGGCCAAACAGGAGCGAATGTCCCAAGAGAAGCGGCAGGACAAGGCGCGAGCGAAGACGATCGCCGCCGAGCTCGAGTGGGTCCGCGAAAACCCCAAGGGCCGCCGCAAGAAGTCGAAGGCGAGGCTCGCCCGTTATGAGGAGATGCTGGCCGAGGAGCAGAACGTGAAGCTCGACGAGGTCCAGATCCACATCCCCCCGGGGCCGCGCCTCGGCAACGTCGTGATCGAGGCCCAGGGCCTGCGCAAGGG
>CAXMST010000208.1:0-7276 GCA_964196325.1 uncultured Acidimicrobiia bacterium
AGCACCGCGATCAGCAGCACCAGGCCCACATAGTCGACCGTCGCCTGGCCGCTCTCCGAGCGCCGCGCCCTGCCAGCTCCCATGCCTCGAACCTAGACCGCGGCATGCGCCCGATGTGAGCCGCACCGTGCCGGCTTTTGCGGATGAGGTCATAGGACCAGCGGGATCGCCGTCGTGGCCTTTGATTCAGTGCGCAAGGGTGAGCCCCAGCCAGACGATCGCGAGTGAAGCGAGCAGGATCGCGACCTGAAGCAGGTGGACTCGCGGCCAGAACAGATGCACGGCGGTCAGGATCAGCACCGCGGCGACGAGTCCGAGCTTCGCCTGAAGCACGCTGCTCCCCCAGAGGTGCTCGTGGCCGGCCATCGCCGCACCGCTCGCAAGTAGCACCGCGAGGGCGAACATCGAGCCGATCCCAAAACGCCGAGCGATTGCCCGTAGGCGCTCGCGGTCGGGCTGAGTGCGCTCGACTGGCACCACCGCGGCGGCAACGACGAGTTGACCACCAACGAAGAACGACATCGCGAGCAGGTGCAGGTAGTGGACGCCCAGCCACCCGGTCGCCTCGGCGGCGATCATCACCCGGCGCCGCCGAGCTCGGCAGCGCGGCGCAGCTTCAGCGCGAGGGCGAGAACCTGGTGGTGCTCGCGGGAGAGCGCCCGCAGGGCCTCATCAAGCTTCACCGCTGCGCACTCTCATCAGCAAGGCGCGAGCATCGGTCCTGCAGGTGCGAACGAATGCTGCCCACCCGGACGGAGAAGGGGGGCGGGTCAGGCAAGGGTGAGTCCTTCCTCGGTCGGCTCGGGACCGGGTCGGCGCGGTAACGAGAGCGCGAGGGCGATACAGATGACGGCAAAGACGACGAGCAACGCGAAACCGAGGACGAACTCGCCGGTTGCGTCCTTGACCACGCCCATCAACAGTGGCGGGAAGAACCCGCCGAGACCGCCGGCGGCGCCGACTATCCCGGTGACCGCGCCCTTCGAGGCCGGATACTCCTGCGGCACGAGCTTGAACACCGCCCCGTTGCCGAGCCCCAGGAAGCCGGCCAGGGTCAGAGCGAAGAAGGTCACCGGCACGATTTGAGGATCGGCGGCCTGCCAGGTCAGACCGACGGCGTCGCAGGCCACACCGGCGAAGGCGACGATCAGAATCAGGCGACCGCCGACCCGGTCGGAGAGCCACCCGCCGAGCGGACGGGCCGCGGTCGCCGCCAGGGTGAAGCCGGCTGCGCGCAGACCCGCGTCCTGCAGCGAGAAGTCGAACCAATCGGTGAGCAGCTTCGGCAGGAAGATCGCCATCGCCACGAAGCCGCCGAAGGTCACGAAGTAGAAGATGCTGAGCCGGTACAGCGCCCACCCGGACTTCAGTACCGCGAGGTAGTCGGGTCGCTGATGGCGGCTCACCGGCGCGTTGCCTGCTTTCGCAAACCAGACCAGGGCGAAGGCACCGATCACGACTCCGAAGATGATCCCGGCAAGCTGCTGGCTGCCGAAGCCAACGATCGCCGGAACCGAGAAGGCGGCAACCGCGGTGCCCACGTTGCCCACGCCGTATACACCAACCGCGAAGCCCTGTCTGCTCTCCTCGAACCACTCGGCGACGAACGGCACCCCCACCGCGAAGGAGGCTCCGGTGGTACCGAGCAGAAAGCCCGCCCCGAGCAGAGCCTCGTAGCTCTCTGCAAACCCGATCAGCACCGCGGCCCCCGCCGAGTAGATCAGCATCATCCCGAACAACAGCCTGCCACCCCAGCGATCGGTCGCCCAGCCGATCGGGACGCGGAGCAGCGAACCAAGGATCACCGGTACCGCGATCATCACCGAGGTCTCGGTGTCGGAGAGGCCGAGATCGTCCTGCAGATCCGGCGCGAGCGGCGCGAGCATCCCCCAGGCGGCGAAGCAGACGCCGAAGGCGATCGTCGCCAGGACGAGGTTGCGGTCGGCCCCGGGACGGTCGTGCGGCTCGTTCATCTACTTGCCCTTGCTGCGCCACCGGCGGGCCGCGCTCGGGTCGCGGTGCGGCTCCGGTAGAGGACCGGAGCGCGGCGAAAGTAGCCGAGCGGCACGCTCCAGGCGTGAACCAAGCGGCTGAAGGGCCAACTCGCGTAGAGGAGCCAGGCGAGCGTCACGTGCAGCTGGAAGATGAATGGAACGCCACTCATCAGCTGGGCGTCCGGATCGAGGGTGAAAAGGCCACGGAACCAGGGTGCGACGGTGTCCCGGTAGGCAACCTGATCTCCGATCAAGTTGGCGCTCAGCGTCGCCCACACTCCGGTCAGGATCGTGACGCCGAGCAGGAGGAACACCCAGACGTCGACCCGGCTCGTCGTCGCTCGCACCCGCGGGTGGCGTGCCCGCCGCCAGGCGAGAACCAGCATCCCGAAGACCACCGCGCCACCGGCTGAGACACCGCCGACTCCGGCGATCACGTGGTAGGCGTCCTCGCTGATCCCGAGCTCGCGGGTCCACGCCGCGGGCACCAGGATCCCGAGCACGTGGCCGCCGATCGCCGCCAGGGCTCCGACGTGGAAGAGGTTGCTGCCGACCGTCAACGCTCGGCTCTCGAAGAGCTGGGTCGAGCGCGCGGACCAGGTGTACTGGTCGCGGCGATAACGCCAAATGTGCCCGACGACGAAGATCGCAATCGCCACGTAAGGGACGATCACCCAGAAAACGAGATCCGAGCGACTCATGAGCCCGCCCGTACGGGCGCCCCGAGGGGCAGGGCCCCCTCGTCGGATGCCGCCGGCGGCATCACCTCGGGAGGTGCAAAAGGCTCGAGCCCGACCTGCTCCTCAGGCGGACCCTCGGCCATCATCCGCTCGGCCCGCTGCCGTTGCTTGCGCGTGATCCTCGGCAGGGCCCCGCATGCCGCCGCCACCACCGGGGCCCACACAGAGTTCGCCGATGCGAGCCCGTCATGCAGGACCTCGAGCGCCTCGCGGTGCTCGATCAGCGCCTCGGAGCCCTGCTCCGGGACGAGCGCCCGGAACTCCAGCATCAGCGGCAGGAAATCCGGCAGCTCGCCAGTCTCGAGCGCCAGCCCGACGGCCTCGTAGCGCTGCTTCAACGAGACCAACGCCATCCCCCGCTCGCGCCGATCGCCGTAGGAGTGGTAGGTCAGATAGAGGCTGTTGCTCCGCTTGAAGTCGAAGGTGTCGACGTAGTCGGCGCGCAGGGCCTCGGGCTCGACCGAGGCCCAGCGCTCGCAGCCCTCGCGGAGCAGCCGTTCGGGCCCGCCCCGACCGAGAACGGCGGCCGCCTCGATCAGCTCTAGGCGGGCCTCGACAAGCCGCTCGTCGGGGTACTGCAGGAGAAGTGAGCAGAGCTTGAACAGCTCCGGCGCCGCCATCACGAGCCCCCTTGTCGTTCCAGCCACCCGACCAGGTCGACCTCATCGGTCGCGGCCCCCGCGGAGCCGCCCGCCTCGGAGGCTCCGGCCGCGCACGGGCCTGGTCCACCGGCGAACTCGAGGCCGCAGGATCCCTGATCGAGGATCGGGGCCGTCCCGATCTCGGGGTGCGCTTTGGGGATCACGTAGCGCTCGTCGTAGTCGCCGATCGCGAGCAGCCGGTACATATCCTCGATCTCCTCCGGCGTCATCCCCGTTCGCTGGACCGCCGTCGGGTCGGGGTCGCCGGAGCCGACCAGGGTCGTTGCACGCATCGCCTCGCGCATCGCCGCCAGCCGGCGCAGCGACTCGCGCACGGGCGCGGGGTCACCGGCGGTGAACATGTTCGCCATGTACTCGACCGGAATCCGCAGCTCCTCAATCGCCCCGAAGACGTCGTCGGGATCGGCATCAGGATCGGCTCGCGACGCCGCGTAGCCGGTCACCGGCGAGAGCGGCGGCACGTACCAGACCATGGGCAGCGTGCGGTACTCGGGGTGCAGGGGCAGCGCCACCCGAAAGCGCTTGGCAAGCGCATAGACCGGCGAGCGCCGGGCGAACTCAACCCAGTCCTCGCGGATCCCGTCCGCGGCGGCCTGGGCCCCCACGGCGGGGTCCTCGGGGTCGCAGAGGATGCCCAGCTGCGCCTCGTAGAGGTCCTTCTCGTCGGCCACCGAGGCCGCCTCCTCGACCCGGTCGGCGTCGTAGAGGAGGACGCCCAGATACCGGATTCGCCCGACGCAGGTCTCAGAGCAGACGGTTGGCTGGCCCGCCTCGATCCGCGGGTAGCAGAGCGTGCACTTCTCCGATTTACCGGTGTGCCAGTTGAAGTAGACCTTCTTGTAGGGGCAACCGCTCACGCACATGCGCCAGCCCCGGCACTGCTCTTGGTCGACGAGCACGATCCCGTCCTCCTCGCGCTTGTACATCGCGCCGGACGGGCAGGAGGCGACGCAAGAGGGGTTGATGCAGTGCTCGCAGATCCGCGGCAGATACATCATGAACGCCTCCTCGTACTGCAGGCGGACTCGCTCCTCGAGCTGCTCGCGGTTGGGGTCCGCCGCAGCGTGGCGTGGACTGCCGGCGAGATCGTCGTCCCAATTCGGGCCCCACTCGAGCTCGATCGGCTTGCCGCTGATCTGCGAATGCGGACGGGCGACCGGCTGCAGCTTCCCCGCCGGCGCGTCGATCAGGTTCTCGTAGTCGTAGGTCCAGGGCTCGTAGTAATCCTCGAGCTCGGGCAGGTTTGGGTTCGCAAACAGCTGGCTGAGCTTCTTCAGCTTGCCGCCGGCCCTGAGCCGCAGCCTCCCTCCCCTGTCGAGCTCCCAGCCGCCCCGCCACTTGTTCTGGTCCTCCCAGCGCCGCGGGTAGCCCTCCCCCGGCTTTGTCTCGACGTCGTTGAACCACATGTACTCGGCTCCGGGCCGGTTCGTCCAGACGTTCTTGCAGGTCACCGAGCAGGTGTGGCAACCGATGCACTTGTCGAGGTTCATCACCATCCCGATCTGCGCCTTGATCCGCATCAGTAGGTGACCTCCGTGCGCCGCTTGCGGAGGATCACGATCTCGTCGCGCTGGGCGCCGATCGGCCCGTAGTAGTTGAAGCCCCAAGAGAGCTGCGCATAGCCGCCGATCATGTGGGTCGGCTTCATCGAGATCCGGGTGAGCGAGTTGTCGGTGCCGCCTCGGGTCCCCGAGGTCTCCGAGACCGGCACGTTCACATGGCGGTCCTGGGAGTGGTAGAAGAGCACCGCGCCGGGCGGGATCCGGTGCGAGATGCAGGCGCGCGCGGCGACGACGCCGTTGCGGTTGTGCATCTCGACCCAGTCGTTGTCGTCGACCTCGATCGCCTCGGCGTCTTTGCTGTTGACCCAGATCACCGGCCCGCCGCGAAACAGGGTGAGCATCTGCAGGTTGTCCTGAAACTCGGAATGGATCGACCACTTCGAGTGCGGGGTCAGGTAGTTGACCGCGATCTCGGGCTGGCCGTCCCCGAGGGAGTCGGCCGCCGCCCGCTCGGCCGCTGCCGGACTCAGGTGCAGCGGCGGCCTGTAGACGGGCAGCCCTTCCCCCAGCTCGAGGATCCACTCGTGGTCGAGGTAGAGCTGCTGGCGCCCGGTCAGGGTCCGGAACGGGATCGAATACTCGATGTTGCTGGTGAACGGCGAGTAGCGGCGCTCCCTCGACTCCAGCCCCGACCATTCAGCGGAGGCAATCACTTTACGGGGCTGCACCCCAATCTCGCCGAACGTGAGTCGCTCATCCTCGCGCTCGGCGGAGATGCCCTCGAGCTCGGTCCCCGTGCGCTCGGCGAGGCGGCGAAAGCTCTCGACGGCGATCCGGCCGTTGGTCGTCCCCGAGAGGGCGAGAATCGCCTCGGCGACATCGACATCGCGGCCGAGCCGCGGCCTTCCCACGGCGACCCCATGCCGAACCACCCCGTTGCGCTTGCGCAGCTCCTCGACCTCGATCGCCGGCTTCCAGCTCACTCCCTTGGCGCCGACGCCGGCCTGCTCGACCAGCGGGCCGAGGGCCGTCATCTTCTCGCTCACCGCGGTGTAGTCGCGCTCGACCGCGGCGAGCTTTGGCATCGTCTGGCCCGGAACCGGCTCACACTCGCCCTCGCGCCAGTCGCGGACCACGCCGCCGGGTTGGGCGATCTCCTCCGGAGTGTCGTGCAGCAGCGGGCCGGCGACGATGTCGGTGCGGGTGCCGAGGTGGTCGCGGGCGAGCTCGCTGAAGCGCTCCGCGATCCGCAGGAAGGCGTCCCAGTCCGTCTTCGCCTCCCAGGGGGGCGGGATCGCGGCGTTGAAGGGGTGGACGAAGGGGTGCAGGTCGGTCGAGGAGACGTCGTGCTTCTCGTACCAGGTGGCGGCCGGCAGGACCACATCGGAGTAGAGCGCCGACCCGTTCATCCGGAAGTCGATCGTGGTGAACAGGTCGAGCTTGCCCTCCGGTGCCCGCTCGTGCCAGCGCAGGTCGCGCGGGCGTTGCTCGGGGGGCGTCTCCTCCGCAGTGGCGGCAGCGTCGGGGACTCCGAGCAGATGGCGCAGGAAGTACTCGTGGCCCTTGCTCGAGGAGCCGAGGATGTTCGCTCGCCAGAGGTTCAGGACCCGCGGGAAGTTGGCGGGATCGTCGGGGTCCTCGCAAGCGAAGCCGAGCCCACCGGCCCGCAGCTCGGAGACAACGTGCTCGCCGACCTCGCTGCCAGCTTCGGCCGCTTCGTCAGCCAGGTCGAGCGGATTGCGATCGAAGGTCGGATAGGAGGGCAGCCAGCCCATCCGAGCGCCCTTGGCGTTGCAGTCGGCGATATGCATTCCGTCCAGGCGGCCGCTGCCCAACGGTGAGGCCAGCTCCTCGGGCTGATGGTGCTCATAGCGCCATTGGTCGGAGGCCAGGTACCAGAACGGGGTCGAGGCCTGCTGGCGCGGCGGCCGGTTCCAGTCGAGCGCAAAGGCGACCGTCGCCCAGCCGGTCAACGGGCGCACCTTCTCCTGCCCGACATAGTGGGCCCAGCCGCCACCGTTGACCCCTTGGCAGCCGCAGATCACGACCAGGCTCAGCATCGCCCGGTAGATCTGGTCGGAATGGAACCAGTGGTTGGTTCCGGCGCCCATCACGATCATCGAGCGGCCACCGGTTCGCTCCGCGTTGCGGGCGAACTCGCGCGCAATGCGGGTCGCGAGCGCAGCGTCGACGCCGGTGATCGACTCCTGCCAGGCGGGCGTACACGGTGCGGCGTCATCGCCATAGCCGTCCGGCCACTCGCCGGGCAGACCCTCCCGCTCGACCCCGTACTGAGCCAGCATCAGGTCGAAGACCGTCGTTACGAGCTGGCCGCCGATCCGCTTGGCCGGGACGCCGCGGCGGACGGTCGTCCCGCC
>CAXMST010000209.1:0-3296 GCA_964196325.1 uncultured Acidimicrobiia bacterium
ACGACGACATCCCCGAGTCCGCCTTCTACATGGTGGGCGGGATCGAGCAGGTGCTCGAGGAGGCGAAGGGCCGGGGCGAGGATGAGACCGCCGGCGCCGAGGCCGAAGCCACCGAGCAGAAGCAGGAGGAGGAGGCCGGCGCCGCCGCCTAGCGGCCCGCCCTCGCCAGCTGATGGCTGACTCCGACCAGATCTACGCCGAGGTCCTGACCCCCGAGGGGCCCGTCTATGAGGGCCGCCTGTACCAGCTCTCGGCCCGCACGGCGATCGGTGAGGTCGGCGTCCGCTCCCGGCATGCGCCGCTGCTCGCCCGCCTGGTGCCTAACGAGCTGCGGCTCTATGAGACCCGGGAGGAGTTCAACGCCCAGAGCGGACGCAACTATGCCGCGGCCGAGGGCTGGCTCGAGGTCTTCGCCAACCGCGTCGTGGTTCTCGTTGGCGAAGCCCACGCTCCCGAAAGCCTCGATGCTGCGGCGCTCAAGGAACGCATCGCCGACGCCGAGCAGCGGCTCGCTGAAGCCGAGCAGGGCTCCGCGTCCTACGAGGTGGCCGAGAGCGACCTGCAGCGCGCCCAGGCCTTCCTGGCGCTGGCCGAGCGCTAGATCCGCCCGATCGCGGCGGCCTTCAGGCCGCGATCAGCCCGCCACTAACCTGCCGCGGATGGAAGAAAGGCAGCTCGCCGAGAAGCTGATCGGCTATGACACCTCGAATCAGGACGGGGTCCGGCTCTGCGCCGGGTTCGTCAAGGGCTGGCTCGAGGCGCGCGAGATCCCAACCTCGACCTTGGAGTTGCGGGGCCTGCCGATCCTGCTCGCCGAGGTCGGCCCGCCGGGGCCGGGGGTGCCGGCCGTCGCCCTGCACGGCCACATCGACGTGGTCCCAGCCCGCGAGGGGCAGTTCGAGCCCCGGGTCGACGGCGATCGCCTGATCGGGCGTGGTGCCTACGACATGAAGGGCGCGGTCTCGGCGATCATGCTGGCCCTGGCGGACCTTCGAGACCAACGAGACGTGCGCGTCTGCCTGGCGATCGTCCCCGATGAGGAGTCAGAGGAAGAGGACTACCGGGGCACCGACATGTACGTGGACAGCGGCCTCGACGTCAGCTTCGCGATCACCGGTGAGCCGACCGACATGCATGTCGGCGTCGCGGCCAAGGGCGTGCTCGCGGTGCGCCTCGAGGTGCAGGGCAGGGCGGCGCACGGCTCGACCCCCTGGGAGGGCGACAACGCGATTCTCAAGGCTTTCTCGATCTTCCGAAGTATCGAGTCGCTACCGTTTACTCGCGAGTCATCCGAGTTGTTCGACCGGCCGTCGATCAACCTCGGTCGCATCCTGGGCGGCGATGCGTTCAACAAGGTGCCCGACAGCTGCGTGATCGACGTGGATATCCGCTACCTGCCAGAACAGCAAATCGACGAGATCGTCGCCCAGATCGAGGATCTCCCCGACTCGCGCCTTCTTTCGACCTTCACCCGGCCCCCGGTCGAGGTCGACCCGGACTCGGGCTTCGTGCGCGCGCTCTGCGCCGCCGCCGCGCCCCATCACGAGGGCGAGGTGACAAGCGTCGGCCGCGACGGTGCCTCCGATGCGATCAGCTTCATCCGCGTCGGCGTTCCGGCCGTTGAGTTCGGCCCAGCCGGCGGCGGCCACCACGGTCCGGACGAGTGGGTCTCGCTGAGCTCGCTCCGGGGCTACCGTGAGGCGCTAGGAGACTTCGTCTCCCGGGTGCCGGCCGAGCTGGCGGCGGGAGGCGCCCGAGGGTGAGCGACATCGACGGAGACGAGCCCACACAGCCGGATGAGCCGAACGATCCCGGCGGCCCCGACCAGCCCGATCCGCAGACGCCGGATCCCGGCTTCGAGAGCGAGGAGTCCTCGAGCCTTGGGCTGACCGAGGAGTTCGCCCGGATCGAGGCCGAGATCGAGAGCGAGGCCGAGACCCCGAGCCCGGCGGAGGAGGGAGCCGGCCCCGAGCCAAAGGAGCACGAGGACGCCGAAGAGCCGCTCGAGCCGGTGGCCGAGGAGCCGCTCGAGCCGGTGGCCGAGGAGTTCGAGGACGAGCCGGACGACTCAGATGCCGGCGAGGACGAGCCCGAAGAGCTAGGGGATGAGGGGGAGGATGAAGATGAGGAGGAGCTCGAGGACGGGGATGACCCGGACGAGGGCTTCCACGAGCCCGTCGACGAGGACACCGCGATCCATGCGCCGGCCGGGACCCACCCGGTGCTCCCGGCCGAGAGCGCGGCGCCCGCGGATCCCCCGCGGGTCAGCCCGATGCCGGCCGCGGTACCGATCGCGGCGAGTGCCGAGGAGGTGCCAAAGCCCAAGGTGCCGCGCCTATGGCTTCGCTTCGTCACCGGCTCGTTGCTGATCGTGCTGGCGGCGGCGAGCGCGGTGGCAGGCGGCGGCCTCTTCTTCTTCACCGACATCGCCGACAGCCTGCAGCCGATCCCCGGAATCCAGGACAAGCTCGATGAGGTCGAGGGCGAGGCCCAGACGATCCTGATAATCGGCTCCGATCGCCGGGCTGAGACCGGTAAGACGGACCGGCGCTCGGACACGACGATGCTGCTTCGGGTCGACCCGGAGAACCAGATCCTCTCGCTGTTCTCGCTCCCGCGTGATCTCAAGGTCCAGATCCCCGGCTACAGCGTCGACAAGCTCAACGCGGCCTACTCGATCGGCGGCGAGAAGCTGACCCTGGAGACCGTCAAGCAGCTGACCGGCCTCGAGTTCAACCACGTCGTCGAGATCAACTTCGACGGCTTTGCCGACGCGGTCGATGCGATCGAGTGCGTCTACGTCGATGTGGACCGCGAGTACTTCAATGACAACTCGAACGCGGTCGACGGCGGCTATGCGGAGATCGACATCAACGCGGGCTACCAGCGGCTCTGCGGCCTCAAGGCGCTGCAGTATGTCCGCTACCGCCACCTCGATACCGACCTGGTCCGCGCGGCGCGCCAGCAGGACTTCGTTCGCGAGGCCCGACAGAAGGTCGATCCGCAGGAGCTGGCCGGCGCGGTGATCGGACTTGGCAAGGGCAGTGAGCTGATCGAGATCTTCACCGAGCACACCCGCTCCGACATCAGCGATGCAGGCCAGGTGGTCGAGATCCTCAAATCCTTCGTTGCGGTCCGCGACGCGGCGGTCAACGAGGTCCACTTCGAGGGCAACATCGGTGATGAGGTGACGGCCTCCGACAAGCAGGTGAAGACCGCCGTCGAGAAGTTCTACAACGGCGTCGCCTCCAGCGGCCAGCGTGGCGGTGAGGACGCGGCCAAGGACGAGGACCCGG
>CAXMST010000210.1:0-5536 GCA_964196325.1 uncultured Acidimicrobiia bacterium
CCGCAACCCGCGTTTCGTGGAGGACTGCGTCCGCGAGATGATCCGCCAGGTCGGGGCGGCGCATCCCGAGCTCGCCGAGGGTGGCTTCGTGCTCGCGCGCCAGGAGAACTTCGAGACGATCCACCGCCACAACGTGATCGCTGAGCGCTCCGGCTCCCTGGCCGAGATCCTCGAGGAGCTCACCTCCGGTGAGCACACTCGCCGGCATCTGACGATGCGGGAGTGGCTCGAGGCCCCGGCCGAGTAGGCCCTCAGCTCCGCCCCGCTCCGAGCTCCGGCTCTGATTCCGGCTCGGCGTCCCCCAACCTGCGTCGGATCGAGAAGAAGTAATCGACGCCGGAGATCACGGTCACCGCAAGCGCCGCGTAGACGAGCAGGTCGACCCAAAGCGGTGACGGGTCGGCGGAGATCAGGGCGATGATTGCGGCAATCTGCAGCGTTGTCTTGAGCTTGCCCATCCAGCTCGCGGAGATCACCACGCCCCGCTCGACGGCAATCGAGCGCAGCCCGGTGACCGCCAACTCGCGGGCGATGATCGCCATCGCGATCCACGCCTGGAGCCGACCGAGCGAGACCAGGGAGACCAACGCCGCGATCACCAGCAGCTTGTCGGCCAGCGGGTCCATCAACTTGCCGAAGGTCGTGACCTGGTTGCGGCGCCGGGCTATGTAGCCGTCGAGCCCGTCGGTGGCGGCGGCAACGGTGAAGACGATCGCCGCGATCACGTCACCGTCCTCGATCTCACTCAGCAGCGCCACGACGACGACCGGCACCGCGAGTATCCGCACCAGGGTCAAGGCGTTGGGCAGATTGAGCGGGACCATCGCGGCGGATGGTATGTGGGCGTTCTCGGTCGGCGGCGGCGGCCGGGTCGCTAGCGCCTCGCCAGAGCCCGGGCGCGACGCAGCACCTGGTCGAGCATCGGCTCGGTCAGCCTGCCCGTGAAGGTGTTCTGCTGGCTCGGGTGGTAGCAGCCGAGCAGCGCGTAGGGCCCGATCGCGGCCTCTGAGCCATGGCCAAACGCCGGCCGGGGCGAAGGCAGCTCCTGGCCCGAGAGCGCCAGCGCCCGGATTGCGGCGGCCCAGCCGAAAGCCCCAAGGCAGAGCAGCACTCGAACCCCCTTGAGTAGCTCCAGCTCGTGGACCAGAAAGGGCAGACAGCGGTCCCGCTCGGCGGTCGTAGGCTTGTTCTTCGGGGGCGCGCACCGCACCGGAGCCGTAACCCAGGCGCCCTTCAGCCGGAGACCGTCGTCGGCGGCAACCGAGTTCGGCTGGTTCGCGAGGCCGGCCCGATGTAGGGCGGCGTAGAGCCAATCGCCTGAGCGATCGCCCGTAAACATCCGGCCCGTCCGGTTCGCCCCATGCGCGGCCGGTGCCAGCCCGACCAGGGCGATCTCGGCCGCCGGGTCGCCGAACCCCGGAACGGGTCGGGCCCAGTAGGGCTCACCACGAAATCGGCGCGGAGGGTTCGCCGCGGCCTCGGCCCTCCAGTCGTTGAGCCGTGGACAGGCCCGGCAGTCGCTGATCTGGGCGGCCAGCAGCTCCAGGGCCGAGTCGCTCACCGTCGCCGGGCGCCATCGCTGAGGGGCAGGCGACTGGCGTTCGGGGCGCTGCTGATGTTCCTCGAGCCCATCGGCGGCAGGCTAGTCAGCCGGGCAGCCGGAATCCCTCTGCAAGCCCCGGCCCGACTGCCGCCGGGCGGGTTGCGGCCCGAGCCCTGGCGCTACTCTCAGCAGCCCCGCCGATGGCAACGCCCAGCGCCAGCCCGAAGACGTCGCAGCAGCTACGGAAGCTCGCGATCGTCCCCGCCTACAACGAGGAGGCGATGGTCGGGCGCGTGGTCCGAGAGATCGAGCGCCACGCCCCGGACTTCGACGTGGTCGTGGTCGACGACGGCTCGCTTGATGCGACCGCAGCCGTGGCCGACCGGGAGGGCGCCACGGTTCTGCGCCAGCCCTTCAACCTTGGGATCGGGGGCGCGATGCAGGCCGGCTACAAGTACGCGCTGCACCGTGACTACGACGTCGCGATCCAGGTCGACGGCGACGGCCAGCACAAGCCCGAGTACATCCCGATGATGCTCGAGGCTCTCCACACCAGCGGCGAAGCCGACATGGTCTATGGCTCGCGCTTCCTCGGTGACCCCGGCTACGCCGTCCCCTGGGGGCGACGACTCGGCAACCGGATCTTCGGGGTGGTGCTCTCGCGGATCGTGCGCCAGAGCGTCACCGACCCAACCTCCGGCTTCCGCATGGTCAACCGCAACGGGATCGAGCTCTTCGCCCGCGACTACCCCCACGACTATCCTGAGGTCGAGGCGATCCTGATGCTGCATGCGCACCGGCTTCAGGTTCATGAGGTCCAGGTTCGGATGAACGCCCGCGGGTTCGGCGAGAGCTCGATCGATTACCCACGCTCGGCCTACTACATGGTCAAGGTGATGCTGGCGATTGGGATCGGCCTCCTGCGCCGCCGACCAACCCCGATGGACGGTCCGCCGCCCGGGACCGGCGAGTTCGCCGCGGTCGCCCCGGGGGCAGGTTCCGCCGGTCTGAAGACACCGCCCGAGGAGGGCGGATCCGCGTGACGTTGCCGCGGCTGCTTGCCCAGTCGGCCGACGGCACCGGCAACCTCTCGAGCGAGGCGCAGATCTTTGCCGTGATCGTCGCGGTGCTGGTGCTGCTGTTCGTGGTCGAACTGGTGCGCCGCCGCCGCCTGGTCGAGCGCTACGCGCTGCTGTGGATGCTCGCCGCCTGCGTGATGGTCCTGCTTGCGGTCTGGAACAACGCGCTGAACTGGATCGCCGACCTGGTCGGGATCGCCTCCCCGCCGAACGCGCTGTTTCTGCTCGGCCTGGTCGCGATCTTTGGTCTGCTGCTGAACTTCTCAGTCGCGATCTCACGGCTCAGCGAGGAGACCAAGATCCTCGCCCAGACGGTCTCCAGGCTGGACGCCGAGACCCGGGAGCTACGGGGCGAGGGGCCCGCGACCAACGGTGGTCCGCGCGAGCCCGAGCTAGCCGATCAGCAGCCGGGCGATCCGCCAGTAAGCGCCTAGGAGGGCCCGCACGAGCCGGGAGCGGGAGGGCGCCCCGAGGTAGGGCGAGCCCAGCTCCACAGCGAGCAGGTCGGCGAAGCGGGCCGCATCGACCCCGGAGTGGAGCGCCGAGCCTCGGATCGCGGCGCGCTCCCGACCGAGGCGCGGCAGTGCTCGCAGGAAGTCGCGGTCCGCGCGCAGCTTCGGGCCGAGCCAGCCCCCGAGCGCGGCGGCAACGAGCACCGCGAGCTCGGTCACCAAGAGCGCCGGCAGCACCGCAAAGAGCACCCTACTCGGATAGGTTCGAGCGATCGTCGCGTAGCGGTTGCGCTCCAGGTAGTACCACTTGTGGGAGCCCTTCTCGAACTCGTAGGCGTGTGCGCATCGCGCCCGAGGCTCGAGTCCGACGCGGCCCCCACCTAACCAGAGCCGCAGACCGAGGTCGGTGTCCTCGTGGTAGAGAAACAGCTCCGGGCTGAAGCCGCCGAGCCCGGTCCAGGCATCCCGCCGGACCGCAAGGCAGGCGCCGGAGGGGAAGCTGATCTCGCACGGCTCGTGCGGGGCCTCGGCCCGCGGCCGGCCGGCGCCGCCGGCCCAGGCGATGCCCGTGTAGTGCACCACCCCTCCCCAGCTGTTGACGCGACCTTCGTCATCGCAGACCAGGCCCTGCCACGCGGCCCAACCACGGGCCTCGAGCAGGGGCAGCTCGATCGCGTCGCGAAACCCCGCCTCGACCACGGCGTCGGGATTAAGCAGCAGCAGCAGTTCGCCGCTCGCCCGCTCGGCCCCCAGGTTGCAGGCGGCTCCGAAGCCCAGGTTGGCGCCGAGCTCGAGAACCGTCGCCTCCGGGGCGAGCTCGCTGACCCGCTCGACGGTGCCGTCGCTGGAGCCGTTGTCACAGACGATCAGCTCGTCCTCTTCGCGGAGCTCCGTCGCGATCGCCGGGAGCGAACGCCCGACCTCGGCCGCTGAGTTGTACGTGACGACCAGCACTGAGAGCGCGCCATGCGGGCGGGGCTGGGTCTGCTCGGAGCTCAAGGCGAGGCGATCATAGGGCCGCACGGGAGGGCGCCCCGACGCCCGTGGGTCGGGATACTGGGTGGGTGGCGAAGGTCTTCATCACCCGCAAGCTGCCCGGCGACGCTGTCGAACAGCTGCGGGCGGCTGGGCACGACGCCGCGGTCTGGCCGGGTCCTCTGCCACCGACACGCGGAGAGCTCGTAGCCGGCGCCGCGGGCGCGTCCGGGTTGCTGAGCATGGTCACCGATCGGATCGACGCCGCGCTCCTGGACCGCTGCCCCGAGCTGCTCGTGGTGGCCAACCTGGCCGTTGGCTACGACAACATCGACGCCGTTGAATGTGCGGCGCGCGGGATCGTGGTCGGTAACACGCCCAACGTGCTGACCAACGCTACGGCCGACCTCACCTTCGCCCTGATCCTGGCGACGGCCCGGCGCCTATGCGAGGCTGCGGCCGCGGTCCGCGAGGGCCGCTGGATGACCTGGGAGCCGACCGGGTGGCTCGGCGCCGATGTCCACGGGGCAGTGCTCGGGATTGTGGGCGACGGCCAGATCGGAGGGGCCGTAGCCCGCCGGGGCAGCGGCTTCGAGATGGAGGTGCTGCGCAGCGGCCGCGGCGAGCGCCCGGGACGCGTGGCCCTGACTGAGCTGCTGGAGCGTGCCGACTTCGTCAGCCTGCACTGCCCGCTGACCGACGAGACCCGGGGGTTGATCGGCGCGGCGGAGCTCGAGCTGATGAAGCCCACCGCGGTCCTGATCAACACCGCCCGCGGGGGGATCGTCGATCAGCCGGCCCTGCGGGCCGCCCTGGAGTCGGGCTCGATCGCCGGCGCGGGGCTCGACGTGACCTCCCCCGAGCCGCTTCCCCCCGACGATCCGCTGCTCGGTGCGCCGAACCTGACCGTGCTCCCCCACATCGGCTCGGCCTCGCACTCATCGCGGGAGGCGATGGCCTCGATGGCGGCGGAGAACCTGATCGCCGCCCTCGACGGGAGGCCGATGCCGCACCCAGTGCCGGAGGCCTCCGGAACGACCGAGCAGGGGTAAGCGGCGGCGGCCGCTGCTGCGGCCGCCGGCTACTCCCCAAACTCACAGTTCACCGGAAACGGGGCGAGCCGGAGTTGAGAACCCATCGGCGTCCCGTCGGCGCGGGATG
Source organism: uncultured Acidimicrobiia bacterium (assembly GCA_964196325.1). Lineage (GTDB taxonomy): Bacteria > Actinomycetota > Thermoleophilia > Solirubrobacterales > 70-9 > CAXMST01. The sequence goes on from CAXMST010000210.1 coordinate 5,211, forward strand.
AGGCGGCCCGGACGAGCTGCACGATCTCTTGCAGCAAGCGACGCTGACTCCGCCCACGGTCACTGGCGGGTCGCTACGACCTGATCGTGACCAACGACCCGCGGCCGGCCTGGACGCGTCGGCCCGCAAGCCGGCGAGCGGATTTGAACCGCTGACCCCTTCATTACGAGTGAAGTGCTCTACCAACTGAGCTACGCCGGCGCAGCGGACGAGTCTAGTGGGGTGTGGCACGACGTTGTCCCGGAAATGGGCGGGTGCCGGGCGACGCCGGGAGCCCTCGTGGCAGCGCTACGTGGGCGACCGAGGACGATGGATGGCTTCGAGCC
>CAXMST010000211.1:0-4434 GCA_964196325.1 uncultured Acidimicrobiia bacterium
CGTGGCGCCGGCGCCTACATCTGTGGAGAGGAGACCGCGCTGCTCGACTCGCTCGAAGGGAAGCGTGGCAACCCGCGCCTGAAGCCGCCGTTCCCGGCGATCCAAGGCCTGTACGGCGGCCCGACGCTGATCAACAACGTCGAGACCCTGAGCAACGTGCCGCATGTGATCAACAACGGCGCGGACTGGTTCAAGAGCTTTGGTACCGAGCAATCCGCGGGGACCAAGGTCGTCTCGGTATCGGGTCGGGTCAAGCGCCCGGGCAACTACGAGATCGAGCTCGGCATTCCAGCTCGGGAGCTGATCTACGACCTGGCGGGTGGGCCGATCACGGGCGAGGTCAAGGCCTGGTACCCGGGCGGCTCCTCGGCACCGGTCCTTGGCCCCGAGGATCTCGACCGGCCCTACACCTTCGAGGACATGGCCGACGCGGGCTCGATGCTCGGCTCCGGCGCGATCATCGTCGCCGACGAGAGCGTCTCGATCCCGCACCTGGCGCTGCGCACGGCCCGCTTCTACCACCACGAGTCCTGCGGAAAGTGCACCCCGTGTCGGGAGGGCACGAACTGGACGGTAAAGATGTTGGAGCGCGTCGTCTCCGGCGACGCCACCCCGATGGACCTCGACATCATCGCCTCGGTCCAGGAGAACATCATCGGCCATTGCCTCTGCGTGCTCGGCGACTCCATGGCGATGCCGGTCGCCTCGATGGTCAGGCGCTGGCGCGGCGAGTTCGAAGAGGTGCTCGCCAGCGCGCGTGCGCAGGCGCCGGGACCGCTTGACCCCGCGGCCTCCGCCCCGGCCCCGATCGGCACCGGGGCGTGAGCCGGGCCAGTAGACAGCGGGTGACGATCGTCGTCGACGGGGTCGAGATCGAGGCCGAGGAGGGCACGATGCTGGTCGACGCCGCCAAGCAAGGCGACATCGAGATCCCCGTCTTTTGCTATGACGCGAAGCTCGGCGACCCGGTCGGCGCCTGCCGCATGTGCATGGTCGAGATCGAGGGCATCCCGAAGCTGCAGACCTCGTGCTCGACCCCGATCCGCGATGGCATGGTCGCCTACACCCAGAACAAGAGGGTCACCGAGGCCCAGAACGCGGTGGTCGAGTTCCTGCTCGTAAACCATCCGCTCGACTGCCCTGTCTGCGACAAGGGCGGGGAGTGCCCGCTACAGGACATCTCGATGGGTTGGGGCGAGGGTCGGAGCAGGTTCACCGACCCTAAGCGCCACTTCCAGAAGCCGATACCCCTCTCGCCTCTGATCAAGATCGATCGTGAGCGCTGCATCCTCTGTTACCGGTGTGTGCGCTTCTCGCAGGAGGTCGCCGAAGACGAGCAGCTCCAGCTGCTCGAGCGAGGCCCACACAGCTACGTCGGCACCTTCAACGACCGGCCCTATGTGGCCCCGTTCCACGGCAACATCATCGAGCTCTGCCCAGTCGGCGCGCTGACCTCACAGGCCTACCGATTCCGGGCCCGGCCCTGGGACATCGAGGACGCCGGCTCGGTCTGCACCCTCTGCCCGAGCCAGTGCAACGTCAAGTTCACGGTTCGCGACGACGAGGTCGTGCGAGTGCTCGGGCGGGACAACGCCGCGGTCGATGACGGCTGGCTCTGCGACAAGGGCCGCTTCGGCTACCAGATGTTTGGCTCCGAGGACCGGCTTACCGCGCCCTTGGTGCGCGAGGGCGGGGCGCTGCGTCAGGCGAGCTGGGAGGAGGCGCTGGGGCACGCCGCCGCCGGCTTGACCGAGGCCCACGGAAAGGTTGCGGCGATCGTCGGCGGCGGTGCCTCCAACGAGGAGGCCTACCTGCTCCAGCGTATGGTCCGCGGACCGCTCGGCTCCAGCGATGTGGTCGGCGGCGAGCAGGCCGCCCTGCGGGCCGAGCTACGGCGAGCACTCGATCACCCGGCGCTCTCGGTCCCGACAGCCGGCATCGACGACTCCAACGCGATCCTGGTGGTGGGCACCGACCCGATGCACGAGATGCCGATCCTCGAGCTGCGGATCCGCAAGGCGGTGCGCCGCCACGGCACCGACCTGCTGGTCGCGACCGAGCGACCGACGGCACTGGATGGTGGCGCCGCCGTGGGCACGGCGGGCTGCCTGGAGGCGACGCGCTACGCGCCCGGCCAGGCGGCAGGCTTCCTGGAGGAGTTGGCCGCTGCCCTGACCGGGGATGGCGATGGGGACGGCAGCGCAAGCGGCTTCGCTACCGCGCTGGGAGCCGCTGACGATGTTGTGCTCGCCTGGGGCGAGGGCGTCGTCGCGGGCCCGGGCGGCGAGCGGGCCGCGTCGGCGCTGCTGAAGATCGCCGCCGTCCTGGAGTTCGCCGACAAGCCGGGAAGCGGCCTGTACGAGGTCCCGATCGCTGCCAACGCCCGCGGCATCCGCGAGGCCGGTGCGGGGCAGGGGGCCGGCCCCGGGTTGAGCCCGGCGGGCAGCGGACGTGACCCGGCGCAGATCCGTGGGGCGCTCGAGTCAGGCGAGCTCGAGGCGCTGGTTCTTTGGGATGTCGATCCGGTCCGCGACTTCGCGGAGCCCGAGGCCTGGGCAGCGGCGATCGGCGCCGCCAAGTTCACGCTGAGCGTCTCGATGTTCGGCTCGACCAGCGCCCAGCACGCCGATGTTCTGCTCCCGGCTGAGAGCCACGCCGAGAAGGAGGGGACCGTGACCCACCCCGACGGGCGCCTGCAACGGGTCCGGCCCTCGGTGCTTCACCGCGACGCGGTCCGTTCTGGGTGGCAGGCCCTGGTCGAGCTCTCGGCGAAGCTCGGCGACGAGACGGGAGCCGCTAGCGCCCAGGACGTGTTCGGGCTGCTCGAAGCCGACTCGCCGCTGTACTCGGGGATCACCTACGACACGATCGGCGGAACGGGGCAGCGCTGGCAGGAGTCCGCCGGCGAGGGACAGGCGCCAAGCTTCGCCCCCGCTCCGACTCTTCCACCGGGTTCGAATCCGGTGCCCGGCGCCCCCACGGACGGCCGCCTGTTGCTCGGCACCTACCACGACCTTTGGGCCGACTACGTGAGCGAGCGCAACCCGGCGCTCGAGTTCCTCAGCCCAACCCAGACGCTCGAGCTGAGCGAGGCCACCGCGAAGCGCCTGGCGGTCGGCAACGGCACCCCGGTCGAGGTCACAGGCGACAACGGCAAGTCGGTGCGGGCTCATGTCGCGATTCGGCACCGAAATCCGGACGAGGTCGCCTTTCTGATCGAGGGGACGCGGGAGAACGCGGCCAACCTGCTTGGCGGGGCGCGTACCGTCCAGGTTGCCGAGGCGCCGCCCGAGCCCGAGCCCGAGCCACCTCCGAGCTCGGCCGAACGCGAGACGGTGAAGTGGTAACGCCGTGGACCTGGCCCTGCCGCTAGCCGACACCAGCTTCGCCGAGGCGAGCTGGTTGCTCGTCCTCAAGTCGATCGTGATCTTCGCGTTGATCCTTGGGCTCGTGCCGATCATCCTGGTGATTGAGCGCAAGCTGCTGGGCCGATTCCAGGCGCGCTACGGGCCCAATCGGGTCGGCCCCTACGGGATCCTGCAGCCGATGGCCGACGTGCTCAAGCTGCTCACCAAGGAGTACTACAAGCCCGACAACGCGGTGCCGTACCTGTGGGCGGTAGCCCCTTCGCTGGTGATCATCAGCGCAACGATGACGATCGCGATCCTGCCCTTCGGCGACGTCAGCAACGGGGTCGGCTTCTACGGCATCGATGTCTCGATCGGAATCCTGTACGTGTTCGCGTTCGGCTCGATCGCCTTCTACGGCCTCCTGCTCGGCGGCTGGGCGAGCGGCTCGAAGTACTCGTTCATGGGGGCGATGCGGTCGGCCGCGCAGCTGATCTCCTATGAGATCTCGATGGGGCTGGCCCTGCTCGGCGTGATCATGATGGCCGGGTCCTTGAGCCTGGTCGATATCGCCAACGCCCAGGCGGCAAACGTCTGGTACGTGATCCCTCAGTTCGTCGGCTTCCTGATCTTCATGGTCTCGGGCTTTGCCGAAACCAACCGCGCGCCCTTCGACCTGCCCGAGGCCGACGCCGAGCTCGTCGCCGGCTACAACACCGAATACGGCGGGATGCGCTTCGGGGCCTTCTTCATGGCCGAGTACATGGAGATAATCGTCGTCAGCGGGGTGGCCTCGGCGATGTTCCTCGGTGGCTGGTATCTGCCCTTTGGGATCCACACTCCGGCGATCCTCGGAATCTTCGTGATGCTCGCCAAGATCTTCCTGCTGATCCTCTTCTTTATCTGGATCCGAGCGACGCTGCCTCGCCTGCGTTACGACCAACTGATGACGCTGGGCTGGAAGATCCTGCTGCCCCTGGCCACCCTGAACGTGCTCGTGACGGCGGTCCTTGTGACCGTGACCTGAGCCGCGAAGCCCTTTGATCTAGGATCGCAACAAGCGATGGCAGCGAGCGAGCAGAGCGGG
>CAXMST010000212.1:0-3167 GCA_964196325.1 uncultured Acidimicrobiia bacterium
CCATGAGGAAGGCGATCCGCGACTACTCGAAGGACTTCGTCGCCATAATCGTGTTGGCGCTGGTTGGCCTGGTGACTCTGTTTGTGATCCTTTCACAGCAGGCCTCGGCGCTGCCGCCATGGTTCCCGATTCTCGGCGAGGATCGGTATGAGCTCAAGGCGGAGCTCCAGACAGCCCAGGCGATCACTCCGGGCCAGGGACAGACGGTGAACATGTCCGGGGTCAAGGTGGGCGACATCACCGCGGTTGAGCTCGACGGTGGCGTCGCCGTGGTCACGATGCAGGTCGACAACGAATACTCGGATCTGATCCACCCCGACGCTTCGGTGCTACTGCGGCCCCGCACCGGCCTGCAGGACATGACGATCGAGCTGAACCCCGGCGGCGGTGACGAAGAGATGCCCGAGGGAGCGACGATCGCCCTCGCCTCGACCAAGCCGAACGTCAATGTGGACCAGATCCTCGCCTCGCTCGACGGCGACACCCAGGCCTATCTGCGGCTGCTGCTCGCCGGCGGCGCCGAGGCCCTGGACGATGGCCGCGACAGGGAGCTCTCCCAGGTCTTCCGGCGCTTCGAGCCGACGATTCGCGACATCGCCAAGGTCAACGGCGCGATCGCGAAGCGCCGCGACAACCTGCGGCATGTGATCACCAACTTCAAGAAGATCTCCGAGCGCCTCGCCTCGAACGACGTGCGGCTCGCCCAGTTCGTCGACTCCCAGAACTCGGTGCTCGGCGCCTTCGCCGATCAGGAGCAGAACCTGAGGGCGACGCTACGCGAGCTGCCCGGGGCGCTGAGCGAGACCCGCGGCGCGCTCGAGGCCGGCGAGACCCTCTCGGACGAGCTCGAGCCGGCCCTGCGCCGGCTGCTGCCCAGCACCAAGGCGCTGACCCCGGCGCTGCAGGCGCTGCAGCCCTTCTTCACCGAGACCACGCCCCCGATCCGCGATCAGATCCGGCCCTTCACCGGTGAGGTCTCCGGGTTTGTCGGCGATGTGCGCCGGGCGTCGGGGCCGCTCGCCGACAGCGCCAAGGGACTGCGCGGCACCTTCACCGAGCTCGCCGGCCTGTTCAACGGGCTCGCCTACAATCCGCCCGGAACCGAGGAGGGCTATCTGTTCTACCTCGCCTGGCTCAACCACAACTTGAACGGCAGCCTGCTAACTGAGGACTCCGCCGGCCCGCTGCTGCGCGCGGTCGTGATGTACAACTGCATCACTTCCCAGCTCGCCGACAACGCGCTGCTCACACGTCCAGGGCTGACCACGGCCCGGACCCTGACGCGCATCGCCACCACAGAGGAAGTCTGCGCGGTGAGCTGATGGAAACCCGTCCACCAACAGTAGGAAGGATCCTGATTGCGGTTGCCTTTGCGCTCTCCTGCTTCGGCCTGCTGCTCTTCCTCTGGCTCGCCTTCGGCGGCGCCGTGCCGCTCAAGTCTGAGGGCTACCGGGTGACCGTCCCCTTCGACGAAGCCACGCAGCTCGCGGTGGAATCGGACGTGCGGATCTCGGGCGTCTCGGTCGGCAAGGTCAAGAACATCGAGCTCAGCGACGTCGGGCTCGCCGACGCCGAGATCGAGATCGACTCGAAGTTCGCCCCGATCCCGAGCAACACCAGGGCAATCCTGCGCCAGAAGACGCTGCTCGGCGAGACTTACGTCGAGCTCACCCCCGGCGAGGACGAGAGCGGCTTCGTGTCCGAGGGTGGTGCGATTCCCGCCGCCCAGGTCTCCGACGCGGTGCAGCTCGATGAGATCTTCCGCGCCTTCGACGAGCCAACCCGAGAGGCGTTCCGGGTCTGGATGGTGGACGCCTCGCAGGCGTTCCGCGGCCGCGGAGCCGACCTGAACGCGGCGCTGGGCAACCTGACTCCGTTCGTTGAGCGCGCCGACGACCTGGCCCGTGAGCTCGACAGCCAGCGGCTCGCCGTCGAGGGCCTGATCCGCGACGGCGGGGCCACCTTCGCCGCGCTCAGCCAGCGCCCCGGCCAGCTCAGCGGCCTGATCACCAACACCGAACGGGTCTTCTCGACGATCGGCAACCGCGACGCCGACCTGGTCGCCGCCTTCCAGGCGCTCCCGACCTTCCTCGACGAGTCGCGCTTCACGCTGAATCGCCTCGATACCTTCGCCGGCGATACCAACGATCTCATCACCCAGCTCCGCCCCGCCGCCCGCGAGCTCAGCGGCACCATCATCGAGACCGCCGAGCTGGCGCCGGATCTGGAGCGGTTCTTCGACGGCCTCCAGGTGGTCAACCGCCGTGCGGAGTCCGGCTTCGGGGCGCTGCGCAACGTGCTCGACGAGGAGCTGCCGCCGCCCCTGGCGCGCGCCCCGTCATACCTCAATGAGCTGATCCCGATCGTCGAGACCTTGAACCGGTACCGGGCCGAGACCACCGCCGTGCTCGGCAACCTTGCGGCTGCGACCAACGGCTTCAACAACGACGGGTCGAACGTCCAGAGGAAGTACATCCGGACGACCAACCCGTTCTCGATCGAGACCCTGGCCTCGCTTCCCGAGCGCTTCACCGGCAACCGCACCAACGCCTACGTCAAGGCCGACGGCTACAACAAGCTCGCCGAAGGCCTGGATTCCTTCCTGACCGAGCAATGCAGCTCCGGGCTCTCGGGGATCGAGCTGACCGAGGGCGATCCCGGCGATCTCCCCGAGGGCTTCTTCGATGAGGTCAAGCAGTTCGCCTACGGGGACGGCACGAACAGCGACGGGATCCCGGCACCACGCTGCGACCTGCAGGAGGGCTCGGAGTCGATCGGTGGCAGCTCGACGGAGCGCACCAACTACCCACACATCCGGGCGCTGCCCTAGCGCGATCAGGGGGTCACGGGGCCCTTGGGCGGACCGGCGCCTATGCAGGGGATTCGATTGCCTGACCCGAAACCGCAACCTGGCGGCGATTGTGGTGTTATGCACCTTGTACGGATTGAATCCACGGGGTGGCGGCGTGCACGGGTGCGAGGAACGCACCGCGGGACGCTGCCAGCCACGCATCAGGATCGGACATAGGAGGAAGTTATGCGGAAGTATCTAGCTCTCGCGATCGCGGGAGTGCTCTCGATCGGCGTGGTGAGCTTTGCCACCGCTGACGAGAGCGTGCAGACGGAAGAGGCGAAGATCAAGCCGAGCAAGCTCGATAAGAAGAAGC
>CAXMST010000213.1:0-21929 GCA_964196325.1 uncultured Acidimicrobiia bacterium
CCCTCGCCAACGCCAGCCGCGCCGCGATCGGCGGCCGTGGTGCGCTGGTCGCCCTGATCACCCTGGTTGCGGCCCTGGTTGCGCTGACGATCGGCGCCGGTGGGGCAAGCGCGGCCGGCTCCTCGTTTGGCTCGAAGCTCAACGACACGGTCCAGCCCTCGAACGCCTCGGCCCCGCATCAGTGCGAGTCCGACCCCGGTAGCAAGTGCACCTGGGTGATGGGTGAGGCCTACGGCAACCCCGGTGGCGAGCAGGCTCCGAAGAGCGGATACCTGCGCAAGCTGAAGCTGGTTGCCGGTGCCCCGGGCTCGTTTCAGCTGCAGATCGTCAAGACCACGATCGACGGCCACACCCAGGTCAAGCGCTCCGGTCCGACGCTCAGCTACGTCGGCCAAAGCCAGGCCAACTACGACAACGACTCCTACAACGTGGAGAAGTTCAAGACCAAGGTCAAGATCAAGACCGGTGAGCGTCTCGCGATCAAGACCGCCGAGACGAGCACGCTGCGCTGCAGCTCCGGTGGGGATAACACCCTGCAGCACTCACCGCCGCTGAAGAAGCGCGACGGCAAGCGGATCTATGACGAGACCGACGGCTGCTGGATGTTGATCGAGGGCAAGGTCCGCTAGGCCCCCCCTGCAACTCGATCACACCAACGGGCTCCCATCGGCTCAGCTCGGGATCTGGGATCTGGCGGGAGTAGGGAGGCGAGACCCCCGCGAGAGCGGGGGTCTCGCCGCAGCCGGACAGATTTGCCAACGGGAGGGACGCCGAGCAGGCAGACCAGCGATGAGGCCCCCGCCAGAGCGGGGGTCTCGCCGCGCCTGCGCCTAGCCGTCCAGGTCGTTGGGCATGACCGGCGTCACCACGTTCTCCTCGCCACCGGTGACCCAGAGCATGTTCCGATCGAAGGCGAGGTCCTCGGGCGTCGAGCCGGGAATCTTCAGGGTGTCGATCAGCGTCCCGCTTTCGGGATCGATCGCGGCGACCGACCCCTGCCCGTCGGAGGCCCAGATCGTGCCGTTCGGGGCCTCGGCCAGATCGCGCATCTGGCCGGAGAGGTCCTCGATCTCCTGAGGCTCAAGCGATTGGGCATCCACGCGGGTCACCGAGCCGTCTGAGCCGTTCTCGTTGTTCCCGGCGTTGGCGACCCAGACCGCGCCGGCAGCGACGATCACGCCCTTGGGGTTGTTGCCGACGTCGATTGGAGTCTGCTCGCGATCTTGAGCACCTACGCGGATCAGCTTGTTGTTATTGCGTGAGGTGACCCAGATGGCGCCGCTACCGACCGCGACCCCTTGAGGTCCGTCGGCGTCGTCGAGCCGGAACGAGTCAGGCTCACCGCTAGCGGGGTCGATGCGAGTCAGCGTGTTCGACGAGTTCTCAGTAACCCAGATCGCGGCATCGCCTTCCGCGGTGATGCCGGTCGGCGCCCCAGGCACGGGCACCGTATCCACAATGTCGCCACCCGCGCCCAACTGAGCCACCCGCCCGTCGACCGATCCCGTCACCCACCAAGAGCCGGCGGCAAAGACCACCTCGTCAGCCCTGGAGAGCTCGAGGCCGAACACCTCCTCCGTCTTGACGGAAACCAGCTCTCCGTCCGCACGCGTCGCGACCCGCACATCACCGTCACCGACGGCGATGCCAACAGGGGTGTCTGGGACGAACACAGCCTCCTGCACCTCCCCGATCGGCTCCGTCTTGGAGGTCGGCCCCTCACCTGCCCCGCCCTCATCGGCTCCGCCCCCCAGGACGACGATCGCCAGGACGACCACGATGGCCGCGGCGAGGCCGCCGCCGATCAGCCCGAGCGGCGGCGCCTTGCGCGAGCGCGCTGGGCGGGTCCCGTCCCCAGGCTCGACCACCTCGGTCGCCTGGCCGCGGGAGCCAGGAGGGGTCGGCGGCGGCGCGGCCGGGGACACCTCGGCGGTGGCGTTGGACTCGATCGCCGTCACCGCGGGCTCGATCGGCGCCTCCGATTCAACGGTGGGCTCGACCGGCGCCTCCGATTCAACGGTGGGCTCGACCGGCGCCTGCGACTCGGCCGTCGGTTCCAACGCCTCCGCCCCGGAGCCCGTCGGCGAGGGCATCTCGCGCGGGGTCTCGTAGACCTCGGTGGGCGCGGCGGGCCCCGTTGCAACACTGCGCTCGGGGGCGACCTCGTCGCCCTCGAGGGCCGCACGGGCGGCGCGGGCCATGTCGCCGGCGGAAGGGAAGCGGTCGTCCCGCTCCTTCGCCATCGCGCGCTCGACGACCTCGGCGAGCACCACCGCCGAGCCCGCGAGCGCCTCCGGCTCGGCTTGAAGGTGGGCGTACATCTTTGCCACCTTCTCCTCCCGACCCGCGAACGGAGGGTGGGAGACCAGGCTCTCGTAGAGCACGCAGCCGAGGGCGTAGACGTCAGTGCGTGCGTCGAGGTGCTCACCGCGGATCTGCTCGGGGGCAACGTAGTCGAGAGTGCCCACGAAGGCTCCCGTGCTGGTCAAAGCGGTGGCTTCGCTGGGCTGCCCGATGCGCTTGGTCAGGCCAAAGTCGGTCAGGTAGGCGTGGTCGGTGCCGCCGCGATCCTCGATCAGGACGTTGCCCGGCTTAATGTCTCGGTGGACCAGACCGCGAGAATGCGCGACGTCGAGCGCCGCCGCCACCTGCTCGAGGATGGCCACCGCCTGCGCCGGCTCGAGCGGGCCCCGAGATGTAAGCAGCTTGCGCAGGTCGGGGCCGTCGATCAGATCCATCGTCACGAACAGCAGGCCGTCCTCCTCGCCGGCGTTGTGGATCGGCACGACGTTCGGGTGGCGCAGCGAGACCGCGATCCTCGACTCAGAGCGAAAGCGCTCGCGAAAGGAGCCATCGTCGGCGAGGTCTGCGGCGATCACCTTGAGCGCGACCATGTGGTCGAGCGCTATGTGGGTGGCGCGGTAGACGGTCCCCATTCCACCGCGACCGGCGACCCCCTCGATCCGATGGCCGGCAAAGACCACGCCTTCCCCAAGATCTGGCATGGCCCAGTTATAGATCCCCGAAAGGAAAGGTGCGGGGCCGCGAGCCGCGCCGAACCGACCCTGTCCGCACTCCTAGGCCGCGGCCAGAGCGAGCGCAGCCAGGCGCTCGATCGTGTGCTTGCGCTGCCCGGGGTCGAGCTGGGCCACCGAGACGATCAACCGATCGACTCCGGCGGCGTCGATCCGCGCCAGGCGCTCGGCCACCTCGGCCTCGCTGCCGATCAGCGAGGTCAGCTCGACGAGCTCATCCGGGATCGCCTCGTAGGCGCGCTCCCGCTCTCCCTCCAGATACAGCGACTGCACCTTCCGCGCCTGATCGCCGAAGCCGAACCGATCGCTGAGCTCGACGTAGAAGTTCTTCTCCTTGGAGCCCATCCCACCGAGGTACAGCAGCAACGCGGCCTTGACCATGTTGCGCGCCAACTCCAGGTCGCCGTCGATTGCTACCTGGACCGAGGGGCTGATCTCGAGGTCGGCACGAGTGCGGCCGCCCTTCTCGAACCCGACCCGCAAGTTCTCACCCCAGACCTCCTCGATCCGCTCGGGATCGCTGAACACGGGAATCCATCCGTCACAAACCTCGGCCGCGAGCTCCACCGAGCGCTTGCCGATCGCCCCGATGAAGACTGGGATCTCGTTTCTGATCGGATGGAAGTTGAGCTTCAGCGCCTTGCCCTGGCCCGTCGATTCGTCCCCCCTCAGCGGCAGGTCGTAGTGGGGACCGTGATGCTCCAGGGGGCCCTCCCGGGCGATGATCTTGCGGACCACCTCGATGTACTCGCGCGTGCGCCCCCACGCCTTCGGGTAGGGAACGCCGTACCAGCCCTCGGAGACCTGCGGGCCGGAGGGACCGAAGCCAAAAATGAAACGCCCGCCCGACAGGTAGTCGATCGTCGCACCCGCCATCGCGGCCGCCGCCGGCGGACGGGCCGGCACCTGCATGATCGCCGCGCCGAGCTTGATCGTCTCCGTCTGCGGAGCCAGCCAGGCCAGCACCGAGACCACGTCGGAGCCGTACGCCTCGGCGACCCAGACGGACTCGAAGCCTGCTGCCTCGGCGGCCGCCACCAAGGCGGCCGCCTCCTCCCCCTGGGGCCCGATCCCGAAGTAGCCCAGGTTCAATCCAAGCTTGATCGCCATCGGGGCAGCCTACCCTGCTTGAGTACCCAGCTCAGACGTCCCCGCGCTGCACCGGATCGCAAGCGAAACTGTTCTCAACCCAGAAGGAGGAAGATGATGAGTGACTACACCTATGTCGCCCGCGAGCAAGCCGTCGACTACATGGCGGAGTACCCGGGCTTCGGCGAGATGCGGGCCTACACTGACGCGCTCGATGCCGAGCAAGTCGCGTTCTGCTGGCGCCAGATGCCGCCGGACAGCGGCGGTCGCGGCAGCTACGGGCATCGCCACAAGACCCAGGAGGAGATCTACTTCGTGGTCTCCGGGCAGGTCACGTTCAAGGTCGGCGAGGACGTCTTCGAGGTTGGTCCGCAGGCGGCCGTCCGCGTGGCTCCGGACGCCTTTCGCTCGGTCCACAACGATGGCAGCGACCCGGCCGAGCTGGTGATCTGCTCGCAGCGTGTCGACGACCCCGAGGCCGAGGGGGAGACCGTCGACGACTTCTGGCCGCGCTGAGGCGGAGCGCTACCTAGACCCCCCGTCAAGCATGACAACGCGGAGACCACGAGAGGAGAGAGGATGAGCACTGAGCAGAACACCGAACCGGAACCGGCTCAGCGGGGCCCGCTGATGCGCCTGTGGGGGCGCTGCTTCGCTGCGCTCTACGGCCCGCTGCTATGGCGGACCGAGCGGCGCGGGAACGCCAAACGCCGCCAGACGCTGCTCGAGTCCGCGCAGGGGCGGGTTGTCGAGCTGGGAGCCGGCACCGGGCACAACCTCGAGCACTACCCCGACGGGGTCGAGTTGGTCCTGACCGAGCCGCACGGCCCGATGGCTCGCCGACTGCGCGAGCGGTTGGCCCGCTCCGGACGCGAGGCCGAGGTGCTGGAGGAGCCGGCGGAGCATCTGCCGCTACCCGACAACAGCGCCGACACCGTCGTATCGACGCTCGTCCTCTGCACCGTCGATGACGTCGATGCAACCCTGAGCGAGGCCCGGAGGATTCTCCGGCCGGGTGGCCGCCTGCTGTTCCTGGAGCATGTCGCTGCGGCCGAGGAGGGCCGACTGCAACGCTGGCAGGACCGCGCCCATGGCTTCTGGCACGGGTTTGCCTATGGCTGCAACACCAACCGGCGTACGGAGACAGCGATCCGCGGGGCAGGGTTCGAGGTCGACGAACTGATCGTTGACGAGCTCGAGTTCGACATCCCGCTGATTCGGCCACTGATCTGGGGCCACGCCCACGCTCCGCTGGACGCTGACGCGCCCGCATGAGCACGTGCCCAGGTAACGGCTGGTAGCTCCCCAGCAAAGGTCGCGAGCTACCGAGCCCGGCGCCGTCCTACGGCGCCGGGCTCTTTGTGTATGAATGGCCTGTGCCAGCAGCCAGCGCCGTCGATACCACCCCGATCGGGCTGAGCTCCTCGGAGGCGGCCCGCCGCCTGGCTCAACTGGGAGAGCCCCAGGAAAGCTCCTCGCGTTCGATTCGATCGATCGTGATTGCGAACGTGTTCACGCTGTTCAACGGGATCGTCTTGGTCTTCTTCGTGTTGGTGATCAGCCAGCGCCTGTTCGCCGACGCGCTCTTCGCGCTCGTAGCTGTCGTCAACTCGGCGATTGGGATCCGTCAGGAGCTGCGAGCCAAGGCCGTCCTCGACAATCTGGCCCTGCTCGTCGCGCCTCGGGCCAAGGTCGTCCGCGGTGGTGAGACCCTGGAGCTGCTGGCAGAGGAGGTGGTGCCCGGCGATGCCGTGCGGATCGAGCCCGGCGATCAGCTCGTCGCCGACGGCCGGGTCACCTCCTCGCGCGGTCTGACCATGGACGAGTCGCTGCTTACCGGCGAGGCCGACGGGATCCACAAGGATCGCGGGGACGAGGTCCTCTCGGGCTCGTTCTGCAGCTCCGGATCCGGCTACCTGGAGGTCGACGCGGTGCGCGAGCAGAGCTACGCCGCGCGGATCGCGGGCGAGGCGAAGGAGTTCCGGCACCCACCCTCGCCGCTGCAACTCGAGGTGAACCGAATCCTGTGGGCGACCTCGGCGCTGCTGGTGCCGATGGCGATAGTGATGTTGATTGGCTTCAGCGTCCGTAGCGTGAGCCTGACCGAGGCCGCTCAGGAGGCGACGGCCGGGCTGATCACGCTGGTCCCCGAGGGGCTGGTGTTGCTGATGAGCGTGACCCTGGCCGTCGCCGCGATCCGGCTCGCGCGTCAGAACACGCTGGTCCAGCAGATCGCCGCGACGGAGGCGCTCGCCGCCGTCGACACGATCTGCGTGGACAAGACGGGGACGCTCACCGACGGCACCCTGGAGTTGATCGACGTGGTCCTCGCCGATGGTGGCAGCGACGATGACCGGGCCGCGCTGGGGAGGTTCGCGGCCTCGGCCGGGGAGCGCAACCGAACCCTGGAGACGATCGCCGAGGCCTTCCCGGCGCAGGCCGAGGCGGTCACGGCCGAGGTTCCGTTCTCTTCCCGCTGGAAGTGGAGCGGACTGACGCTGAACGGCGGCGGCGCGCCGCACAGCTACGTGATCGGAGCGCCCGACGTGCTGATCGCCGCCGGCTCACTGCAGCTGCCGGCGGAGCTCGATCGGGCGCTCGCAGAGCATACGGCGGCCGGCCGTCGGGTCGTCGCCTTCGGCCGGACTCGAGCGGGGCTGCCCGACGATCCAGCTCACGCCCCCCCACCCTCACTAGAGGCCCGGGCCCTGGTCGTGCTCGAGGAGACGCTGCGGCCCGATGCGCGGGAGACGATCGAGTTCATGCGCGAACAGCAAGTCGACCTCAAGGTGATCTCCGGCGACGCGCGCGAGACCGTCACCGCGGTCGCCCAAGCCCTCGGAATCGAGCGGGACGCCGGCGTGATCGAGGGGCCGGATCTCCCCGATCAGCGCCATGAGCTGGCCCAGGTCGCCGCCGCGAACACCGTCTTCTGCCGGATCACGCCGGACCAGAAGAAGGCGCTGGTCGCCGCACTCTCCCGCTCGGGACGGTTCACGGCGATGATCGGTGACGGCGTCAACGACGTGCCGGCGCTGAAGCAGGCGCGGCTAGCGGTCGCGATGGGCTCGGGAAGCCAGATCATCAAGGGAATCGCCGACATCGTCCTGCTCCGCGATGAGTTCTCGATGCTGCCGCGGGCCGTGGCGGAGGGCCGACGGATCGCGCGCAACATCCACCGGCTCGGACGCCTTTACATGATGAAGACGTTCTACGCGGGCTTTCTGATCGTCGCCGCGGCCATATTCGGCTTCCCGTTTCCGTTCCTGCCGCGGCAGCTGACCGTCGCCGCGGCGCTGACGATCGGGATCCCCTCGTTCGTGCTCGCCCTGGCTCCGAGCGAGGGTCCGCTGTACCGCGGCCGTCTGCTGCGCGCGCTGACCGCGTTCAGCCTTCCCGCCGGGTTCGGGGTCGGCGTCGGATCGTTGCTCTCCTTCTTCCTCGTGGACTCCGTGTTCGGCGGATCCCTGAATGAGGCGCGAACCGCGGCCACCACCACCCTGATCATCCTCGGCTTGGCCTTCATCCTGCTGCTCGAGCGCGGCCCCGGGCGCGAGCACATCGTGATCCAGAGTTACATGCTGGCGATGATCTCGAGCCTCGGAGCGCTGTTCGCCCTGGTCCTCGCAGCCGAGCCCGTTCGCGAGTTCTTCGAGCTCGAGCTGCTCACGGCGGGGCAGTGGTTTTTGGCCTTGATCTCGGTCGCGATCGGGCTGCTCACGGCAAGCGCCTTGTGGCGTCTTCCGGTGATCCAGCGCCTCGAGGAGGAGCCGGGCGCCGGCGGCGACGCCACCCCCGACGGCGAGGCGATCCCGCGACCAACGCACCGGGTCGTGCAGCAGATCAGCGACTTCGCCGAGCGGCGCCTAGGCTAGCCGGCATGCCGAAGGTACCGATCATCGAACGGCGGACCAAGGTCGTGGCCACGATCGGGCCCGCCTCCCGCGAGACCGAAATGCTGGCAGCGATGATCCGGGCGGGAGCCGACGTCTTCCGGCTCAACTTCTCGCACGGGACGGCCGCGGAGCACACGGAGACGATCGGCCGAATTCGCGAAGCCTCGGAGGAGACGGGCAAATGGGTCGCGATCCTCGGTGATCTGCCCGGGCCGAAGCTGCGCCTCGACGAGGTCACCGACGGCATCGTCAGGGTCCACGCCGGCTCGGAGCTGACCCTGACGATCGACGAGTGCCTGGGAACCGCCGAGCGACTGCCGCTCTCCTTCGAGGGCCTGACCAAGGCGGTCGCACCCGGGGACCCGATCTTTCTCGCCGATGGGCGGATCCGACTAAAGGCGAAACACGTGGGCGAGCGCGAGGTGCTCTGCGAGGTCGAAACCGGCGGCTCGGTCGCCTCTCACCAGGGGGTCAACCTGCCGGGCGCGGCCGCCGGGATGCCGTCGGCGGGAAAGGCGGACATGGAGTGGGTCGACTTCGCCGTCGACCACGAGATCGACCTGCTCGCGGTCTCATTCGTGCGTACGGCCCAGGATCTGGTCCCGATCAACGAACGAATTCGCAGCCGCGGCTCGGACATTCCCCTGATCGCAAAGATTGAGAAGCCGCAGGCGCTCGAGGACACCGAGCGGATCATCGACGAGGCCGTCAGCGGGATCATGGTCGCCCGCGGCGACCTCGGGATCGAGCTCCCGATCGAGCACGTGCCGCCGACCCAGAAGCGCCTGATCAGGCTCGCCGGCAGCCGCTCCAAGCCGGTGATCACGGCGACCCAGATGCTCGCCTCGATGGTCCACAGCGATCGGCCCACGCGAGCTGAGGTCACCGACGTCGCCAACGCGATCTACGACAGCAGCGACGCCGTGATGCTCTCCGAGGAGACGGCGATCGGCGAGTACCCGCTCGAGGCGGTTCAGATGATGGACCGCATCGCCCAGCAGGCCGAGCTCGACCTTCCCTACGAGGAGTGGCTCCGCAGTCGGGTCCACGCCGCCCCCGGCGATGTCGCCGCGGCGGTCGCCGAGAGCGCGGTCTCTGCCACCCGCAGGCTCGGCCTGAAGGCGATCGTCGTCCCAACCCGGAGCGGGCGCACGGCGCGCCTGGTCAGCGCCTACCGGCCCGAGGTGCCGATCGTCGCGATCTCACCCCGCAAAGAGACGGTCCGCCGACTGAACCTGCTGTTCGGGGTGCGCTGCTACCTGCACCACGAGTGGGGAGACCTCAACGAACTGTTGGTCGAGTCCGGTGCGATCGCTCGCGAGGTCGGGGTCGCCTCCCCAGGCGACCTGATCGTCATCACCGCCGGCCTGCCCGAGCACGAGCTCGGCACCAACGTCTTCGAGATCCACCGCGTTTAGCCGCGTGGGCGAGCCAACTGTTCGCGACAGGTAGCTAAGGCGCCCACGGTGGGGGCGTCGGTGGCTGGGATTCCACCCGCACGATCCAGCGATCAAGGCAGGGATCGGAGCCGCCTGCCAGGAGCTCCCGCAGGACGGCGTGGAAGGGGTCGCCGTCGCCGGGGCTGGGATCGTCCCTGGCGTAGCGGAGAAAGGGATAGGCGCAGACATCCGCGATCCCGATTCGGTCGCCGAGCAGAAACTCGCGGGCCGACAGCATTCGCTCGAATCGCCGGCTCCATGCACGGACTCCATCCGCGAGGGCCTCGGCCTCGGCGCCCGTCGGCGGGCTGGCCGAAGCCAGGGCGTTCGGCGGCCGCTTCCAGACCTCGTTGAACCACTCCACGAACAGCTCCGCCACCGCCCACTCCGTCGGATCACCGGGGAACAGGCGCGGTTGAGGATAGTCGCGGTCGAGGCGCCGAAGAATCGCGATCGAATCGACGACCACGTCGGAGCCGAACTCCGCGACCGGCGTCAGCTCCTGGCCACTCAGCCGTAGCAGCTCCCCGCGCCGGCCGGGGTCGTGGTCGATCCACTCGACGGGGACGCCTTTAAGAGCGCAGCCGAGGGCGACGCGCTCGACGTTGGTCGAGAAGGGGATGCGATGAACACGGATCACATCGCAGAGCTTGGCCCGCGCCCGCGACTAATGCAAGAGGGACCGTTACTAGGCCCGATCAGTCTCGCTAATCGCCGGCGCGATCACGAACTGGGTCACGATCAGGTTGGCCAGCAGACGCTCGCCGCGGCTCATCCGGGTCTCGATCACGTGGGTGGACCGGCCCCCGTGCAGGGTCACGGCCCGGGCGGTGATCTCATCCCCGAGCCCAGCCGCAGCGAAGGCGTTGAGCTTCATCTCGATCGTGGTGAAGTTGTGTCCCTCGGGCAGATGCCGGAAGGTCTGCCAGGCAGCGACCGTGTCCCCGAGGCCGCTCCAGGCGCCGCCATGGACGAATCCACCGGGGTGCAGATGCTGCTCATCGACCACGATCCGCCCGAGCGAGTACTCATCCGTGATCTCCAGCGGCTCGATCGCCATCCTCGAGGGGTAGCTCTGCGGCATCCGCTCCAGCAGCGCCCGGAAAGCCTCGGCGGTTATCCGTGGCATCGGCTCGCTCATTGGTCGCGGCCGTAGTCCCCGAAGGGCTCATCGCGCTCGCGCACCGCCTGCTTGAAGCCGCCCTCAGCCGCGCGCCGCTGGAAGGCGAAGCCCTCAGGGGTGTGGCGGGCGATCCCGTCGAAGATCACGCTCAGCGCCTGGGTGCCCTGCAGACCCTGGGCGTAGAGGGACTGGTTGATCGCAAGCTTGTGCATGACGAGCTGGTTGATCGGCAGCCGGGCGACCCGCGCAAGCAGCTCCTCGAAGCGCTGATCGAGCTCCGCGGCCGGCGCCGCCTCGCTGGCCAGACCCCACTCGGCCGCGGTCGCACCATCGATCGAGTCGCCTGTGAGAAGCAGTCGGCGGGCGCGCTCGAGCCCGATCCGATGCGACCAGAGCATCGAGGTCGGTACCCCCCAGACCCGCGCCGGCGGATAGCCGATCTTGGCTCGGTCCTCGGTCACGATCAGGTCGCAGCACAGAGCCATGTCGGTGCCACCGGCCACGCAGAAGCCGTGGATCTTGCAGATCGCGGGCTTCTCTGAGTGGAACAGGGACATGAAGCCACGCAGGTTGCGCCACATCATCTGGAAGTCCGTGACCGGATCCCACGTCCCGTCCGGGTCGTGGTTGGCGGCGACCACGGCGGGGTCCAGCGGCGAGCCCGCCGGGGCGCCAAAGCCGAAGTCGGAGACCTCGCCGGCCTGCTCAGATCCCATGCTCTCCGCCGAGGCGACCAGGTCGTAGCCGCCGCAGAAGCCCGACCCCGCGCCCGAGAGTGCGATCACGTGAATCGTTGGGTCGAGGTTGGCCTGTTCCACGCACGCGGCCAGCTCGCGGGGCATCTCCAACGTGATCCCGTTGCCGCGATCGGGTCGATCCAGGGTGATCCGCGCGATCCGACCGTCGACCTCGTAGCGCATCGTTCGCAGCTCACTCATCGCGGTGAATCTCACGCGATCGGTCGGACGGCACCCACGGCACATGGCATGTAGGCGAGGCCTTACGCTCTCGCCCGAGATGGCGAAGGAAGCGATCAACCTCAAGCTGGCGGGGCACGAGGTGCGGCTCTCAAGCCCAAGCCGGATCGTGTTCCCCGAGCCGGGGATCAGCAAGCTCGAGCTCGCCGAGTACTACGTCGAGGTCGCCGAGGCGGCGACGAATCACCTGCGCGAGCGCCCGACGACGATGAAGCGCTTCATGAAGGGGGTCGAGGGCGAGTTCTTCTTTCAGAAGCGGGTTCAGAAAGGGGCCCCCGAGTGGCTGCAGACCGCAGCGGTGCACTTCCCCAGCGGTCGCAGCGCCACGGAGCTCTGCGCGAACGACGCGGCGCATCTCGTCTGGGCGGTGAACCTCGGCGTGATCGATTTCAACCCGTGGCCGTGCCGCCGTGACGATCTCGACCACCCGGACGAGCTGCGGGTCGACCTCGACCCGACGCCTGAGGCGAGCTGGGACGATGTGCGCCAGGTGGCGCTGCGCTGCGGTGAGGTGCTGACCGAGCACGGGTTGGTGGGCTTCCCGAAGACGTCCGGGAACCGGGGAATGCATATCAACGTGCGGATCGAGCCCGATCAGCCCTTCTCCGAGGTCCGCCGCGCGGCCCTGGCCCTGGCCCGTGAGGTCGAGCGACGCACCGGGCTGGCGACCAGCAAGTGGTGGAAGGAGGAGCGCCACGGGGTGTTCGTCGACTACAACCAGAACGCTCGCGACCGCACCGTGGCCTCGGCCTACTCGGTCCGCCCAACCCCCGACGCCCGGGTCTCGACCCCGCTGGAGTGGGACGAGGTCGAGAGCGTCGATCCAGCCGAGCACACGATCGCGACGGTGCCGAAGCGCCTGCAGCGGCTCGGGGATCCGGCGGCGGCAATCGACGAGCACGCCGGCTCGCTCGACAGCCTCCTGGAGCTGGCCGCCGAGGATCAGCGCAAGGGCCTCGGCGACGCACCCTGGCCGCCACACTTCCGCAAGCAGGAGGGCGAGCCGAAGCGGGTCCAGCCGTCCAAGGATCGCCGCCGCAAAGCGGAATAGGCTGGAGTGATGAGCCCGAAGAGGCGACGCCTACTCTCAAGGACGCTCGCGGTGCTCGCGGTGCTCGCGGTGCTGGTTGCCGCGGTCTTCGCTTACGCCCAGGAGACCCTGTTCGACTCTCGCGTGTTCGCCAGTCGCGCGGTCAGCGTGCTCGAGGACGAGGCCATCCAGCGCGAGCTCTCCGCGACAATCGCCGACCAAGCGATCGCGCAGTCGCCCGACCTGGTGGCCGTCCGGCCCCTGGTCGAGGGGGTCGCCGGCCTCCTGGTCAGCTCCGCGGCCCTTCAGGCGCTGCTCGCCAGCGGAATCGAGGATGTGCACGCGAGCGTCGTCAACGGCAGTGAGGAGACGCTGCTTATCACCCTGGAGAACGTCGGAGTCCTGATCCGGCAAGGCCTTCAGGCTGCCGCCCCCGACCTGGCCGCCGGGGTCTCCAGCTCATTTGACATACCCCTTTTCCAGGGCGGTGACGAGGACTTCGAGGGAATCGTGATCGACGCCAGCCAGATCGCCGACGGTCTCGAGATCGGCCATTGGATCGCGCTCGCGTTCGCGCTCGCGGCGGCACTCGGATCGATCGCCTACGCCCCCACCCGACTCGCCGGGATCCGCCGGCTCGGCAGGAGCCTGGCAGTGGGGGCGATCGCGGCGCTCGTGATCTGGCAGCTCGGCCGCGGCATCGTCGCCCTCCAGTTCCCCGACGGGGACCCACGCGATACCGCGCGGGCTGTCTATGGCGCATTGCTCGGCGACCTCCGGACCTGGCTGCTGGTCCTCGCCGGCAGCGGCCTCGTGATCACGGCCGGCGCGTCCTCGACCCGTGATCCGATCGACGTCGGCGCCCTCGTCGCACGGATCTGGGGCCGGGTCACCTCGGTTCCAGACAACGTCCCGGGGAAGATCCTGCGGGCGCTGATCCTGCTCTTGGTCGGCATCCTCGCTTTGCTGAACCGCGACAGCGTGGTCGATCTGGCCGCCTTCGCCCTCGGAGCGATCGTGATCTACGCGGGAGCGGCTGAGCTGATGCGGCTGGCGGCGGGCAACGTGCGCTCCAAGCAGGCCGAGTACAGCGCCGCGCGCGACGCCGAGGAGGACCTGAGCCGCGGCGGCCTACTCCGAGTCGCGCTGGTCGGCGCCGTGTTGCTCGCCGGCTTCGTGCTGGTCGGCCTCGGCAGCGACGACGACGAGCGCCCCCCAGCCATGGTCGACACCTGCAACGGCCATATCGAGCTCTGCGATCGGACCCTGGACGAGGTTGCCTTTGCGGGGACCCACAACTCGATGTCGGGGGCGACCTACGACAACTGGTTCTTCGCCCAGCAGGAGAAGGGAATCACCGAGCAGCTCGAGGCCGGCATCCGCGCCCTGCTGGTCGACCCCCACTACGGCGTCGAGACGCCCCAGGGAGTGGCGACCGACCTCGACAAGGACCTCGGCAGCCGGGAGAAGATCGAGGCCGGCCTCGGATCGGAGGCGGTTGCTGCGGCCGAGGCGCTGCGCAAGCAGATCGGTTACGAGGGCGGTGGCGACACTGAGGTCTTCCTCTGCCACGGCTTCTGTGAGGTGGGAACGATCCTCTGGGTCGAGGGCCTGCGGGAGGTGCGCGACTTCCTGGTCCTCAACCCCGGAGAGGTCGTTGTGGTCTCGATCGAGGACGCGACCACGCCCCAGGACACGGTCGCCGAGATCGAGGCTGCGGGCCTTGGGGACCTGATCTACACGGGGCCGAACGGCCCCTGGCCGACGCTGCGCGAGATGATCGACAGCAACCAGCGCCTGTTCGTGATGGCCGAGCGCGACGGCGGCGACCCGTCCTGGTACCGCAGGCAGTTCGACATCACCCAGGAGACGCCCTTCAGCTTCGACGACCCCGAGCAGCTCGAGAAGAAGAGCTCCTGCAAGCCGAACCGCGGTCCCGACGACGCCCCCTTCTTCTTGATGAACAACTGGATCGACACCTCACCGGCCCCCAAGCCCGGCAACGCAAAGGTCGTCAACCAGAAGCAGTTCCTGCTCGACCGGGTCGAGCTGTGCACCGAGGTGCGCGGGGTCGAGCCCAAGATCCTCGCGGTCGATTTCTACGAGCAGGGGGACGTCACCGGCGCGGTGGACGAGCTCAACGGCGTCGGGGCCGACGAGGGCGACGACTAGGAGCCGCGGTCACTCATCGAGCTGCTCGACCAGGCAGTCGCGGGGGTCGCGGTCCTCGCGCCAGCGCAGGATCTTGGCACCGTGGCGGATACGGCCGGCGGCGACGTGGTCGAAGCTGACCTCGAGCACCAGCTCGGGGCGGAGGGAGATCCACTCGAGCTCGCGGTCGGCCGCCCAGCGGCTGGGATCCGCAGAGCCACGCTCGCCGGTCTCATATCGGGCCAGCGTCTCGACCAGCTCCCGCTTCTGCTTCGCGCGCAGGCCTGAGGTGTGGCCGACGATCCGCAGCCGATCCCCGTCGTAGAGCCCCAGCATCAGCGAACCCACCGTCCCCTCCTGCTTGCCCGGCCGCCAGCCGGCAACGACCGCATCGATCGTCCGCAACCGCTTGATCTTCGCCATCCCCTTGCGTTCGCCGGGCAGGTAGGGGGCGTCGAGCTCCTTGGCGATCACGCCCTCACCCCGCTCCATCCAGGTCGCTGTGGCGTCGGGATCGAGGGTCAGCGGAGTCAGCTCGACCGAGCCCGCCGCCGACCCCCCGGGACCCTCGGGCACCGCCCCCGGCAGGCCGGCGATCAGCTCCACCAGCGCCGCCCGGCGCTCTGAGAACGGCCGAGCCATCCAGGAGTTCTGCTCGAGCTCGAGCAGGTCAAAGGCCCGAAACAGTGCCGGCGTCTCGACCGCGAGACGCTGGACCCGGGACTCGGCCGGGTGGATCCGCGCCTGGAGGGCATCGAAGACCTCGCGGCCGTCGTCGCCGAGGATCACGAGCTCACCGTCGATCACGTAGCGGCCAGTCGGCAACTCCAGCTCGGGGAAATAGCGGCTCAGCGGCTTGCCACCTCTCGATTGGAGGTAGCTCTGATCGTCATCGACGAATGCCAGCGCCCGAAAGCCGTCGTACTTGGGCTCGTAGGCCAGGCTTGGGCCCTCGCCCTTGCCCTCCGGCAGGGTCTTGCGCGAGCGAGCGAGCTGCGGTTTGATCGGCGGCTTCAGCGGGGCAGCGGACACCCTCGGGATTGAAGCACCCCGGCCGCCACTAGCCTCCCGCGGATGGACCGTGAGCCTCCAAGCGGCTGCGACATCTGTGTGATCGGGGCCGGGATCGTCGGCCTGGCGACGGCGCGGGAGCTGAAGCTCCGGCATCCGGACGCGACGATCGCGGTGCTCGAGCGCGAGCAGGGTCCGGCCCGCCACCAGAGCGGCCACTCGAGCGGCGTGATCCACAGCGGCATCTACTACCGGCCGGGCTCGCTCAAGGCGAGGCTCTGCGTCGATGGCGCGGCCCGCCTGTACTCCTACTGCGAGCAGCGCGGAATCCCGGCCAGAGCCGAGGGCAAGCTCGTAGTCGCCAGAGGCAACGAAGAGATCGCGCGGCTCGACGAGCTCGAGCGTCGGGGCACCGCGAACGCGGTCGCCGGGCTGCAGCGGGTCGGCCCGGATGAGTTGGCTCAGATCGAGCCACACGCAGCTGGGGTGGCGGCTCTGCATTCACCCCGCGCCGGAGTCGTCGACTTCGAGACCGTCGCCCACTCCTACGCGGCGGATCTGCTGGCGGCGGGGGGCGCGATCCACTACGGCTGCGAGGTTCAGGCGCTCGAGGACCGAGGCCCAGGGGCCACCGTCAAGCACCGCTCGGGGACGGTCGAGGCGCGACGGGCCGTGGTCTGCGGAGGTCTTTGGGCGGACCGGCTCGCAGTCGCCGCCGGCGCCGACGCCGACCCCAGGATCGTCCCCTTCCGCGGCGCCTACCTGCGGCTGCGACCAGAGCGGAACGACCTCGTCCGCGCAAGCATCTACCCCGTGCCCGACCCGAGCCTGCCCTTCCTCGGCGCCCATCTGACCCGGGACATCAACGGCGAGGTGTTGCTCGGGCCGACCGCCCTGC
This sequence comes from uncultured Acidimicrobiia bacterium, assembly GCA_964196325.1. Lineage (GTDB taxonomy): Bacteria > Actinomycetota > Thermoleophilia > Solirubrobacterales > 70-9 > CAXMST01. The sequence continues at coordinate 16,650 of CAXMST010000213.1, forward strand.
TGGTCGGCGCCCGGGACGCGTACCGTCTCCGCACGGTGCGGCCGAGAGACCTCAGCGAGACCCTCAGCTGGCCCGGCACGTGGCGGCTCTTCGGCTCGCACTGGCGGGCCGGGCTGACTGAGATCGGGCACGCCGTGAGCGTGCGCTCCCTCGTCCGCGAGTGCAGGCGGCACCTGCCGGAGCTGACCGTCACCGACGTGCAGCGCAGCCCTCACAGCGGGGTCCGCGCCCAGGCCGTCGGCCGCGACGGCACCCTGATCGACGACTTCGTGTTGAGCCAGACCCCGAGCACCATCCACGTCCGCAACGCCCCCTCCCCCGCGGCCACGTCGTCCCTGGCCCTGGCCCGCGAGATCGCCGACCGAGTGGACGGGCTGGGATGAGAGCGGTCCCCTGATGCGCCTGCGCCGCGAGCAGCTGCTGCAGATGGTCTCCGCGGAGGTGGCTGACCGGATCCTTGACAGTGAGGAGGACCTGCTCGCCGGCCGCCGACTCGAGGTCAGCGTGCTGAGCTGCGACGTCGTCTCCTTTCGCCCCCTGGCAGAGCAACGCCCCGCCGACTCGCTCGTGGCTTTGAGCAGGATCCTGAGGCAGCTCGCCCCCACCGTCCTGGCCCATCAAGGCACCCTGATGTCGTTCCCGGGCGATGGGCTCCTGGCGGTTTTCGGGGCGCCACTATCGGTACCCGACCACCGGCTGCTGGCCGAGCGCGCGAAGGCCGAGATCGGCGGCCCAGCGCTGCGCGCGGCCAACGCCGAGCTCGCCACGCTCGGGATCGACCCGCTTGAGCTCCAGATCGCAATCGCCAGCGGCCCCGCCACGGTTGGCGTGATCGGCGCCGAGCCGCGCTGGGAGTACGTTGCGATCGGCGAGCCCACGAGCCAGGCGGTGGCCGCCACTTCGGACGGGTAGGGGCGCCGGGAGACGCTAGTGCACGCGTCCGTAAGTACGGTCGCGCTCAGGCAAGTGGCCGGACGGACGCCGCGTGAGGGTGATCGTAATTGCGGATGGGTGTACTAGATTCGGGGCGGTGAGGGATGAGTTGCGCCGCCGAGGGGTCGCAGGGATCGAGCTCGAGCTCGAGTTGTTCGGCGGCGCCTCGGAGCTGGCGAGCGTACTGCGCTTCCCGGGAGTCGTCGCCGCGCGCTGCCCGAGTACGCCCGAGCGATCGGTGTTCAACTCAGTGCTCGCGGTTGACGCCGGGGCCCTCACGGCCGCGGTCGAGCCGCTCGCTGCCGCCTACCGGGAGGCTGGGGTGCGGGCCTGGACCGTCTGGGTTCCCGATCACGACAGGCAGAGCGCTGCCCTGCTCGCTGCGCGAGGTCATGTCCTCGACGCCTCACCCCGATCGATGGGGCTGGAGCTCAGCGGCCTGCGTCCCCCGACCCGGAGCCTACCCCCGGGCGCCGAGCTCGTCGCCGGTGATCTGCCGGCGATTGCCCGGATCAACGACCTCGCCTACGGGATCGAGGGGGCTGGCTGGAGCGCCGCGATCGAGCGGACCCCGAACCTCGCGACGCACTCTGCGATGGCGACGATCGGCGGCGAACCCGCCGCGGGCGCGATCGTCCTCGAAGGCGATGACGACGCCTGCGTAACCGCGATTGCCACCCTCCCCGAGCACCAGGGCCAGGGACTGGCCGCCGCGCTGATCGCGAGCCTGCTCTCCGAGAGTCGGGCCCGGGGCATCCGCACGGGGACGCTCCAGGCCAGCCGCGCCGGCGCTCCGGTCTATGAGCGGCTCGGGTTCGCGGACCTCGGGTTCATCGAGCTATGGGAGCTGAGATCGGCCCCCTGGATGACTGATTCCGAATGACCGTGCCCACGGGGGCGCGGCTGACCAAGCCGGGCGCCGCGCGCGGCCGCAGCCCGTAGCGGAGCTACGGGCAAGGTCGTGGGTGGTGATCCGGCGCAGCCGTCAGCTGCGTCAGCCGTGGGTGCGGGAATAGGAATCATTCATCTAGCGCCGGGCCCTCAGCTCGGCTCACCTGAGGCGACCACGCTCCCAAAGGCCCCGAAGAGTCTGGCGGCAAGCCGCCGCTGGGTCGGCATCCAACGCCGGTCGGCAGCCCGCGCCTCGGCCTCCGTGATCCCCGCCGCTTGCAGATGGCCCCCGAGCTCATACCACCCGTCCAGGATCGCGTCCCCAGCCTCGGGGTGGAATTGAATCCCCCAGGCCCGGGCACCTACCCTGATCGCCTCGCCGCCGAGGCTCGATCGCGAGAGCAGCTCGGCGGCGCCGTCGGGGACCTCGAAGAAGTCCTCATTCCAGTGCAGCGCAGGAATGGTCTGGGGCAACGACCCCCAGAGGCGATCGCCCTCGGAGGCGGGCTGGCGCCGCACGAGCGGCCAGTCGATCGAGCGGCTGGGCAGGTGGCTGATAGCCGCGCCCTGGGAGGCTGCGAGAAGCTGGCCGCCGAGGCAGATGCCGAAGACCGGCAGCCGCCGCTCGACGGCCTCTGCGATCAGCTCGACCTCCCCCAGGAGGTAGGGGTAGCGCTCTAGCTCGCGGACGGACTGCTCTCCGCCCAAGCTCAAGAGGCCGTCGATCTCCTCGATCCGCGGGAGCGGATCACCGGAGCGCAGGTCGCGCTCATCGAGCTCCAGGCCGGCTGCGCGGAGCGGCTCCTCAGCGAGGCCGAGGGCCGGCTTGCGCAGATGGTGGATGCAGGCGAGGACGGCGATCGCGGGGGCCGACCCGATCGCCTCAGAGCCGCTCGATGAGCATCGCCTCGCCCTGACCGCCGGCCACGCACATCGTCTCGAGACCGATCTTGTGATCGTCGGTCTCCATCGCGTTCAGCAGCGTCCCCATGATCCGGGCACCGGTCATCCCGAACGGATGTCCGAGCGCGATCGCGCCGCCGTGCGTGTTGAGCTTCTCGAGCGGGATCCCGCACTCCTCCATGATCGGGATCACCTGGGCCGCGAAGGCCTCGTTCAGCTCGACCACGTCGACGTCGTCGATCGTCATCTCGGCCCGTTCGAGCACCTTGCGCACGGCGCCGATTGGGGCGACGCCCATGAACTCCGGGTTGTTGCCCTCGGTCGCCGCGGTGATGATCCGGGCGCGCGGCTTGATCCCGAGCTCGGCCGCCTTGGTGTCGCTCATCAGCAACACGGCGGCCGCGCCGTCGTTGAGTGGGCACGAGTTGCCGGCGGTGACGCCGCCGCCGCCCTCGAATGCCTCATCCAGGGCGCCGAGCTTTTCGCGCATGTCGCCGCCGTCGCGCCGGGGTCCGTCGTCGGTCGTGATCTCGGTGCCATCCGGTCCCGGGATCGGCACGATCTCACGATCGAAGAAGCCCGAGTCCTGGGACTCGACCGCGAGGTGCTGGGAGCGCAGCGCGTAGTCGTCCATCTGCTCCCGAGTGACGCCGTAGTGCTTGGCCACGTTGACCGCGGTGTCCCCCATGTCGATGTAGACGTTCGGGTAACCCTCCCGCTCGCCGGTCAGCTTCTCGTGGCGATCAGCGATCCCGGCGGGCTCGGTGCGCTCGTTGAAGCGGCTCACGAACTCGACCCCGGCCGCGATGTAGACATCGCCCTCACCGTTCTTGATCGCGTTCGAGGCGTGCCGGATCGCATCGAGCGAGGAGGCGCAATAGCGGCTCACGGTGACCCCGGTGGTCTCCTCGGTCAGCCGGTCGCTGAGCAGGACCATGATTCGGGCGATGTTGAAGGCCTGCAGCCCCTGTGGCATGCCAACCCCGCAGATCACGTCCTCGACCAGACCCGGGTCGACATCGGGATTACGCTCGAGCAGCTTGTCGATCACGTACGCACCGGTGTCCTGCGGCTGAAGTTGGGCCAGCGAACCCTTGAAGGCGCGGCCGATCGGTGAACGAAGCGTGTCGACGATGACGGTTTCAGGCATGAAGTTGTCCTCTCGATCCAGGTGTTGGCGAAGAGCCCCCGAGCGGCGGCGCAACAGATCCTAGATCAACGGCCGAGGGCGCCGGGCGCGCTCGGTGCTGTCTATGCTCGTAGCCGATGAGCGACGAGCCGACCGAGACCAGCGCGCTCGACCCCGCGCGCGCTGCGGAGATGCTCGCTGCCGGCACGGCAGAGATCGTTGACGTGCGCCAGGACTTCGAGTGGGAGGCAAGCCGGATAGCCGGCGCCAAACACATCCCGCTCGAGACCCTGCCGAGCCGAGCCGCCGAGCTGCCGCGCGATCGCCCCGTGATCTTCCAGTGCCGCACCGGGGCCCGCTCCGGGATGGCCACCGCCGCATTCCTCGACGCCGGCTTCGACGCCTACAACCTCGAGGGCGGGCTCGAGGCCTGGGTGGCTGAGGGCCTCGAGGTCGAGCCCGAGGGCGCGGCCGTCGCCAGTGCGCGACCCGACAACACCTGAGGAGGCGGTCCAGATCGACTCGCAGCGCGAGCCGATCGACCCGCAGGGCCGCCCCGGTGGCGGCGGCGCAGGGCCCGATCAGCCCACGTCGGTGGAGATATTGGAGCGCAGGCTCAGCACGCGAACGATGGTCGGAGCTGTTGCCGCCGTGCTCGCCCTGGCGGCAGCAATCGTGGCGATCGTGCTCGCTCTCGACGCGCGCGATAACTCGGCCAGCAGCGCCGACCTGCGCCGCGTGGAGCGCCAGCTATCGAGCGTCGCCGCCGACGCCGGCGGCGCCTCCGAGGCCCAACGGGGAATCGACGCGTTGAGCAGTCGGCTCGACGCGGTCGAGGATGCCGTCGACGGGACAGCATCCGGCGACGAGGAGCTACAGGGTCAACTGGACGTGGTCGAGAACGACATCGAGGACCTGCGCCAACAGATCTCCGAGCTCGAGCCCTCCGGCGCCGGACCCAACCAGGACGGAGGCTGAGCGGGTGAGAACCTCGGGACGCAGGGGGCTGATGGTCGGAGCTACCGTCGAACGTCAACTTCGGCCGCGAGGTCCGGCCCAGCCTGATCGGCCCGACCCCGGGCGGAGCCGCCACCCGCAGCTCAGTCGCTGAGCGGCAGGGCACCGGTCAGCGTGATTCGCAGGCTGTGGGCATCCAGCGTCAGCTTCGCTCTCACCGCGGTCGTGGCGGGGTCGAGCCCGGCAGGGGCTGAGCAGGCCCCCTGCGACCCGGCAACGGGAGTCTGTCTGCTGACGGCGGGCCCCTGGCTCAGTCCTCAACATCTGCGCTACGCGGGGCCGGCAACGCTCCCGGACTCGCTCCGGGTGCGCTGGAGCCAGGGGCGAAGCAGCGGTAACGCGGCCGCGTCAACGGCGCCCCCCGAGCAGGATGGCGTGCGTATATGGAGCGCAAAGCTCCCCGCCGG
>CAXMST010000214.1:0-11825 GCA_964196325.1 uncultured Acidimicrobiia bacterium
GGCGTCGCGGTCGAGATCGAGCCCGAACCCACCGCGGCGATCGCGCGAGCCCTGCTGCTCGCCCGGCAGCGGGATGGGGTAGCGGTTTGCGCCGGCTCCAACTACCTTTTGCAGTACGCATGGACCGTGAGGCGAGATCAGAGCTACTTTCGATGATGGGACTGGTGGCGGTTGTCGTCGCCGCTGTGATCCTCGTCTTCTTCGGGCTCGGATACGGGTTCGCCCTGCTCTTTCTCTGAGCTTCGCAGCGGCCCGAGCCGTGGATGGTGGCGCCCATCGGAGTGGAAGCGGGACTCCGGCTGCCCGTCGCCGTCTAGACTGATCGACCTCAGCGATGCCCACAGCGATATTTGGAATAACCGATGACTCGCTGAACCTGGTTGTCAATCTGCTCATCCTGGTTTTCGTCGTCATCTGGGTCGCCCTTGTCTGGTGGACCTACGCGGATGCCCGCCGCCGGATCTCAGACCCGGTGCTGATCGCTACCGCGACGGCGGCCTCGCTGTTTCCGTTCATCGGCACGATCGTCTACTCGATCCTGAGGCCGCCCGAGTTCCTCGCCGACGCCCGTGAGCGCGAGCTGGAGACGAAGGCCGCCGAGCTGCGGTTGCGGCATCTGACCGAGTCCTCGTGCCCACGGTGTGAGCACCCGGTGGAGCTCTCCTGGCTGCGCTGCCCCGAGTGCCGACATCGGCTCAAGGACCCCTGCGTCTCCTGCGGAAGGCCGGTAGATCCGCGCTGGGCCATCTGCCCGAGCTGCGAGACGCCGCTCGCTGAGCCTGCGAGGGCCAACGCCCCCGCTCAGCAGCAGCGCGCAGCCGGCGAACGACCCGCCCAGCAGCGAAGCCGCAAGCGACAGGCCGCCGCTCAGGCGGGCGAGCGCGAGCGCCCGGCAGCTGCCCGTCCTGGGGGCGAACGGCGCACGAAAGCCGCCAAGCAACAGCCCAAGCGCCGCACGGCCCCCGCGGAGCCGACCGCCGAGGCGTCTTCCCCCCGCCAGCCCGCGGCGAAGCAGCGCGAGCGGCCCGGGCGGCAGCGCGACAAGGCGCAGGAGAGTGAGCGGGTCCCGACCGAGGCTCCGCAGCACCCGCCTCCCGAGCCCGAGCAGCGGACCGCGTCGCCCAGGCAACCGACTCCCGAGAGCTGAAAGCGAGAACCAGAAGGAAGATGTCCGAGCAGACCCGAACCCTGATCTTGATCAAGCCCGACGCATTCGCCCGCGGGCTCACCGGCGAGGCGATCGCCAGGTTTGAGCGCAAGGGGCTGAAGCCCGTTGCGATCAAGCTGCTCACGGCGGACGAGGAGCTGGCCCACCAGCACTATGCGGAGCACTCTGAGCGGCCGTTCTTCGGTGAGCTGGTCGAGTTCATCACCGGTGGTCCGCTGGTCGCGATGGTGTTGGAAGGTGTCGAGGCGGTGCCGGCCGCGCGACAGCTGATCGGCGCCACCAACCCGATCGAGGCCGAGACGGGCTCGATCCGCGGCGACTTCGGGACCGAGGTCACGTTCAACCTCGTTCACGGCTCCGACTCGGCCGAATCCGCCGCGCGCGAGACCGCAATCTGGTTCCCACAGCTCTAGTGGGGTGCCCGCGGCCCCGTCCGTGAGGTTGGTCCTGGCATCGGCCTCGCCCCGGCGGCGCGAGCTGCTGCCGCTGCTTGGGCTCCCGTTCGAGGCGGTTGAGCCCGAGGTCGAGGAGCTCGTGGACGGGGACCCGTTGGAACTGGTCGCTATCAACGCCGAGCGTAAGGCCCGGGCCGGGGCGGACCTTGTCGCTCCGGGTGCCACCGTGATCGGCGCCGATACCGATGTGGCGCTGGGCGGGCGGCTGCTCGGAAAGCCGGCCACGGCGGCCGCAGCCGCGGAGGGGCTGGCCGCCCTTTCGGGTCGCGGGCATGAGGTCCACTCCGGAGTCTTCGTGCTCTCTCCGCAGGGGACGGTAGCCGGGCGTGAGACGACCACGGTCCGGTTCCGTGAGCTCGGAGGCCGCGAGATCGACGCCTACGTGGCGACGGGAGAGTGGCGGGGGCGGGCCGGGGGCTACGCGGTGCAGGGCTTTGGCGCCAGTCTGGTTTCGGGCATCGAGGGCGATGTCTCGAACGTGATCGGCCTGCCGATGCCGCTACTCGCGGGGCTGCTCCAGGAGCTCACGGGTGCTGTGCCCGGCCTTAGCTAATCGTGTGCGTTTACTAATAGAATGCCCCCAAGAACGGCATTCCGCTAGACTGTCGCAGGTGGCCTTGTGGCTTCCAGGGGGCACTTTCTTGCGCCCGAGGGGCGCTCTTTCCGAGATCGCCTTGAGCCCCCGGATTCGGCATATGCAAGCGCTCTCCGCAAGGTTCTGCCGCGGCGCGCCAAACCAGATGTTTTCCCCTACCTTCGAACACTCACCTCGAGCAGCACCATCATCATGGGCATCTTCAGCAAGCTGACCGGATTCGGTGGCCGCGATATGGCGGTCGACCTGGGCACGGCCAATACGCTCGTCTACGTTCGCGGGCGCGGGATCGTGCTCTCCGAGCCCTCGGTCGTCGCCGTCGATTCCCTCAGCGGCGAGGTCCATGCGGTCGGCATGGAGGCAAAGCGGATGTTGGGCCGCACGCCGGGCACGATCCAGGCAATTCGCCCGCTCAAAGACGGTGTGATCGCCGACTTCGACGTGACCGAGGAGATGCTTCGCTACTTCATCCAGCAGGTTCATCAGAACCGCTTCGCCCATCCCCGAGTCGTGGTCTGCGTTCCGTCCGGCGTGACCGGGGTCGAGAAGCGGGCGGTCGAGGAGGCGTGCCTTGCTGCGGGGGCTCGCCAGGCCTATCTGATCGAGGAGCCGATGGCGGCTGCGATCGGGGCCGAGCTGCCGGTCGGCGAGCCAACCGGCTCGATGGTCGTTGATATCGGCGGCGGCACCAGCGAGGTTGCCGTGATCTCGCTTGGGGGAATCGTGGTCAGCCAGTCGATCCGCGTCGGCGGCGACGAGATGGACGACGCGATTGTGGCCTACTGCAAGACGCAGCATAGGCTCCTGATTGGCCAGCAGACCGCCGAGGAGGTCAAGTTGGAGGCGGGCTCGGCGATCGAGCTGAGCGAGGAAATCAGTACCGAGATTCGCGGCCGCGACATCGTCAGCGGCCTGCCAAAGACGGTGATGCTCACCTCCGAGGAGGTCCGCCTGGCTCTCGCCGAGCCGGTCAATCAGATCGTCGGAGCCATCAAGGACACCCTCGACCGGACCCCTCCGGAGCTGGCCAGCGACATCATGGATCGGGGCATCACCCTGGCCGGCGGGGGCTCGTTGCTGCAGGGCTTCGACGAGCGTCTGCGCCGGGAGTGCCAGATGCCGGCGCAGTTGGCCGACTCACCGCTGACCTGCGTCGCGATCGGCTCGGGCCGTTCGCTCGAGGAGTTCGAGACGATGCACCGGGTCAGTTCCCGCAACGGCCGACGCAAGCGTCGGTAGGGCGGGTCGCCATGTATCGCAAACAGATTCGCCGACGCCGGGCCACTTTGGTGTTGCTGGTGGTGGCCTGCCTGGTCCTGATCTCCAGCCACTTCAGCGAGAGCGAGAGCGGGCCGCTGCACACGGCGCAGAACGGTGTCGGCTCGGCTCTCGCGCCGCTCCAAGAGGCCGCGAGCAGGGCCCTGAAGCCGGCCCGGGACCTCGTCAACTGGGTCGATGAGACCTTCGACGCCCGGGGCGAGAACGAGCAGCTTCGGGCCGAGGTCCAGGAGCTGCGGGCCGATCTGACCAAAGCGGAGGAGGAGCTCAGCGAGGGGACCGAGCGGGGCGAGATCGCGGCGATCGCCGAGACGGGCACACTCGCCGGCTACGAGTTCGTCGACGCCCGGGTCACGGGCCGCTCGGCCAGCACCTGGGATCAGGTGATGACGATCGACAAGGGCCGCTCGGCCGGTGTTGCGGTCAACGACCCCGTGATCACGGGCGACGGGCTGGTCGGCCGCGTGAGCAGCGTCAGCGGGGGCAGCGCTCGGGTGGCATTGCTCACCGATCAGACGACTGAGGTCACCGCAAAGGTCCTGGGTGGAGGCCCGGTAGGCATCGTTGGCGCCGAGGTCGGCGATCCTGACGACCTGGTCCTGGAGCTGATCCGGGGTGACGACGAGGTCAAGCCGGGAGCGGAGCTGATCACCGCCGGCATCGAGGACCCGGATCTGACTTCGCTTTTCCCCGTCGGGATTCCGATCGGGGAGGCGGAGCAGTCGACGACCGGTGAGCAGGAGCTGCGCCAGCAGATCCACATCACGCCTTACGCCGATATGAGCAACATCCAGTTCGTCTCGGTGCTGACCGGAGGCGGCTCTTGATCTTCACCCTGCGGATCAGGCTCACGGTGGCGGCGATCGTCTTCGTTTCGGTGCTCCTGCAGCTCTCCTTCTTCTCGCAGATGCCGTTGCTGGGCAGCGTCGCCAACCTGGTCCCGGTTGTGATCGTCGCCCTCGGTCTGCTCGGCGGGCCGCTGCCCGGCGTGATCGCGGCCTTCTTCGCCGGCCTGCTGCTCGACTCGGCCCTGGGCACCACTCTTGGCGTCTCCTCCCTGGCGCTGATGTCCGCGGGCTACCTGGCGGGCCGCTGGCGTGAGGGCTACGACATCGTCAGCTCCCTGGTGCCGCCGCTGCTCACCGGGCTGCTCACGGCCGTCTCCGCCGCCGCGTATGCGGCAATGCAGTTGATGCTTGGCGTCGACGCTCCGGTCAGCCTGTTGGTCTTGCGTGAGATCGTGGTCCAGGGCCTGCTCGGGGTCCTGCTGGCAATCCCCGTCTTCCCGCTGATCCGGCGCCTGCTGCGGCCAGCACTGGTCGATGACCCGCTGGCGCGGAGAGCGCGTGCCTCGCGCACGGTGTTGGGGGTGACGAGCTAGGTGTTCCGCCCTGAGGACGGCCGTCCGACCAACTCTCAGTTCGCGGTTCGCATCGCGATCCTCAGCGGTATCGCGCTGGTCGCGTTTGCAGTGATCTTCTTCCGCCTCTGGTACCTGGAGGTGCTCTCCAGCGAGGCCTACCTCGACCAGTCCCAGAACAACCGCGTCCGCGAGGTCACCGTCCAGGCTCCGCGCGGGGAGATCCTCGATCGCAACGGCCGCACGCTGGTCGGCAACCGAACCGCGCTCGCCTTGCAGATCCAGCCGGAGGATCTCCCCACCCAGCCGCGGGTCAGGGATGAGATGTTCAAGGAGCTCTCGAAGCGGGCCGACATACCCGTGATCCGCATCGAGCGTGAGATCCGGCGCCAGACCAAGGACCTGCCGGCGAACCCGGTCACGCTGGAGCAGGATGTGGATCGCAACCTCGTCTACTGGCTGCGCGAGCGTCAGGACATCTTCCGCGGGGTCAGCGTCGAGGAGATCTTCGTGCGCGAGTACCCGGAGGGCGATCTTGCGGCGCACCTGTGGGGGTACGTGAACGAGGTCAACGCCAAGCAGCTCGAGCAACCCCAGTTCGAGGCCTTGGCGCCTGGCGACCGGGTCGGAGCGGCGGGCCTCGAGCTGCAGTACGACGCCGTCTTGCGCGGCACCAATGGGGCCAAGCGGGTGCAGGTCGACGCCCTCGGCAACCCGCAGGGGCGGGCGCTCTCCGAGGTCCCCCCCGAGACCGGCAACGACCTCGTGACGACGCTCGATCTGGACATTCAGGAGGCGGGCGAGCAGGGGCTCGCCCGGTTCGGGAAGCCGGGGGCCTTCGTGGCGCTCGACGTCAATGACGGCTCGGTCCTCGGGATGGGCTCGTTCCCGAGCTTCGACCCGGAGGTGTTCACGCCGCCCGTCGCACCCTCGGCCTACAACGCCCTGTTCGAGGACGAGGACAAGCCACTCGCCAACCGCGCCGCTCAGGGCCAGTATCCGACCGGCTCCAGCTTCAAGCCGATCACCGCTCTGGCCGCGCTCTCGGAGGGCGCCCTGACGACGAACGAGATCATCGTCGACGACGGTGTTTACGAGATCGATGTGCTGGAGCTGAAGAACGCCGGCGATGCGGTATACGGGCCGATCGCACTGCGAGACGCCCTGAAGGTCTCCTCCGATGTCTACTTCTACACGCTCGGGGAGCGTGCCGATACGCAGACCGACGAGGGCATCCAGACCTGGGCGCGGCGCCTTGGTCTGGGCCCGGCGACCGGGTTGGATCTGCCCTACGAGGCAGGCGGCCTGATCCCGACGCCCGAGTGGCGCAACGAGCTCTATGCCCAGGCCGCAGACCCGGACTCATGTGGGGGGCGCGAGCGACTGTTCGAAGAGGGCTGCTACGAGACCGATCGACCTTGGACGGCCGGCGACAACGTCAACCTGGCGATCGGCCAGGGCGACTTGGTCGCGACACCGCTGCAGATGGCGGTCGCCTACGCGGCGATCGGCAATGCGAACGGCGATGTGGTCCGACCGCACCTCGGCCGCGCCGTCGAGGACCCGCTCGGGCGGCCGGTCGAGGAGGTCGACCCGGCGCCGCGTCGCAGCGTCGAGATCGAGCCCGCCTACCGGCAGGTGATCCTCGACGGTCTGCGTGATGCGGCGATGACCCCCAACGGGACCTCCTACGAGGTCTTCGGCAGGTTCCCGATCGAGATCGCGGGCAAGACCGGCACGGTCGAGCGCGACGGCCAGCTGGACCAGTCCTGGTACGTCGCGATGTCTCCGTATCCCAGCCCTGACATCGTCGTAGCGGCTACCGTTGAGGGTGGCGGCTTCGGCTCCGACACCGCCGCGCCGATCGTCCGCGACATTCTCGCGGCCGCCAACAACATCGACCCGGCCGGGATCGAGGAGCCGACCGACGGCGGCTCCGAGGTCGCGGAATAGAGTCCCCGGATCGAATGATGGAATCAACGACAAGCGCAACCCGTCTCCGGGGCTTCTCGGACGAGCGTGGCGTCGGCCTGCTCGAGCGCAGCGGCTTTCTGCGGACCGACCCCTATACGGCAGGCGCGGCCATCGCCCTGATCGTCACCAGCGTCATCATTCTCGCCCTTACGACCAAGGGCGATGTCGCCGGCAACCCCTACTTCTATGTGATCCGGCAAAGCATCTACGGGGTGATCGGCATCGCCCTGATGCTGGCCTTGACCCGTGTCGACTACTCGCGCTTCCGCGAGCTGCGGGTCGGGATCTACGCCGCGATGATCGGCTCGATCCTGCTGGTGCTCTTGGTCGGCACCGCCGCGAACGGCTCCAGCCGTTGGATCGTTCTGCCCTTCTTTACTTTCCAGCCGTCCGAGCTCGGCAAGCTATTGCTGATCGTTGCTCTGGCCGGCTTTGTCATTGACCGGGCCCGCCGGCAGTCGGAGGCGCAGAGAACCGCGCGTCTGTTGCTGCTGGGATTCGTGCCCGCACTACTCGTACTCCTTCAGCCCGATCTGGGCACCGCATTGGTCTACGGCGCCGTTACGCTCGCCGTACTGTTCGCTGGCGGGATCAGCTGGACGCACTTCGCTGCGCTCGGCGGTCTTGCGATGGTGGCAGTGGCCATGGTGCTCGTTTTGGCGCCCGCGGTGGGCGCCCCGGTGCTCGAGGGCTATCAGCAGGAGAGGCTCACCTCGTTCCTCAACCCGAGCGACGATCCGAGCGACTCCAGCTACCAAACCAATCAGGCATTGATCGCGATCGGGTCCGGCGGTAAGACCGGCCTCGGCGACAATGCCGCGCAGGCGCGCGCCGGGTTTTTACCCGAGGGCCGCACGGACTTCGTCTTCGCCGTCACGGCGGAGCGTTGGGGTTTCGTCGGCGCCGCGTTCCTGCTGTCCCTCTACGCCCTGCTGATTTGGCGGGCGCTGCGGATTGCGACACTCTCGAAGAACTTGTTCGGCAGCATGATCGCGGCGGGAATCGCCGCGATGCTGCTCTTCCAGGTTTTCGTCAACGTGGGGATGAACGTCGGCGTGATGCCGGTAACGGGCATCCCTCTACCGTTGATGAGCTATGGCGGAACGTCGGTGCTGGTCACCTTCATGGCGATCGGCCTGCTTCAGAGCGTCTATGTCCAATCGCAGCTTGCCTCATCGAGCAGGGTCCGAACCCAAGCTCTGTGAGGTGAGCAACTTTGAAGAAAAAGATTCTCGTATCGGTTGATGCCGGGGAGACCCGCGTCGCCGTTCTCGAAGCAAAAGGCGAGCCGTCCCGAACCAAGAAGGACGACGCCCGCAAGGAAAATCCAGGCGACTGGCTGGTCGGTGAGCTCTACGTCGAGCGCAAGGGCTCGAAGTCGATGGTCGGCAACATCTACAAGGGGGTCGTCGACAACGTGCTGCCCGGGATGGAGGCGGCCTTCGTCGACATCGGGCTGGAGCGCAACGGCTTCCTGCACGTCGACGAGATCGTCACCCCCGACGGCAAGTCGGTGCCCCGCCGTGGGCGCGGCGAGGGTCGTCGGATCGACGAGCTGATCAAGCGTGGTCAGGAGATCGTCGTGCAGGCGGTCAAGGACCCGCTGAAGACGAAGGGCGCGCGCCTGACCATGCAGCTCTCGATCGCCGGTCGCTACCTGGTCTACATGCCCCAGGGCGGCGGCATTGGGGTCTCCCGGCGGATGCCCGACGGCGAGCGCAGCAAGCGGCGTAAGGCGCTGGAGAAGCTCTATGACCCGCAGAAGGACAAGGGCGGCTACATCGTGCGAACCGCCGCTCAGGGCGCGACCAAGGAGGACTTCGCGCGCGAGATCAAGTACCTCGACAAGCTCCACCAGGTGCTTGCCCGCCGGGGCGAGGAGGCCGAGGCGCCGTCACTGGTCTTCCAGGAGGCGGATCTATCGATTCGGGTTCTGCGAGACGTGCTCGTCTCGGAGTTCGAGGGGGCCGAGATCGACGATCCGCAGCAGCATGACCGCGTGACCAAGTTCTTCCAGCGCACCGCGCCGGAACTGGTCGACTCCGTCGAGCTGCACCAGCGTGAGGAGCATGTATTCCAGCGCTATGGGGCCGAGCAGGCGTTCCGCTCAACCCTCTCCCGGCGTGTCGATCTGCCTTCCGGCGGGTACTTGATGATCGACTACGCCGAGGCGCTGACGGTGATCGACATCAACACGGGCTCGTTCACCGGCAAGGGCAAGGGCAGGCTCGAGGAGACGATCACCAAGGTCAACGTCGAGGCCGCCGAGGAGACCGTCCGGCAGCTGCGCTTGCGCGATATCGGCGGGATCATCGTGATCGACTTCATCGATATGGCCAAGGCCCGCAACCGGGATCAGGTCCTCAAGACCCTGCGTAAGGCCCTCGATGAGGACCGGACCAAGACCTATGTGGTCGAGGTATCGCCGCTCGGACTGGTCGAGATGACTCGTCAGAACGTGACCGAGGGTGTGCGCGAGATCCTCACCACGACCTGTCCGACCTGTGACGGTGAGGGCGTGGTCGAGTCCGCGGAGACGGTCGCGATCGAGGTGCAGCGACGGATGCGCGACCTGGTCAGGCGTGACCCTGAGCCCGCGGCGCACCTGGTCCGCGTCAATCCCAACGTCGCTCAGGAGCTGCTCAAAACCGACAGCGGCCTGCATGAGCTCGAGGAGGAAACCGGCAAGCACTTCCTCTTCGAGGGTGGGGAGGCCCTCCCGATCGGCACCTTCGAGGTGGCCGAGTCGGGGTCACGCGAGGCGATCGAGCGCCGGGCGCTTCCGTTCGCGCCCGGCGACGAGGTCCTCGTCTCGATCGAGGAGCCGCACATGTTCAACGCCGGCGACGCGATCGCCCGCCTCGACACGTTCGTGATCACGGTTACCGGCGCGGCGCCGCTGGTGGGCGAGCGCAAGCTGATCCGGATCGAGCAGATCGAGCGCTCGGCAGCAGTCGCTACCCTGGTCGACGGCCCGCCCGCTGAGGGCGGCGAGCCTGACGGCGACGAAGACGGTCTAGAATCCGGCGCTCGAAGGCGTCGAGGCCGCAGGGGCGGCGCGCGCCGGTCCCCGGCTGGAAGCGGCACTGGATCCGGCGACGAGAGCTGACCCGCGGCTGCAGAGCCGGCGAGAAGGAAACGGAATGACTACCTACGCGATCATCGAGAGTGGCGGCAAGCAATACCGCGTCGAGGAGGGCCAGTCCCTGCTCGTCGACCGGCTGCATGAGGACGAGGGCGCGAAGGTCGCTCTGCGAGCGCTGATGCTGCGGACCGACGATGACATCGTGCTCGACTCGGGCGGGCTCGAGAAGGTCAAGGTCGAGGCCAAGGTCGCCGCCCACGAGCGCGGCGAGAAGATTCGCGTCTTCAAGTACAAGGCGAAGAAGGGCTACCGGCGTCGCGGCGGCCACCGCTCCGAGTTGACCCGGCTCGAGGTCACCGATCTCAAGCAACTGACTCGCAAGCCCGCCGCCAAGAAGACCGACGAGCCCGCCGCGAAGAAGGAGCCGGCCGCGGAGGCAGCGCCGGCCGAGCAGGCTCGGGCCGAGAAGCCCGCCACGAAGGCTCCGGCCGCGAAGCCCGCGGCCAAGGCACCGGCGGCCAAGGCAGCGGCGAAGCCGGCCGCCAAGCCCGCGGCCCCCAAGCCCGCGGCAAAGAAGCCGGCAGCCAAGAAGCCGGCGGCGAAGAAGCCGGCGGCAAAGAAACCAGCAGCGAAGAAGCCCACGGCAAAGAAGCCGGCGGCAAAGAAGCCGGCGGCAAAGAAGCCGGCGGCGAAGAAACCAGCAGCGAAGAAACCAGCAGCGAAGAAACCAGCGGCGAAGAAGCCCGCGGCGAAGAAGCCCGCGGCGAAGCCGACCGAGAAGGAGGGCTAGAGATATGGCTCACAAGAAAGGGCTTGGCTCGAGCCGCAACGGGCGGGACTCCAAACCGAAGTTCCTTGGGGTCAAGGTCTTCGCCGGCCAGACCGTGAGCGGCGGCGAGATCATCGTGCGCCAGCGCGGAACCCGCTTCTACCCTGGAGATGGCACCGGCATCGGCCGCGACCACACGATCTTTGCGAAGCGTGCAGGCACCGTCGAGTTCAAGACAGGCCGCAAAGGCCGCACCGTCTCGATCGCCGGCGAGTAGCGCCCGGGCCGAGGCCCAAGGCCCCCGGTGACCCGGGGCCTGCCGTCGGACGCCCAACCCGCGATTGGTGGAGTCGGTTTCGTGGCCCATGCGCACTTTAGGCACTCCACGCCAACCCGGGCCGGCGCCGGGGCGCCGACCGGGGCTGGGCGGCAGGGGTGAGCCTGCGATCCTGAGAACGTGTTTCAGGATCGGGCGAGAATCTATATCGGGGGCGGCGCCGGCGGCAACGGGGCGGTCAGCTTCCGCCGTGAGGCGCATGTGCCCCGCGGTGGGCCCGACGGCGGCGACGGCGGCCGCGGCGGCGACGTCGTCGTGGTGGCGAGTGGCTCGCGGAGGGATCTGGCGTCGATGCGGATCGCGCGCCACTACCGGGCGGGTCGTGGCGGCCACGGACATGGCAAGACCCAGACGGGGGCCCGCGGCGAAGACCTGACCGTGGCGGTGCCCCCCGGGACCACGATCGAGGGCCTCGAGGGCGAGCGTTTCGACCTGCGAGCAGACGGTCAGCAGGCGCTGGTCGCCGCGGGCGGTCTCGGCGGCCGCGGCAACAAGCGCTTTACGAACTCCACTCAGCAGGCGCCGCGCTTCGCCGAGCGTGGTCTCGCGGGGTCGTCGGGCTGGGTCGAGCTGCATCTGAAGCTGCTAGCCGACGCCGGCCTGGTCGGGCTCCCGAACGCGGGGAAGTCGACGATGCTGCGGCGCATCTCGGCGGCCAGACCGCGTGTGGGCGCATATCCTTTTACGACCCTGGTGCCCGCTCTCGGCGTGGTCGAGAGGGACGACCGCCGCTTCGTGGTGGCGGACATTCCGGGTCTGGTGGACGGCGCCAGCGAGGGCGCTGGGCTCGGCGATCAATTCCTC
>CAXMST010000215.1:0-11633 GCA_964196325.1 uncultured Acidimicrobiia bacterium
CCGGTGGTCGAGTGGATGACCCATCCCGGACGGCGTGACCCCGAGGCACGCTCCCGCTACGACCGCGGCCGCGAGGCCGACCTCGAGCTATTGCTCGGCTGGCAGGCTTCCGAGGGCCTGCAGCGGAGCACTCACCGCGCGGCGCTGTCGCCGGACGGCGCCGTCTGTGCTGCCGAGTCCTGAGCCACGGTCGCCGCCAGCTCCTCGAGCGAGGCCTCCAGGTCCTCGGCGAAAGAGTCCAATCCCGCCATCGTCTCGTAGTCGCCCACCAGGCCGAAGTTGATCTCGCCGTCGTAGCTCATGATCCCGATCGAGAGCGCCTGCCGGCGGGCCAGAGGAACCATCGGGAAGACGTCGCGGAGCCGACGGCCGAGCACGTACAACGGAAACTGCGGCCCGGGGACGTTGGTGACCACCAGGTTGAAGAGCCGCTGCCTCGGCTGCAACCGCGCCGCCTGGGCGGCGACGGTCGGCGGGGTGAAGTCGGTCACCTCGGTCAAGAGCTCGGCGCCGACTGCCTGCTTCGTCTCCTTCAGGTCATGCATCGACTCGCGAACCAAGCTCAGGCGCTCGAGCGGATCGGTGCACCAGACCGGCAGTGGCGCCATCAGCCCGGCGACGCGGTTCCCGAGCTCCCCGCGTTGATCGCTGCTGCGAACACTTACTGGAACCAGAGCCCGCAGCTCGAGCCCCGCGGTGCCGTGCCCGCGCGAGCGCAGGTGGCGACCCAGGGCCCCGGTGACCACTGCCAGCACGACGTCGTTGACCGTGCCTCCGTGCTCGGCCTTGATCGCACGAAGCCGTCCGAGGTCGGCCCGCACCCAGGCGAAGCGGCGGTGTGAGCCAATCGGCGCGTTCAACGGCGAGGGGGGAGCGGCAAAGCCCACTCCGGCCAGCGAGGCGACGGCCTCACCGGCCTCCCGAAGTGCCCCGAGGGCCTGGCGCGGCCGGCGCAGCACGGCTCGCGCCGAGCGCACCACCTCGCGCGGATCGATCAGGCGCTCGGTCAGGGCGCTGGTCAGCAGCGCAGTCTCGGTCGGTTCAGGCCCGGGCTCCCAGGGTGGCGCCGGTGGCGCCGGCCCCGGCGCCGGCTCAGTGTCGAAGATCACGGTGTTCACGTCGACGCCGGAGACGCCATCGACCATGCAGTGGTGGCTCTTTCCGACGATCGCGAAGCGACCGCCCTGCAGACCGTCGACCAGCCACATCTCCCAGAGGGGTTTAGAGCGATCGAGGCGCTGCGAGAAGATTCGCGCTGCGAGCGTTCTGAGCTGCTCCTCGCTGCCTGGAGGGGGTAGTGCCGTGTAGCGCAGGTGGTAGTCCAGGTTGAGGCGCGGATCGTCGACCCAGACGGGCCTGCCCTGGCCGTAGGGGACGAAACGCAGGCGCTGCCGAAAGCGCGGGACCAGGTGTAGCCGAGAGGCGAGGTGGCTGCGCAACTCCTCCAACCCCGGCGCCGGACCCTCGAAAATCAGGGTCGAGGCCACATGCATGTGAGCGCCGCCCCGCTCCAGATGCAGAAACGAGGAGTCGAGACCGCTGAGCCTGTCGCCGTTCATTGGCACTGTGTGTGCGATATTTGTTTTATATGAGTACTGTGACAGGAGTCACACATAAACCACCGCATCGAATCTATCCTCGCTGCGTTCAGTAGATCGACAGCAAACAACCGAGTCCGCTCAATCGATGCGTCCCAGTGACGCCTAGAGCGGGGGAACCACTTGCCACCGAGCCTAACAGCGCGGTGGCTGGGGCGAATCGGACCGTGATCGGTCCGTAGCCGCAGACGCCGGCAGCTGCCAACGCGGTGGCCGGGGCGAGGCGAGCCCGTCAGCTAACCCCGTCGGCGGCGAAAGCGAGGATCGACAATGAAGCGTTTCCGCTCCAGGCGGAGGCGGATCGCAGCGCTCGCGCTGCTTCCGGCCACCGCCCTAGTCAGCATCGCAATCACGACCGCCCCGGCGGCTGCCGCTGAAGGCACGGCGGTAAGCCTCAAAGCCAGCAAGGGCAAGGTCAAGGCCGGCGCCAAGGTGAAGCTGCGGGGGCGTTTCCCCGCGCGTGTGGAGACCCAGGCCGCCGGTGACGAGACCGCCGCCGCGAGGGCGGACCGCCGGGTGCGAATCGAGTTCCAGCCGGCCGGCAAGAGCCGCTGGCAGGGGGCGAAGCTCACGGTCAGCGACCGAAAGGGCCGCTACACGCGGGAGCTCAAGGTCCGTCGCAGCGGTTTCTACCGCGCGGTCGCGGCCGATGGTCGGGCCTCGAAGCCCGAGCGCGTTCGGGTCAAATCGAGGCTGCGCGTAAAGGTCAAGCGGAGGCACGCCACGGTCGGTCAGAACGTCGCGATCGTGGGCAAGGTGCAGCCGGGAATCACCAAGCGCAAGGTGCTGGTCAAGGTTGGATCCAAGAAGCTCAAGACGCGGACCAACCGCAACGGCCAGTTCAAGCTCATCTGGAGCGCCAGCGGCGTCGGCAGCTACAAGGTCAAGGCTGCGGCCAAGGGTGACCGGGTCGCCGCGGGCAGCAGCGACAAGGCCGGCAAGACGACCGTCTACCGGCCGGCCGCCGCCTCCTACTACGGGCCCGGCCTGTATGGCAACGGCACCGCCTGCGGGCAGACGCTGACGCCATCGACCGAGGGCGTCGCCCACAAGACGATGCCCTGCGGCACGAAGCTGCGGCTGCGCTACCAGGGCCGCACGGTGACCGCTCGGGTGATCGATCGCGGCCCCTACGCCGCGGGTCGTGAGTTCGACCTGACCTATGCCACCAAGCAGAAACTCGGCTTCGGCGGCACCGGCACGGTCTACTCGAACCGCTAGGCGGCCGAGCGCTCCCTCAGCCCAGTGCCAACTGGCCCGGCTCCGCTCCCGCGACCGCCTCGGCGGCGTCGGGAGCGGGGTCGGCATCGTCGTCGGAGACGGGCTCGGGGTGGTGCAGGTTCGAGACCCCGACGCCGAGCAGGCGCACGGGAGCGTCGCGCTCGAAGGCCTCGAACAGCTCGACGGCCGTGGCGACGACCCGCTCTTCCTCGTCGGTATGCCGCTCGAGGGTGCGAGAGCGGGTGTAGGTGCGAAACGGCGCGAGGCGCACCTTGAGCGTCACCGTCCGGCCGCTGATTCCCTGCTCGGCCAGATGCTGGGCGACCGCCCGGCCCATTCGATCAATCGTCTCCCTCATCACCTCCTCGTCGGTCTCATCGGCGGAGAAGGTCCGCTCGCGGCTCTCGGATTTGCGCTCCCGATCGAGGGCGATAGCTGGGCTGCCGTGCCCTTCGGCGCGTCTGCGCAGCCCCTCGCCGTGGCGCGGGCCCAGCGTCCGCTCCAGCAGCTGTGGAGCGGCCCCGGCGAGCTCGGCCACCGTGCGGATCTCGATCCGCTCCAGCCGCTCGGCCGTCTTCGGCCCAACTCCGGGGATGATCCGCGCCGAGCGTTCGCCGACAACACGTAGAAAATTCCCGCGGGAGAGCGCGCAGAGGCCGTCGGGCTTGTCCAGATCGGACGCGATCTTGGCGATCAGGCGATTCGGCCCGATCCCGATCGAGCAGGTCAGCCGGGTCCGCTCCAGGATCCGCAGCTTCAGCTGCCGGGCCCGCGCCTTGGGCGCGGGGGAGTCGCTGAGATCGACATAGGCCTCGTCCATGCCGAGCACCTCCACCTTGTCGCTGAACTCACCAAGCACGGACATCACGGCCGCCGATCCGCGGCCGTACAGCGAGCGATCTACGGGGATCACGATCAGCTGCGGACAGCGGCGCCGGGCGACGGAGATCGGCAGCGCCGAGTGCACTCCGAAGGGCCGCGCCTCATAGGAGGCGGCGGTGACCACGCCGCGGTTCCCGGCGGGTCCGACCACAACCGGCTTGCCGCGCAGCTCGGGCCGACGTAAAAGCTCGCAGGAGACGAAAAAGGCGTCCATGTCAACGTGGGCGATCGCGTGCTCCCAGCGGGAGGGGTCCCCGTACAGACGTTCGCTTCCCATCCGCGCGAATCCTAGGGGCCCCGGCGGACAGGGAGGGGCTATCTGAGGTTGCTACCGTGCGGCCTGTGGGTGCCGAGGCGCAGAATCTCGAGGCGATCTCCAAGGCGATCGATCAGCACAACAAGAACTGTCCGTTCCCGGCCTCAGAGGTGCGGATGAATCCGTTCGAGATCGAGCGACTCGGCTGGGATCAGATCCGCGGATTGCCGGTGGTCGGGGATCCGGAGCTCGGCACCGGGCGCTTCCGGATCGTCTGCTCGGGAGACGGCGAGGACACCGAGCTCGAGGAAACCGAGGCGATCGGCACGCCGGTCGAGGTCGAGGCCCCGAGCGCCTTCCCCGGCAACTGAGCTCTACAGCGAAACCGCGAGCCGGCGGCGGTGCGCTCGCGCAAGCTCGTTCTCGGGCCCGAGCTCAGTGAAGATCGCCACCATCACCCGTCGCAGCCGATCCCGCAGCTCCGGCTCGCCGGCGGCAGCGATTGCCGTCTGTAGCGCCTCCAGCGCCTGCTCGGGTCGGCCGGCGTCCCAATCGCCAAACGCCGCGATCAGCACCGGGTCCGGCTGCTCCTCGGATGCCAGCTGCGCCCGTGCACCCAGCCCAGCGGCGAGAAAGTCGCCCTCGAAGCCGTCCAGGAGCTCTGCCGCCGCTGCGTTCTCGTCGCGACCCAGCAGGATTCGCCCCAGTCCAGCCGCGGCGGTCGCGTTGGTCGGATCGAGCTCGAGTGCCCGGCGCAAGTCCGGCTCCTCGATCGAGTGCGCCAGTTGGACGGCTTCGGATGGGACCAGCTGGTCGTAGAAGGTCGCGACCTGTGCCGGGGGGATCGCGCCGGTGAACTCGGCCGAGATCTTCCCGTCCTGAAAGGCCTTGACGGCGGGGATGCCCTGGACTCCGAATCTCTGGGAGAGCGCCTGGTTGGCGTCGACATCGACCTTGACGAGGTCGATCTGATCGACGCGTTTCTTTGCCTCGGCCTCCAGGGCCGGGCTCAGCTGCCGACAGGGGCCGCACCATTCGGCCCAAAAGTCGACCACCACCGGCACCTGGTGGCTGCGGTCGACGACCGCGCTCTGGAACTGCTGCTCGTCGACGTCGTGGATCATCTGCAGGCAGGTTAGACGGCCGGCCGCTGCAACCGCCGCGACGACCGCTGCCCCCAAGATCGCCTCTCGCCGGTACACCCGTCCGAAGGTACGGATGGGTGTACTAGCCTGCAGCCGGATGGAGTCGCTGCGCGGAAAGCTCCTGATCGCCACGCCTCAACTCGTCGATCCACACTTCGCCCGTACCGTGGTCCTGATCACCGAGCATGGGGAGGAGGGGGCGATGGGGATCGTCCTCAACCGGCCCTCCGAGGCGTCGGTCTCAGAGGTCGTTCCCGCCCTCGTACCCGTCGCCGGTCAGGGCTCGGTCTTCGTCGGAGGGCCCGTCCAGCCCAACGCGTTGGTGATGCTCGGTGAGTTCTCGAACCCGGAGATGGCGGCCTGGATCGTGGTCGCCGACGTCGGCCTGGTCTCAGCCCAGAGCGAGATCGACGAGCTCCCTGACGCCGTGCGCCGGGGCCGCCTCTACGCCGGCTTCTCCGGGTGGGGCGCCGGCCAGCTCGAGGACGAGATCGAGGAGGACGCCTGGATCATCGAGGCGCCGATCCCGGCGGAGCTGTTCCCCGAGGACCCGAATGCGCTGTGGAGCGACGTGCTCAGCCGCATGGGAGGGGAGTACGCCCTCGTCGCGCGGATGCCGGACGATCCCAGCATGAACTAGACGCCCGCCCGTCTACAGAGCCGACCACTCCTCGTGCGCAGGCGGCGCCTCCCGGGCGGGTTGCCGCGCGGCAAGTGGCGAGCGCCGCAGGGCCTCGAAGCAGAGCTCCACGGCAGGCCCGATCCCGAGCGCGAAGGCAAGCGTGCCGACGCCAACCCGTCCGCCCAAGGCGAAGCCGAGCACGGTCACCGAAGACTCGATAGCCGCGCGGACGACGCTGATCCGCAAGCCGCTGCGCTGCGCTGCGATCAGCATCAGCGAGTCACGGGGACCGGCTCCCATCGCAGCGCCGATGTAGAGCGCCGAGCCGACTGCGACCACCGCGATCCCACCGGCCATCGCCAGCCAGCGCAGCCCCAGGGCCGCATCGGCGATCGCATCGGAGATACCAAGAGCGATCTGCAGGTCGACGAACAGGCCAACCCCGACCGCGTTCGCAATCGTGCCCGGGCCGATCGGTGAGCCGAGAGCCGCAGCGAGGACGACGACCACGAGCGCGACCGCGATGTTGGCGTTTCCGAAAGAGAGCGGAGTCTGTTTCTCGATGCCCTGGTTGAGCACGTCCCAAGGGGAGAGCCCGAGCCCGGAACCGAGCAACATCACGATTCCCAGCGCGAACAGGAACAGTCCGACGGCCAGGGAGACGCTGCGAAGCGCCAGGCCGCCGGCCAAGCGGGGGGCAAGCTGAGGATGCACGCCCGCCAGTATCCCCGGCGGCCCCAAGGAATACCCTGGACCGATGATCGCCGACGAGAGCGCCGACTGGCAGGCCATCGGGTTGCAGCGGGGCCGCGTGGCCGACCTTGCCGACCGCGAGGCCGGACGGTTCGCGCGGCGGACGCCGCGCTCGGCTCAACTCCTCGGGGCGGCCCGCGAGCGGATGCCGAGGGGTGTCCCGATGGGCTGGATGGCCGATTTTTACCCGGAGCCACCAATCTTCGCGGCGCGTGGGGAGGGGGCGACCTTCTGGGATGCCGACGACAATGCCTACCTCGACTTCAGCCTTTGCGATCTCTCAACCGCTGTCGGTTTCGCACCGCCCGCCCTGGTTGCCGCGATCGGCGAGCAAGCGCGGCTCGGGGTCCAGTTTCTCTTGCCGACCGAGGACGCCACGGCTGTAGCCGCGGAGCTCGCGCGACGCTTTGGGCCGGCCTTCTGGCAGTTCACCCTCTCGGCCTCGCAGGCCAACAGCGAGGCTCTGCGCCTGGCGCGCCTGGCGACGGGGAGAGACCGGGTACTGCTCTTCGGTGGCCGCTACCACGGCCACCTTCACGAGACTCTCCACGCCCGCGAAGGGGAGGCCGATGAGCACGAGGTCCTCGGCCTGCCACAGAGCTCAGGGGCGGATACATCCGTGGTCGAGTTCAACGACCTCGAAGCGGCCCGGCGCGAGCTGGCCCGGGGGGATGTCGCCGCGGTCCTGCTCGAGCCGGTCCTGACCAACTGCACCGTCGTGCTCCCGGACGAAGGCTTTCACTCCGGACTCAGGGAGATCTGCGATCAGGCGGGGACGCTCCTGATCATCGACGAGACCCACACCCAGTTTGCGGTCTGGGGTGGGGCGACCGGAAGGTTCGGCCTGGGGCCGGACATCGTCACTGGAGGGAAGGGCATCGCGGGCGGGATCCCGATCGGGGTCTACGGCATGGGACCCGAGCTCGCGGCGCTCATGGAGCGCCACCCGGCGAGCGATTTCGTCGACGCGCCCGGGCTTGCGACGGGCGGAACGCTGTTCGCCAACGCGCTCTCGTTGGCTGCTGCGCGGACGACCCTGACCGACCTGCTGACCGAGGATGCCTACGCCGAGATCGAGCGCCTTGGAGCACGGCTGGCGGCCGGGATCGATGCCGTGATCGACGCACACCGGCTGCCCTGGAGCGCCCACCGCTTCGGTGGGCGCAGCGGCCTCTGCCTGCGCCCCGAGCTACCCCGGACCGCCGCCGAGGCCGAGCTCTCGATGGTCCCGATCCTCGCCGTTGCAAAACGCTCGTTCTTCGCAAATCGCGGGGTCTGGGATGCGATCGCCACCGCGGGCCCCTCGGTCTCGACCGCCCACCAGGCTGCAGACATCGACGCCTATCTCGAGGTCCTCGACTCGTTCCTCGCCGAGCTAGCCGGCTGATCGCGGCATGGCGACCACGCCGATCGCCCGCGATCTGGCCCGCCTGCTCGGCGAGGAGAACGTCCTGGGGCGCGGGCCTGCCCTGGCGCGCTATCTCACCGACGCGACGGAGTTTCGTGGCCTACGCGGAGACGCCGACGCGGTCGCCCTACCCGGCGACGTTGAAGAAGTCGCCACGGTCATGCGCTGGTGTGAGGGTCACGACATTGCGATCGTGCCGCGCGGCGGCGGCACCGGGTTCGCGGGTGGAGCCGTGCCCGACGGTGGCGTCGTGATCTCCCTCGAGCGCCTGCGCCGCCTCAGCGCTCCCGAGCCGAGCCTGTGGCGGCTGCACACCGAGGCGGGAGTGACCACGGCCGATGTCCAGCGGATCGCGCGTGAGAACGGCCTCTACTATCCGCCGGACCCGGGCGCCGCCGAGAGTTCGCAGATCGGCGGCAACATCGTCACCAACGCCGGCGGCCCGCACGCCTTCAAGCATGGAGTGACCGGCCACTGGGTCACGGGCTTGGAGGCGGTGCTGGTGAGCGGCGAGCGGATCGAGGTAGGCGGCCCGATCCGCAAGGACGTCGCCGGCTACGACCTCAAGAGCCTGCTGATCGGATCCGAGGGGACCCTGGCGATCGTCACCGGGGCCTGGCTCCGCCTGATCCCGGCCCCGGCCGCCCAGCTCCCGGTGACCGCCTGGTATCCGGATGCGACCACGGGCGCGGCGGCGATCGAGATGGCGATGAGTTGCGGGCACGAGCCCGCCGCTCTGGAGTTCCTCGACCGCGAGACGATGGCGCTCGCGGCCCCCTCATTCCCGGGATCGAGCAGGTCCGAGGGCTTCGCTGTGATCGCCGAAGCGCAGGGAAGCAGCGTGGAGGAGGCGGTGGCGGGCCGCGATCTGCTGCTCGAGGCGCTCTCGGAGTCCTCGCTCGGCGTACACGCGCCTAGCTCCCGGGGGGAGGTCGAGGCGTTGTGGAGATGGCGGGATGGGATCAGTCTGACGGTCGCCGCCGAGCTCGGCGGCAAGGCGAGCGACGACATCGTCGTGCCGCTGGAGCGGCTCGCCGAGGCGGTCGATGAGACCCTGGCGATCGCCTCCCGCCACGGGCTCCGTGGCTGCAGCTGGGGGCACGCCGGGGACGGCAACCTGCATTCCACCTTCCTGGTTTCGAAGTCGGATACGGCGACCCTGGATCGGGCCGCGGCTGCCTCAGGTGAGCTTTTGCGGATGGCGACCTCGCTGGGCGGCTCGATCTCGGGAGAGCACGGCGTCGGTCTGATCAAGAACGGACACCTCGCTGAGCAGTGGCCGCCGGCGGCGATCGAGCTGCACGAGGGCGTCAAGCGCCTCTTCGATCCCAAAGGCCTGCTGAACCCGGGCAAGAAGCTGGCGAGAGATCATTACGTCCGGCCGGACCGGACCTAACGACACCGCCCCAATCCCGGGGGCACGCCTAGGCCGGTCGGCGCTCGTCGAAGCGGGGCAGACCGTCCTCGGGAAGCGGCTGCCAGGGTGCGGCGTAGGCGACGAACTGGTGAAAGCTCGGCCGCACCCCAGGGTCGCTGTCGAAGGCGCCCATTCGCACGGCGGCGACCTCTCCGCCGCCCGGCTGGCGGGCGAACAGCGCCGAACCGCAGTCGCTGCAGAAGACCTTGGCCAAGCCACCAGGAGGCGACCACTCGCGCAAGTGCTGCTCGCCGGCCAGCAGCGAAAACGAACCCGGCGCGATCCTCGCCGACGCCGGCGCGGCCGTGCCGGAGCGCCGTTGGCACCGTGTGCAGTGACAATAGAGTGCGCCAACCGGACGCTCGCTGAGCTCGAAACGGACCGCGCCACAGCCGCAGGCGCCGGTCAGGGGGAGTGCGGGCTCGGGAGTCACCTTGCCGCTGAGATTACACTGCCGCCGGGCCCTGGCGCCGCGCCCGCGCGGGCGCGGTTCGTCTTGGGGCGACTGCTAGGTTATGGCGCAGCCTCCAAATCGCCACTAGCTCCCCGCGTGAGGCTCAGTGGCGCCCACGGGGAACCGCCCAGCCGAAGGACGCGAGATGGAATTCGAGCAGCTGAGTTCTCGCGCACTCGGTTGAGCGCCCCAACGGACACCGTGACCTGGACCTGCAGCCGCTGCGCGGTGCGGGCGCGCTGGATGGAGGGGGCGGAGGGCAAGCATCCTGGGATCCCGACCGACTGGTCGGAGGACGCGGGCGGGCTCTATTGCCTCGCCTGCAGACGCGTCCTCGCCGGGGAGGCTGCGGCGATGGGCGAGCAGGCGGCGGACGCCACGCGGGAGCAACGCCTCCAACTCCGCAAGGTCGGGACGCTCGAGTTCGAGATCAGGCGAAGCCCCGAACGGCCGGATCGCGTGATCGCCCGCGCCTGCCACACCTCGGCACCGGCCGTAAGCAAGGTGCGCCAGCGGCTCGCCGAATAGCCGGACCAGCTCCCGAGGTTCCCGGCCGTCCCCGGATCGCCTCGGAAACTGTCAGGTAGGGTGACTCCGACTGACCTACCGCATTACCGCAACCCCGGAGGAGACAGATGAGCGAGGACGCCGCCGGCGCCCCAAGCATCAATGTGAGGGAGCACGGTCCATACATGCTCGAGGGGGCGGTCGAGGTCCGCGACGCCGCGGGTGCCACGGTCCACGAGGGTGGCCGCGCGTTTCTGTGCCGCTGCGGGCGCTCATCGAACAAGCCATTTTGCGACGGGACTCACAAGGAGGTCGGCTTTGACGGCACAGAGACCGCCGACAACGGGGCGATCGCGCAACGGCGCGATGAGTACGAGGCGGCCCAGGTCACGATCCAGGACGATCGCAGCGTCTGCGCACACGCAGGAGCCTGTACCGACGGGTTGCCCGCGGTCTGGAAACTCGGTACCGAGCCATGGATCGACCAAAACGCCGCGCCCGCTGATCAGATCAGAGCCACGATCCGGCAGTGCCCGTCGGGCGCGTTGACCGCTGCCGAGCCCGACAGCGAGGAGCCTGTCGAGGAAGTCATGAGCCCGGCGGTAAAGGCAGCGGTGAACGGCCCTTACTACGTACGCGGCGGCATTCCAGTCGTCTCCGCCGGAGGAGATCCCTACGAAGTCCGCAACCGCCAGACTTTGTGCCGCTGCGGTGGCTCCTCCAACAAGCCGTTCTGCGACGGAACCCACTGGAAGGGATTCAAGGACCCCGAAGACCCGGCCTAGAGGGGCGGGCTGAAGGGTCTCCCTTGGGTCAACCCGGTGGTTGACCTGCGGTGATACCGCTTGGGTTTACATAACGTTGATTATCGTGCATTGTCGCTTAGCGCCTATTCAGGCTCTACGTTCCCCTCGATCAGCCACGCGGGCCGCCGCACCGACAGTTCGCGCACGCCCCGACCGCGCCGGGGTGCTGGTGGCGACTCCCAGGATCGCCCCTCACCGGCGCTCAAGCATGTAGTGCCTCTATGCTCGCGTGGACTTGGCCGTCCAGCGCGGCCAGCTCCCGCTTCGACTCGATTCCCGAATCGACCAGGTAGCGGCGGCCGCCCGCGGCCGGCACCTCGTCCGATGGTCGGGCTGCACGGCCTTTAGTCAATGTATAGGCTGTCAACTGCACAGAAAGTCAGTCCAGAGGAGGGCCTCTACGCATGGGGCACGCGAATGGACCAAGAGCGGAAGGGTGGTCGATTAATGGCTGGTGGGCAGGTAACTTCGCCGACGGGAGCGGCTCCCGACAGATACGTCTACTACCCGGGAACCGAGGAGCTAGGTGGGGACGAGATCCGCATCGTCGCCTGCGGGACCGGC
>CAXMST010000216.1:0-14187 GCA_964196325.1 uncultured Acidimicrobiia bacterium
CGGGCGCTGACGATCGCCCAGGAGTTGCTCGTTGAGGCACGCATGAGCAACCATCACCGCGGGCTCTGGGGCTACCACGGGGAGACCAAGGCCGGGCTTGAGCTAACGGTCCAAGCGACCGGCGTCGGCGGCCCCACCGCCGCCCTGGTGATCTCGGAACTGGGGAGGCGAGGCACGGTGAGAGCGATTCGGGTCGGCAGCTCGCGCTGTCTCGACCCGGAGCCCGAATCGCCGCAGGACGGATCCCACCGGCGGCTGGGGGCGACGGTGGCCGCCCGGGCCGTGATCGCCGACGATGGCGCCAGCGCGGCCTACGGGGCGCGGCCGAGCCAGGCCTTGGCGCCCGATCCGGACCTGACTCGGGGGCTGGTGGAGCCCTGCGAGGGGTGCGCACCCCTGCACAGCGTCGGTCGCCTCGACCCACCCCCCGGCTCGCTGCCCGCGGGCGCCCTCTATGACCTGCAGAGCGCGGCGCTACTCGCCGCTGCCACCGAAGCCGGCGTCCGCTTGGCAATCGCCACGGTCCTGGCTCGGAGCGGCGCGCGACCGCTGCAGGACGAGCCGCTGGAGGCTGCGTCGGTCCGGCTCGCAAAGGCGGCGGCCGAGCTCCTGGCAGATGAGAGCCGTGGGTCCGACGGGCCCTCTAACCCTCGAGCTTAGCGTCAGGCTCGGCCTCTGACCGCGACTACTTGCCGTCGGCGCCGTCGGCCGCCTTGACCTCCCGGACGAGGGCGTCGATCTGGTCTTCGAGCTCCTCGACCCGGTCGGAGAGCGAGCGCAGGCGGCGCTGAAGCCGATCGACGTCACCGGCGCTGGCAACGTCGAGCGCGCCCAGGGCCTTCTTCTGCGCCTGCATCGCGGATTCGCCGGCGCCCATTGCGCGGCCCATCGCCTGGCTGAACATCGGATTCTCCAGTAGCGCCTGGGCAAGCTCACCCAGAGCCTCCTCGCCCTTTGCGCGGAGCCCTTCCCCACCTTCGGTCATCGTTCTTCTCCTCAGCTTCAGCGGACAGCTACCAGGCACGCTAGCGCGGCGGCGGGGGCGTTGCGCTCGGCTGGGGCTGATTGCAATCCTGCCCACAGATCAATAGCTTTACGGCTGGATTGGAGAGAGGACCTGTCGGCGCTCTAAGGTTGGGAGCGGGACAAACACCGGACGGGGCAACGAGACGTCAATGACAAACAGGCTTGCAACCATCTTCGTGCTGGGATTCCTTGGCGCGCTGCTCGTCGCGGGCGCCGTGGGCGCGGCGGGTGGCCCGGGCTTGGCGGGCGACGACGAGAGCCTCTCCATCGACCTTCCTGAGAGCGCCGGCCCGCCCCCCCAGCTCCCCGACTGCTCCAACGGCTTCGACGACGACGCCGACAGCCAGCTCGACCTCGACGACCCTCAATGCAAGGGCAAGACCGACTACGACGAGCAGACCCCGCGCAAGCAGACCGAGCAGGAGGCGGCCGCCAACCAGGCCGAGCAGGCCGAGCAGGCCGAGGGCGAGCTGGGCACCGAGCAGCCCGCCACCGAGCCCACAGAACCCGCCGAGCCCACCCAGCCCACCGAGCCCACCGAGCCCAACACCAACCCCGAGCCCGAGGGCCCCAAGAGCCTGCCCGACTCCGACAACCCGTTCAAGGACGGCGGCGACACGAGCACCGACAAGAACAAGGGCGGCGGTAACGGCGACAAGGGTAAGGGCAACGGCAACGGCAACGGCAACGGCAAGGGCAAGGGCAAGGGCACCGACGACGGCAAGGGCAACGGCAAGGGCAAGGGCACCAAGGACCGCAACCCCGACGGCAGCCCGACCAACGCCAACCCCTCGGTCACGGTCGCGCCGCCCGGCGCGGCCCCGATCGGGGTTCCCAACTTCATCATCGACCAATTCACGATCCCGCCCTTCCTGCTCTCGATCTACCAGGCCTGTGGCACCGAATACGGGATCCCCTGGCAGGTGCTCGCCTCGATCAACCGGATCGAGACGGCCTTTGGCACCAACCTCAATGTCTCGACCGCCGGCGCCGTCGGCTGGATGCAGTTCTTGCCCTCGACCTGGAAGGCCTATGGGGTCGACGCCAACGGCGACGGCCGCAAGGACCCCTACAACCCCGTCGACGCGATCTGCGGCGCCGCCCGCTACCTGAACGCATCCGGCGGGGAGGACGACCTGCGCAGTGCGATCTTCTCCTACAACCACGCCGACTGGTACGTCGACGAGGTGCTGCTCTACGCGCGCCAGTACGGCAAGCTGCCAAGCGGCCTGGTGAGCTCGCTGACCGGGCTGACCGAGGGCGCCCACTTCCCGGTCGCCGCCAAGGCCCGCTACGCCGACGACATCTCAGAGCGCCAGGCCCAGCGCCGCGCCACCCCCCGCAAGGGTTCCGAGGGCAACGTCGCCGATGTGATCAGCAACTCCCCGACCAGGCGCGGGATCAACATCTTCGCCAAGCAAGGCGCGCCGCTGGTCGCGGTCAACGACGGCACGGTCAAGAAAATCGGCAAGAGCAAGAAGCTCGGCACCTACGTCATCCTGCGCGATGCCTACGGGAACGACTACACCTACTCCCAGGTGGGCGAGCTGGCCGAGGCGATCCCCGTCGCCAAGGACCGCAAGCTGACCAACTCCGACTTCAAGCTGATCACGCCCGGCAAGGGCCAGGGCAAGGCGACCGAGCTGCGCGGGCAGGACTCCGAGCGGGCCGCCGCCACCGAGGAGCAGGAGCAGACCCTGGCCGATACCGAGGACATGCGCGAGCGCATGTACGCACTGCCCGAGCGCAAGGCCAACCGCGAGCGCGCTGCTCTCAGCGGCCAGCTCGACGATCTCGGGGGTAAGGGCGCCGGCTCAGGCGGCACCTACAAGACCTACTTCACCGGCGCCCTGCGCTTCGACCCCGAGACGATGGACGCACGGCCGCTGCGCCAGGGCGCCCGGGTGATCGCCGGCACGGTGCTCGGCGAGGTCGGAGCCGAGCGTCCCCAGCTCGGCTCCCACGTGCACTTCGCGATCGAGCCCGCCGGGCGCGGCTCGCGCAAGATCGACCCGAAGCCGATCCTCGACGGCTGGAAGCTGCTCGAGGCGACCGCGATCTACCGGGCCGCCGGCAAGAGCCCGTTCTCCGAGCGCGCCGGCGTCGGCGAGATCCTGCTGATGAGCAAGGGTCAGCTGCAGCAGCGGGTTCTGCGCGATCCGAAGATTGAGATCTACGCCTGCGGGCGTGCCGACATCAAGGCGGGCGTGGTCGACCGCCGGGTCCTGGCCTCGCTCTCCTACCTCGCCGCCCGCGGCCTGAAGCCCACGGTGACCTCGCTCAAATGCGGGCACGGCTTCTTGACCGCCTCCGGCAACGTCTCCCACCACTCCTCCGGCAACGCGGTCGACATCGCCGCGGTCAACGGGATCCCGATCCTCGGCAACCAGGGTCGCGGCTCGATCACCGAGGCGGCGCTCACCGATCTGCTCAAGCTGCAGGGCGCGATGGCCCCCGCGCAGATCATCTCGCTGATGGAGATTGGCGGGCCGACCTTTGCGATGGGCGATCACGCCGACCACATCCACCTCGGCTTCAACCCGACGCTCGGTCCCGGCGAGCGAGCCGGGCAGTCGAGCGGCCTGCTCGATCCGAACCAGTGGGACAAGCTGCTGGACCGGATCGGCGAGCTTGACCAGCCCGAGGTGCCGATCAAGCCCTCGGAGTTCTCGCTGCCCAGCGGCGGCGGGCGCGCCTCCAACGCCCACCAGGGCGAGTAGGGCCGCCGGCCCAAGGCGGGCCGGACCGTGACGCTGCTGCCCTTCGCCCAACTCGACCTCTCCGGCGAGATCGCTGTCGACGACGGCCGCTACCTGGTCCGACCGCCGGGCGAGCCCCAAGCCGATGTCGACGTGCTCGCGGTGCGGACCATGGGAGCAGCCCGGGCCCGATCCAGGCTGCGGCGCGGCCGCCCGGTACCGATCGAGAGTGAGCCCGGCGCCGAGCCGCTGCGGATGACGCGCCTGACCCTGATCAAGGCCCTGCCGTTCGATCGGGAACAGGATGCGGCCGACTGGCTCGCCCAGGTTGGCTCAGACAGTAGGCTCGCCCAGGGGCTCGTGGAGGAGGTCGTGCGAACCGCCAATCGCGCCCTGCTGGCCCACAGGGTCGCGGCTCCAGACCCCTACGCGGCGGACATCCGGGCCGCGCAGGCCGTCATGGCCCGCTTGGGCTATGGCTCGGGCGAGGAGGTGGCCGGCGGGCGCTGGAGCGCCGCCATTGAGCTGCCGGAGGCTCGTCGAGGGAGCGCGCGGGCCGAGACGGTCGACGGGGTCGGTGCCCAGCAGCGGATCGCCGCCGTGCTGGGAGGGCGCGACGACGTCGCCCCGCACGAGGTGCTGCTGGTCGATGCCGAGCGGGCGGCCCAGGAAGGTCGGGAAGCGCTCGCCGCGTTGACTTTGGCCGCGGCGCTGGAGGCACTACGACGCAGCGCCGCCGACGGCCGCGACGTGGAGGCTCAGGGCCCCGTCGCCGAGCTTCGAGACCAGGCGCTGGGGGGCCGCCCGATCGACCCCGAGGCCCTGTCGGTGGCGCTGCGGCTGACCAGGCGCGCTGTGCGCGGCCGGGCCGGCGGACCCGCCACCGAAGCAGGCTCGTAGCCGCTAGCTCAGGGCCGCGACCACGGCGGGTAGCTGCTCTGCGACATCGCCGTCGAGGCGCACCGCGGCGTCGTCGTCGTACGGAGTCGGGCTCCGGGTGGCAATCGCCAGGTCGCCGCCGCCGGCGAGGGTCAGCCCGGGCAGGCCGGCCACCGGAAAGACCTCGAGCGAGGAGCCCACGCAGATCATCAGATCGGCCGAGGCCGAGAGCGCCCGGGCGCGCTCGATCTCGGCCTCGGGAAGCAGCTCTCCAAAGAGCACGACGTCGGGTTTGACCTTGCCCAGACAGCCGCTACAGGTCGCGATGCCATCCTCGTCAAAGAGCTCGGCGACCTCCTTCAGGGGCCATCGAGCACCGCAGGTCGTGCAGGAAGACGTCTCGATCGAGCCGTGCACCTCGATCACCTCGCGGCTGCCCGCCCGGCTGTGCAACCGGTCGATGTTCTGGGTGATCACGGCCTCCAGCCTTCCCATGCTCTCAAGCTCAGCTAGAGCTTGATGGGCGGGGTTCGGGAGCTTGTCGCCGAGCAGCTCGAAGCGCGGCCGGTAGAAGTCCCAGAAACCCTTGGTGTCCCGGTGGAAGGCATCGATGGTTGCCACCTTCATCGGATCGACCCTGGTCCAGGCCCCCTCCCCCGGGGTGCGGAAGTCCGGGATCCCGGAGGGCACCGAGATCCCGGCGCCGGTCAGCGCGACAACGCGCTCGGCCCCGGACAGCAGCTCGGCAAGGGCGCCGACCTGTTCCTCGGCCGGCCCGGGTCTCGGCGAGGTTACTTGCCGCTCCACTTCGGCTTGCGCTTGCCGAGGAAGGCGCCGATGCCCTCCTTGCCGTCCTCGGAGAAGAAAGCGTGGGCGAACCCCGCCTTCTCGGCCTCGATGCCCTCGTCCAGGTCGCCGTTGTGGGAGACGCGTTTGATCTCGCCGACCGCGAGCGGCGCCTGTCCGGCGAGCTTGCGGGCCATCGAGAGCGCCGTGTCGAGCAGCTCCTGGTCGGGGACCAGGTAGTTGACGAGGCCGTACTGGTAGGCCTCGGCAGCCGTGATCCCATCTCCGACCAGGTTCATCTCCAGCGCCTTCTGCGGACCGACCAGGCGCGGCAGGCGCTGGGTGCCGCCGAACCCGGGGATGATCCCGAGGTTGATCTCCGGCTGCCCGAACATCGCTGACTGCGCCGCGATCCGCATGTCACAGGCCATCGCCAGCTCGCAGCCGCCGCCGAAGGCGAGTGCGTTGACGGCGGCAACGGTGACGATCGCCTCGCTCTCGATCTCGCGCATCAGCGCGTGGGCGCCGTCGACCAGCTCGGCGCCGCCGGCCTCGTCCATCTGGGTGAACGCCTTGATGTCGGCGCCGGCCGAGAACACGACCGGAATCGAGGAGGCAACAACCATCGCGCGGATCTCGCCGCCGGCCTTGACCCTGTCCCAGACGGTCCGGAGGTCGGCCAGCACCTGCGGGCTGATCGCGTTCAGCGGCGCGTTGGCGAGC
Source organism: uncultured Acidimicrobiia bacterium (assembly GCA_964196325.1). Lineage (GTDB taxonomy): Bacteria > Actinomycetota > Thermoleophilia > Solirubrobacterales > 70-9 > CAXMST01. The sequence goes on from CAXMST010000216.1 coordinate 6,114, forward strand.
CAGGCGATAGCGACCCCGTGCTCCCGCGTCTCGAGCTTGACCGTCTCGGTCTGCTCACCCTCATCGGCCTGCGGGTAGGCGTAGAAACCCTGTCCGGCGGCGATCCCAAGCCGGCCCTGGGCGACGAGGCGCTTGAGGATTCGCGGCACGGTGAAACGGTCGGGATGACTGTCGGCCAGCGACTCCAGCCCTGCCAGCGCCTTGTCGAGGCCGTTGATGTCGGCCCCCCAGAACGGTGGGAACAGACCCCGGCGGGGATCGAGGCCGGCTCCGGCCATCATCCCAAGATCGATCTCCCGAACGGTGCAGACGCCCTCCTCGAGCAGCAGGCAGGCTTCCATCAGGGCCTTCAGCGAGAACATCTCGACCAGGGCGTCGATGTCGGGCTCCGCATCGCCCGGCAGGTTCGGCTCGCCGCCCTTGTAGACCCCCTCCCCGCCGCTCTTGGCGCCCAGCTTGCCGTCGGCGACCAGCTTCTGCATGCCACCGTGGACGTAGAACCGCTCCCCGTAGGAATCGCGCAGGTGCTCGGCCACGTGCAACGCCGTGTCCAGGCCGAGCGCGTCGGTCAGGATGAACGGTCCCATCGGCGCCACGTTGGCCGCGGCGATGCCCTCGTCGATCGCCTTGATCGAAAGTCCCTTCTCCTCCTGCTCGCGCCAGACCTCCGCGACCGAGCTGTTGAGGATCCGATTGACGACGAACCCAGGCACCTCCTCGCAGACGATCGGCTGTTTGCGGATCCCCTGAGCGAAGTTGACCGCCGCGGTGACCGTCTCCTCAGAGGTCTCCTCACCGCGGACGATCTCCAGCAGCGGCATGACCGAAGCCGGGTAGAAGAAATGGAAGCCGACCACCTTGCCGGGGCGCAGCGTCACCGCGCCCATCTCGGTGATCGAGAGGGAGGACGTGTTGGAGCTGATGATCGCGTGGCCGGGCGTTACCTCGTCGAGCTCGGCGAGTACCTGCTGCTTGATCTCCATCCGCTCCGGCGCGGCCTCGATCACGAAGTCGACGTCGCCGAAATCAGCGTATTCGGTTGCCCCGGTGATCCGTCCCAGCACCTCCTCGAGCCGTAGCTCGGCCTGCTCGGCGGTCAGCTTCTCCTTCTTGACGAGCCGGTCGAGTTGGCCCTTGGTGACCGCGCGGGCCTTGTCCAGACCCTGGTCGACGAACTTCTGGTCGATGTCCTTGAGGACGACGTCGATGTCGGCCGCGGCGATCGTCTGGGCGATCTCCCCGCCCATCGTTCCGGCGCCGACGACAGCAGCTTTGAAGACGAACAACTCTCTCTCCGATCAGTGGCTTGAAGGCTGTCTCAGCGTACCGGTTGACTGACCAGTCAGTCATCCCCCGACGGATCCTGAAAGGCCGCCTCGGCCCGAAGGTCAGCCAGGGTCCGCTGCAACGAGCCTCGCATCTGCGAGCGGATGAAGAGGCGGTCGGTGAGCGCAGCGACCGGTCCGCTCTCCCGGAGGCTGTAGCTGAGCTGCTGGGTGACGCTCGTGCGCCGGCCCTCGGGCCCGGCCGCCAACATCTCGAACCGGGTCACGAGCTCGCCCGAGGAACCCGGATCCACGTACTCGACGCGGTGCAGGCGTCGCGGGTCATGCTCGAGAACGCGTTCGCTGACCCGGCCCCGGCCGGCGGGGTTGGACTCCCAGCTCAGGGTCCCGCCCCGCTCGGGGTAACCGCTGCTGGCGGTCACCCGGGTGAACCCGTCAACCCAGATCGGCCAGCGCTCGGGGTCGAAGTAGAGCTGCCAGACGTCCGCCAAGGAGGCGGGGATCTCGACTGTGGCCTCGATCTCGGTCACGTTGGGCCGTAGACCTCACGCTTGATCAGCTCGATCGTCCGCGACATCCGCTGCAGGACCGGCCCGAGCTCACCCCGGAGGCGCTTCAAGTCGGCTCTACCGGACTTGGTGATCTCATAGAAGCGGCGGGTGCGGCGGTCGGGGTGCTCCCAGCTGCCCTCGATCCTGCCGGCCCCCTCGAGCTCGCGGAGCAGGGGATAGATCGTGTTTGGGTTGACCGCCATCGCGCCCTCGGTGATCGCCCCGATCTGCTCGATCAGGCGGTTGCCGTAGGCGGGCTCAGCCTCGATCAGGTGCAGCACCAGCAGGATCAACACGTCCGCGCGTCGCAGGTCCACCCCGAGCGGCTCGCCTCCGCGCGCCGCGCCCTGGCCGCGCGGCTTGGCGACCCTTGCCGCGCGGGTCGCCTCGGCCGCCGCCTGCGCGACCGGCTTCCTCTGACGCTCAGCCATGGGATGAACGATAGGGCGAGCCGAACGTAAGAGAGCCCCCGGGACCGTCCCGGGGGCTCTCTTGGCCGGCTTGGTGTGTCTGCAGCGCGAAGCCGCGACCGCATCTAGGCCGGAACGGCCTCCTTCTCGGCGTCCTTGGGGATCTCCTCGGGGAGCCGCTCGTTGACGTCGCGCCCCATCAGGACCTCCTTGGCGATCACCAGGCGCTGGATCTGGGAGGTGCCCTCGTACAGCTGCATGATCTTCGCGTCGCGCATCAGCTTCTCAACCGGGTAGTCCTTGATGAACCCGTAGCCACCGTAGACCTGCACGGCGTCGGTGGTCACTTCCATCGCCGAGTCCGCGGAGAAGCGCTTTGCATGGCTCGCGGCGAGCGTGTTCCGCAGGCCGTTGTCGAGCAGCGAAGCGGACTGCCAGGTGAGCAACCTGCCGGCCTCGACCTTGGTCGCCATGTCGGCGATCATGAACGAGATCGCCTGGTGCATCGCGATCGGGACCCCGAACTGCTCGCGCTCCTTCGAGTACGCACAGGCGTGCTCAAAGGCGGCCCGGCCAATTCCGACCGCCATCGCGGCGACTCCCGGACGGGTCCGGTCGAGGGTCATCATCGCGAGCTTGAACCCCTTGTTCTCCTCGCCGAGGATGTTGCCGACCGGGATCTCGGTCTCGTTGAAGGTCACCGTCGCGGTGTTGGAGGCGCGCTGTCCCAGCTTGTCCTCCTTCTTGTCGATCACGACGGTGTCGTCGCGGGGAACCACGAAAGCGGAGATTCCGCGATGGCCCGCGTCCTTGTCGGTCTTCGCGTAGACGGTGTACCAGTCTGCGTACTGACCGTTGGTGATGAAGCACTTGGAGCCGTTGATGACCCACTTGTCGCCCTGCTTGGTGGCGGTCGTCTTCATCCCCGAAACGTCGGAGCCGGCGTCCGGCTCGGTCAGGCAGAAACTGGCCAGCTTCGGCCCCTCAGAGAGCATCCCGAGGTACTCCCGCTTGATCGCCTCGGAGCCGCCGAGCCCGACCGGCGCGCTGGCCAGACCGTTCGCGGCCAGCGACGTACCGATCCCAGAGCAGCCCCAGCCGAACTCCTCCTCGATCAGGGTGCCGGAGAGGTAGTCGAGACCAGGTCCGCCGTACTCGGTCGGCGTATGCGTGTTCATCAGCCCGATCTCCCAGGCCTTTTCGATGACCTCCTGCGGCCAGGTGCCTTCTCTGTCGAACTCGGCGGCTACCGAGCGGATCTCCTTCTCGGCGAAGTTGTGCGCCATCTCACGGAGGTCCTGCTGCTCGTCGGTCAAGGTGAAATCAACCACGGGGTCACTCCTTCTAAGCGAGTTTTGAGCCGATCGCGGGTTGCCGACCCTCCGGGTATCCGCCTGGGAGGGTGTCGTTGGCTGGCGCGCGACCAAACCGATTGACTAGTCAGTCAATCACTGAAAGGATAGCCGACCGCTAGGCGGATCGCAAACCGCGCGCTACCCTGGATGCAGTGCTGCCGCTCGCCCTCAGCAACGGCGATGTGATCCTCCTCGTGGTGCTGCTTGCGATCCCGATTGCGGCCCTGGCCTTCGCCGGCGCCGGCGCCGTGTACCGCGAGATCGGCAAGGGGACATTCGCGATGGACCACGAGCTCGCCCCGGCCCACGGGCGCGGGGTCGGCGAGCAGGTTCCCCAGCAGGTCCAGGAGGCCGAGATCCGCCAGATGCTCGAGGCGAAGGCCTTCCGTCAAGCAAAGCGCGGTGAGCCGGTGCTCGATGTCGAGGCCGAGATGACCAAGCTGCGGGTCCCGAAGGTCGATCTCAACGTCGACCCCGGGCTGGTCGAGGAGGTCCGTCAGCTGGTGGTCGCCCGCAACGAACGACGCCTTCGCAACGACAAGGAGCCGCTCGATGTCGAGGCCGAGATTGCCCGCCAGCTACGCGATCTGGAGGGACTCGGCCAGTAGGCTGCCCGGCCGGGCAGCCGCGCGCGGCTCCGACTGGATATAACGAGACTGATGGCAAGCCGAAAAGAAGAGTTCAACTACGAGATCGAGGAGCTCGCCAACCAGCCGGGCACCTACTTCAACCCCCAGACCGAGGTCGTGGTGATCGTCGACGACTCCGCATCGATCGATCAAGACATCTTCAACATGGAGGCCTACGAGGGCTCGAACTGGGTCCGGCTCTCCGATGAGGTGCCGGTTGACGAAGCGGAGCTCTCCGCGGTGCTCGAGGACTTCCAGACCCACTACCACGCCGGTGGGGTGGGCTCCGTCTCAGCGACCGCGCTAGACCAGGACGACGGGGAGGAAGACGAGGGCGAAGAAGGCCAGGAGCCCGGCCGGGAGGATTAGTACGCGCGTCCGTAAGTACGGTCGCACTCCCGCGAGTGGCCGCTGCGGACGCCGCGCGAGGGTGATCGTATTTGCGGATGGGTGTACTGGGGCGCGCCCGCCCGCCCGCGCCTCGATCCACTACCCTGCGCGCATGCCTGACCCGCTCCAGAAGGGGCCGGGAGAGCCGCCTCGCACGATTCTCTACACCGGCAAGGGCGGCGTCGGGAAGACCAGCGTCGCCGCCGCAACGGCACGCCGATGCGCCGCCGCCGGCTCGCGCACAGTGGTCCTCTCGACCGACCCGGCACACAGCCTCTCCGACTCGTTCGAGGTCCAACTGGGCCCCGAGCCGACCGAGATCGGCGACAACCTCTGGGGTCAGGAGGTCGAGGCCCAACGCGAGATGGAGGACAACTGGGCCGCGGTCCAGGACTGGCTCGGCCGGCTGCTGGCCGACCGCGGACTGATGGGCGTTGCAGCCGAGGAGCTCACCGTTCCACCGGGAATGGATGAGCTCTTCAGCCTGCTGCAGATCAAGCGCCACCACGAGTCCGGCCGCTTCGACGTGATCATCGTCGACTGCGCGCCGACCGGTGAGACCCTGCGCCTGCTCTCGTTTCCCGACATCGCGCGCTGGTGGCTCGACAAGGTGCTGCCCTGGGAGCGGCGACTGGTCGCCGCGGCGCGGCCGCTGGCGCGCACGTTCATGGACGTGCCGCTGCCCAGTAACGATGTCTTTGCCGACGTCCAGCGCCTGGTCGGCAACCTGGTCGCGATGAACGAGATCCTCCGCGACCACGAGCGCACCTCGATCCGCCTGGTGATGAACCCCGACCGGATGGTGATTCGGGAGGCGCAGCGCACCTTCACCTATCTGAATCTGTACGGCTACCTGACCGACGCCGTAGTCGTCAACAAAGTCTTCCCAGACGACGTGGCCGGCACATATTTCGCGAACTGGCGCGATCGTCAGGCCGAGAACGTGGAGTTGGTCCGCGAGGGCTTCGAGCCGATCCCGCTGCTGCGTGCCCGCTACTTCGACGAGGAGGTGATGGGCACCCGGATGCTGGAGCGGCTCGGGGCCGAGCTATTTGCCGATCGGGACCCAGCCGCGGTCCTGCATACCGAGCTTGCCCAACGGATCACCAGCGACGCGGCGGGAACCGTGCTCTCGATTCGGGTCCCGTTCGCCGACCGCGACGAACTCACCCTGAAGAAGGTCGGCCAGGAGTTGATCGTGCGAGCCGGGCGCGAGAAGCGAACGATCATTCTGCCCACGGCGCTCAGCCGCCACAGCCCATCGGGCGCAAAACTAACCGACGGCGTGCTCGAGATCAGCTTTGACGACGGCCAAGCCCCGGCGGATGAGAAGGCGGGCGGCGGCCCGAACGGAGGCGGCCGAAGCCGGGGCGAGCGCCGGTCGGCTCGCAGGGGCGGAGCCGGTGTCCGCTAGCGGCGAGCCCGAAACCCCGGACCAATCCCCCGGCTCCGCCGGAGGCGACCCCGCGACCGATGCTTGGCGCGCGCTGCGCGACGGTCTTGGAGCAGCGACGACCGCGGCCGGCAGCCACGACGGCGAGATGCGCTGCGTCGAGCTCTGCCCGATCTGCCGGGCCGCCGACATACTCCGGGCCAGCGGGCCGCCGGAGCTGCGCGGGCAGATCAACGAATTCCAGCGCGAGGCGCTGCTCACCCTCCGCACCCTGCTCGACCACTACCTCGAGCGGCTCGACGAGCCGCCACCCGCCGAGGATCGGGTCGAGGAGATCCCGATCGACTGAGTCGCACCGGGCCCCGCCGGGCCCGCCGGAACGGCCGGTAGCTTTGGCGGCGTGGCAGCCAGCACCGCCCAAGCGATTGCAGCTCCGAGCCTCGCGACCACACTCGACGAGGTCGGCGACTGGGCCGTCGACAAGCCGCTGACGATCGCCCTGATCCTGATTGCGGCGGTGATCGTCAGTCGAATCGCCTCACGCGCGGTGGAAAACGCGGTGCGCCAGACCGCCGACAGCGCCGTGCAGCGCCGGCTGCAGGCGGCGGCCGAGTTCACTCCGATGCCTGGCAGGGACACCGAGAGCGCCGCCCGCTCGGGCCAACGGCTGGAGGCGATCAGCTCTGTTCTGAGTGGCGCGGTGAGCTTCTTCGTTTATCTGATCGCGCTCTTCCTCGTGCTCGCCGAGCTCGGGGTCGATCTGGCGCCGCTGCTGGCCGGGGCCGGGGTTGCGGGCCTGGCGATCGGGTTCGGTGCCCAGAGCCTCGTCAAGGATTTCTTCAGCGGGATCTTCATCCTGCTCGAGGACCAGTACGCGGTCGGGGACATCGTCGACCTGGGCGAGGCCAACGGCGTGGTCGAGCACGTCAGCCTGCGGGTCACACGGCTGCGCTCGGTCGATGGATCCGTCTGGCACGTGCCCAACGGCGAGATCCTCAGGGTCGCGAACATGTCCCAGCACTGGTCGCGATCCCTGCTCGATATCGAGGTCGCCTACGACACCGACATCCCCGCGGCGAAGAAGCTGCTCGGGGAGATCGCCAAAGCGTACGCCAAGGAGGAGGACGACATCATCGACAAGCCGGAGGTCTGGGGCGTCGAGGCGCTGGCGGCGAGCGCGATCGTGATCCGGCTCGTGGTCAAGACCCGGCCCTCCGAGCAGTGGCGAATCAGCCGCGAGCTGCGCGAGCGGATCAAGGCCGGCTTCGACCGGGCCGGGATCGAGATCCCCTTCCCCCAGCAGACGATCTGGACCCGGACTGGCGAGGACCCACTGGCGGCACCGCCGGCCGCGAGCTAGGGCTCCCCGATCAGCTCGAGCAGCCGGCGGTCGTGCTCGTAGGCGACCAACGCGATCGCCTCGGCGGGGGTCAGCCAGCGCAGCTCGTCGACCTCTTCGTTGGGCTCGAACGGTGCCCTCGGCTCACCCGGGAGCAGCTCCATCAGAAACCAGCGGACGGTCTTGTGGCGGCCCTTGTTGTCCCGATAGGTGCTCAGCGGCAGCTCCCGTCCCAAGCTGCAGCGAACCCCGGCCTCCTCCTCGACCTCGCGCAGCGCCGCCCCCTCGAAGCTCTCGCCCCGATCCAGCTTGCCCTTCGGCAGCGACCAATCGTCGTAGCGGGGGCGGTGCACGACCGCGACCTGACGCTCACCATTCCTGCGCCGGAGCACCAGCCCTCCGGCGGCCTCGACGCGCTTTGTCTTGCCCTTGTCTTTGTGGTCGTGCTTCGACATCGCTAGCCGGACTCCCGGGTGACCGTGGTGGTCTGGCGGGGCGTCCAACTGACGGTGAGCTCGACCTGCTCCTCCTCCAGCGCCCCGGCTATGGAGGCGGCCAACGGCTCTGGGTCCGGAGGCGGCTCGGGGCCGAAGACCTCGATCGTGACCACATTGCCGTCGGTCAGCTCCACCTCCCCGAGCTCGGCTCCGGTCCCCTCGAGCCACACTGTCGCCGCGCTCTCTATGTCATCGCGATCGCTCGAGGCCTCATAGGTGTCCCG
>CAXMST010000217.1:0-6054 GCA_964196325.1 uncultured Acidimicrobiia bacterium
GACATCATCATCACGGCCGGGGGCAAGAACATCACGCCGGCCAACCTCGAGGCCGAGATCAAGCAGCACCCGCTGGTCAGCCAGTGCGTGGTGATCGGCGACCGCCGGCCCTACCTGGTTGCGCTGGTCACCCTCGATCCCGAGGAAGCGGTCAAGTACGGAAAGGAAAACGGTCTGGATCCGGATCCCGGCGTGGTCGCCGCGAACGCCGATGTGAAGTCCTCGATCATGGCCCACGTCGACCGGATCAACGAAAAGTTTGCTCGGGTCGAGCAGGTCAAGAAGATCAAGATCCTGCCGGCGGACCTCTCCCAGGAGGCCGGCGAGCTGACCCCGACCCTGAAGGTCAAGCGCAACGTTGTGGCCGACAAGTACCAAGGGGAGGTCGAGGGCCTCTACGAGGCTTAGCTCGGGCGCCCTGTGCCGGGCGCCGCTCGTCTCGCTTAACGACAACCGAGGCCCTGTCCCCGAGGGCCTCGGTGCCGTACTCAGTGTCGCGATCAGCGACGGATCGAGATCGCTGAACGGTGTCTATGACACGATCTTGATCCGACCGGTCCCCCGCGGTCCGCTGGCCGATGTGCGACTGGCCCCCACCCTGGTGCCCCCCAAGTCGTTGTGGTCCGTGTTCGGTGTGGGCCGGTTCATGGCAACCATCTTGCCTCCGATCAGGGCCGCTGTCTGCCCCCAGATGGGCTGAAACTCGCGTCGCTCGACCTACCGACGCCGACTGCGGTCCGATGCATTTACACTCGCTGTCATCCGTTCGGATGACGCGACAACCCGCCTGATCGGGTCTCCCGCGGGAGCCGCTGTGTGCCGAGCATCGGGGGATGCGCCCGGCACCGATTCGCCTCCTCATCAGCCCCCGGACGCGGCGCCCGAGGGAGCGGCCGATGCCCGAAGCTGACCGCGACAAGATCGGAGTGGTGGTCGCCGACGACCACCCCGTCTATCGCAGGGGCGTGATCCGGGCCCTCGCCGGGCAGCCCACGATCGAGATCGTCGGCGAGGCCGCCGACGGGCGCTCAGCACTCGCCCTGATCCGGGCCCGATCGCCCAAGGTCGCGCTGCTTGACGTGCGAATGCCGGAGCTCGACGGGCCGGCTGTGCTCGAGCGGATCGAGAGTGAGGGGCTCGGCACCCGCGTCGTCTTCCTCTCGGCTTTCGTCGAGGGGGCGATGGTGCACGCGGCCCTGACCGGGGGCGCCTCGGGATACATCTCGAAGGACGCCGGCGAGGAGGAGATTCGTGAGGCCGTGCTCGAAGCCGCCGAAGGGGCCACGGTCGTCTCCGCCCGGCTCCAGGGTGGAGTCCTCGACCACCTCCGGCACCGCTCCGAGCGAGGTGGTGAGCTCTCCGGCCGCGAGCGCGAGATCCTGATTCTGATCGCGTCGGGCGAGACCGCCCCGTCGATCGCTGCGACGCTACATCTGAGCGAGGCAACCGTGAAGACGTATCTACGCCGTGTATACGAGAAGCTCGGCGTCTCCACCCAGGCAGCGGCGGTCGCCGAGGCACTGCGGCGAGGCGCGATCGAGTGAGTGGTGCCCTCGATCGGGCCGGCACCGAGCTCACCACCTCGATCGTCCGCGCTCTCGTAGTCACGGTCATCTTCGCCGGCTCGCTCAGCGATCAGCCGTTCATCGAGAACCACGGTGCGTTCCCCTACATCCTCGGCCTCGCGGCGCTCTACGCGGCGGTCGGCCTCTGGCTTGCCCGAGCGCGGCGGCCGATTCCCCTGGCCTGGACCTCGATACTGGACCTTGGCTTCGTCGTCGCCTTGATGCTCGCCTCAGGCGGTGCCTTCGCCAACGTGCGGCTCGCCCTCTTCCTGTTCCCGGTCCTGGCCGCCGTGGCATCCGGGCCGCGAGCCACGGCGCGCTGGGCCGCCGTCGCGACGGCTCTCTACGTGATCACGGCCGTGATCCACGATCCCGGAGGGGTCCCGGGTGAGGCCGCGACCACGGCAACCTTCAGCTTCTATCTCGCCGGGATCGGGATTATCTCGATCGGGATGGCGGAGCTGCTGCGCCGACGCAATCAGCGCATCGAGGCACTCGCCGAGACCAGCCGCACGCTCGCCGTCAAGGCTCTCGAGGCCGAGGAACGTTCGCGGCGCGAGCTCGCCTATTCCCTGCATGACGAGCCGATCCAACAGCTCCTGGCCGCCCAGCTCGATCTCGACCGTGCAACCAGGGGAGACACTGCGGCGGCGGAATCGGCACGGGCCGAGGTCAAGGCCGCGATCGCCGAGCTTCGCGAGATCATCTTCGACCTGCACCCGAGCGCGCTCGAACAACTCGGCCTCGCGGCCGCCTTCGAACAGATCGCGCGGCGGGCCAGTGACCGCAGCGGCGTCGAGATCGAGCTCTCCATCCACCCCGAGGCGGACGGCTCGCTGGACGGACCGCTGTTCACGATCGGCAGGGAGCTGCTGCAGAACGCGGTCACCCACGCCGGCGCGAGCCGGATCGAGCTCGAGACGGCCGCCGAGGGCGACCAGGTGAGACTGACGGTCGACGACGACGGCAGCGGCATGGACCGCGATTCCGCACTCGAGGCGCTGCGAGCAGGGCACCTGGGCCTAGCCGCAGTTCGCGAGCGCGCGGAGGCGCGGGGAGGGAGGCTGGAGCTCGATTCCTCGGCCGAGGCCGGGACCAGGGCAAGCGTGGTCCTGCCGCGGCCTTCCTGCGGCTGACGCCTCACAGCGCAATCGCGCGCCGCCGGCGGCGCCACCGGCAGTACGCTCGCGGCGATGCCGGTCGCCGAGATCGTGATCGACGAGATCGCCCAGGTCACGCTGGCGATCTCCGCCCTGCTCGCGATCGCCTCCCTACTGGCGGTGCTGACCAGGCGAATGCGGGTTCCCCTGACCCTGATCTTGGTGCTCGTCGGCTTCATCGCCGGGGAGCTCGCACGTGCCAACGGGGTGGACCTACCGATCGAGGGAGATGCCTTCCACGACGTCCTGCTCTTCATCTTCCTCCCGGCCTTGGTCTTCGAGGCGGCGCTAGCCCTCCCGGCCCGGGTCTTCGTCAAGAATCTCGCGCCGATCCTGGCGCTGGCGGTCGTCGCCCTGGTCATCGCCACCGTGCTGGTGGGGTTGATGGTCCACCTCGGCCTCGGCATCTCCCTGACGGCGGCGCTGCTGTTCGGGGCCCTGATCTCAGCCACCGACCCGGTCGCCGTCACGGCGGTGTTCCGCAACCTGGGCGTCTCGAACCGCCTTCTGGTCTTGGTCGAAGGCGAGTCGCTGCTCAACGACGGAATCGCGATCGTGCTCTTCAACATCCTGCTTGCGGCGGCGATCGGGACCGCCGGGACCAGCGTGCTCGACGGCGCCGGCGAGTTCGTCTACGCATTCGTCGGCGGCGCCGCGCTCGGCGGGGTGCTCGGGCTCGGGGTAGGGGAGATCGCGGGACGGCTCGGCCGGCTGCCGTCGACCGCGCTGACCATCGCCCTCGCGTACGGCTCCTTCGCGCTCGGCGAGGAGATCCTCGGACTCAGCGGCGTGATGGCGGCGGTCACCGCCGGTCTGGTCCTTTCGGCCTTCTCGCACACGCTGATCCCGCGGCGGGAGGTGGAGACCTGGCACGCCGCCTGGGAGACGATCGGCTTCGTCGCCAACGGGCTGCTGTTCCTGCTTGTCGGAGTCGTGATCGAGGGCGGACTGATCGTCGACAACCTCGACGCGATCGCGATCGCGATCGCCGCAGTGCTGATCTCGCGGCCCCTGGCGATCTTCCCGATCATGCCGCTGGTCACACGCCTGGCGCGGCTGCCCGACCTCGGTCGCCGCAACGAGCTCGTCGTGGTTTGGGGCGGGCTCCGGGGCGGCGTCGCCCTGGCGCTGGCCCTGGCCATACCCGATGCGTTGCCCGAGCAAGAGCGGTTCGTGGCGATGACCGCCGGCGTGGTGATCGCCACGCTCTTGTTCAACGCGACCACGATCGAGGCGCTGATCCACCGCCTGGGACTCGACAAGCCCGACCGGATCGGGAGCTTCGTCGCCTCGGCAGCACGCTTCGACGGTGCAGCCTCCGCCAGGGAAGAGCTGCACGAGATCGCGGCCAACACGGAGATCGAACTGCGGCTGCACGAGGTCGAGGACGCCGCGGCGGCCGAGATCGAGGAGCTCGACCTGAGCGATGAGGAGCACTACCAGGCGTTGCTGCGCCGCGGCCTCTCGGTCGAGCGTCAGACCCTGCAGGAGGTGATCGATCAGGGGCTGGTGCCGCAGTGGCATGGGCGGGTCGCCCTGAACGCGCTCGACGACATGCTCGAGGAGATGCAGCTCGGGCTGGAACCCCACAGGGGACTGTTCGAGGTACGCGGTCTCGGCCGGCTGGTCTACGCGACAGGCAGGCGCATCCACGGCGGCAGGCTCTCAGCGGAGCGTTGGGTCGAGCTCGCCTTTCGCGACTCCAGCGCTCGAATCAAGGCGACCGGGGGGGCGATCGACTCCGTTGGCGTGCTGGCGCGCTGCGCGGCGGTTCCCGAGCCGGCGGTCGAACGGGCCCGGGAGCGGTTCGTGCACTGGCGAGCAAAGGCAATCGCCGACCTCGAGATGCTGGTGGCCACGGCGCCCGAAGCATTCGTCTCCCAGGCCGAACGGCGTTACGCGGCAGATCTCGGCCGGCTCGCCTCGCAGCGACAGCTCAGACACTTGGCGGAGCTCGGGCTGGTCAGCCAGCTAGCGGTCCAGCACGCAGCCGATCAGATCGCCGAGCATCTGGCCGAGCGGGAGCGCAGCCGCTTCGCGATCTCGATCGATGAGGGAGAGGACCTCGGAGTCTGAGTGGCGCGCTCGCCTCGGATTGCGGGCGGTACTCAGATCTGCCGTTTGCTACCGTTCCGGCCAATGCCCACGTTCGGCGGGCAGGGAGAGGGCCGCCGGCCATCAGAGGCTGGGGGCGACTACCGAATGAGGTTGAGATGAAGAAGGGACTCAGCGCCGTTGTCTCGGCGATCGCCCTGGTTGGGGTGGCTTTCGCGATGCCCACCACGGCAGGCGCGGCCGACGCGGCCGCCAAGAAGGGCAAGACGGTCACAGTCTGCAAGTTCGGCTGTAAGTACAAGTCGATCCAGAAGGCGGTTGACAAGACGGGTAAGAACGCGACGATCAAGGTCGAGCCCGGCACCTACCGTGAGGGCGTGATCGTCGACGGCCACAAGCACGACGGCCTGACGATCCGCGGCACCAAGAAGAACCCGAAGAAGACCGTGCTGCAGGGCAAGAACGCGAAGAGTCCCGACGGCCTCGCCCAGAACGGAATCGAGGGAATCGACGTCAAGAAGCTGCGGATCCTCAACCTGACGGCGAAGAACTTCGCCACCAACGGCATCTTCCTGCGGGACTCGGACCTGGACGCGGGCAGCAAGGACGACTGCAAGAACTACCTCGTGAAGAACACCTACACGTCGTTCAACCGCTCCTACGGCCTCTACGCACTTGGTTGCGTCGGCGGCCGCTTCACGGAGTCATCGAGCACGGGGCACGGCGACTCGGCCTACTACATCGGTGCGACCCCGCCGCAGAAGAACCCGAAGTGGACGGATCTCGACAACCTCGAGGCCTACGAGAACGTGCTGGGCTACTCCGGGACCAACTCCCGGTACGTGGACATCCACAACAACGATTTCTATAACAACGGAACCGGTGTGGTGCCGAGCACGTTCGACTCGGAGCCGTATGAGCCGTCGGAGAACGGCAAGATCCGGAAGAACAACATCTTCTGGAACAACTACAACTACTACCTGCCCGACTCGTCCTTTGAGACGATCTCCAACGGGCTCGGCATGATCGGCGATCTGACGATCAACTTCCCGACCGGGGTCGGGACGGTGTTGTTCGGCGTCTCCAACTGGGAGGTCAAGAACAACAAGATCTTCGGCCACTACAAGTGGGGCACGTCCGCATTCAGCGACGCCGTCGGCAACGAGGGCGACGATGCGATCAGCACCGGCAACATGATGATCAACAACAAGAACGGCCGGAACGGAAACGACCCGAACGCTGTTGATTACTTCGTCGACGGATCGGGCAGTGGC
>CAXMST010000218.1:0-10783 GCA_964196325.1 uncultured Acidimicrobiia bacterium
CGGTGCTGGCGCTGCCCCGCGGCGGAAGCGAGGAGCTGGTGGAGCTGCTCGCCCCGCCCGGCTAGTCCTCGGGGCGCAGATAGATGGCCGAGCAGACGAGGGCGACCGGCGCCACGCCGCCGAGGATGATGCTGAGCCCCGAACGAGGGAGCTGCTGCCGGGTCTGCCGGTCGATCCCGTGGTCCTAGCGGAGCATCAAGCGGGCCGCAGGAGCGGCAGGAGTGATGGCCCGGATTCAGCTGCAGCTCGGTCGCTCGCCCCCGGAGAGCAGGCGGATGGGAAGCCTCCCGGGTGGTCTTTTCGTGCGGGGTTGGCCGCGCTCCAAGCCCAAGCCTCCCGGAGACGAGGCGTCCACATCGCACGCGCGGGCACGAACCGTCAGTAGTTCCCACCGACGGCCGCCCGGCCCTAAGCCCGATGTCTGCTGCGAGAGCGCCAGCTAACCTCGGGCCATGCCCGCGAACGCTGTGGACTCGAGCCCGGCCGCCGAGCCAGGTAGGACTGTGGAGTTGCCCCTCGGAGCCTCGATCTGGGATCGCGTCTTCACAGTTGCCCCGCTCACCGTCGTCGGAACGGTCGAGCCCAACGGCAGCCACGACCTCGCGCCCAAGCACATGGCGGGGCCACTCGGCCGGGGCAACCGTTTCTGCTTCGTCTGCCGCCCCACCCACGCGACGCAGCGCAACGCCGAGCGCACGGGAGAGTTCACGGTCAGCTTTCCGACCCCAGCGCAGCTCATGGCCACCAACCTGGCCGCGGGCGGCCGTACGGCTAGCGGTGAGAAGCCGAGCCTGAAGGCGCTCGCGGTCCATCCCGCGAGCCGGGTCGACGGCATGCTGCTGGACGGCGCCTACCTGTGGCTCGAATGCGAACTCGACCGGGTGGTCGAGGGCTTCGACGAGGACACGCTGATCGCCGGCCGGATCGTCACCGCCTCGGCCGACGAGCGCTACCTACGCGCCACCGACGTCGACGACGCCGACCTGACGGTCAGAGCTCCACTGCTCGCATATCTGAGCCCGGGCCGCGTGGCGACGATCTCGCAGACCTTCTCGTTCCCCTACCCGGCGGACTTTCGCCGGTGAGCGGAGCGGTGCCAGTCGTGGATCCCATCCGCGGTTCGGGCCTCGGCCCGGCGCCGGCCTCCGAGCTGGGGAGCTGGCTCTCCGAGCGAACGGAAGAGATGGTCGAGCTACTCGTCCGCCTGGCGCGGGCCGAGTCCCCGAGCGCCGACCGGGCCGCTCAGCGCGAGCCGCTCTCGATGATTGCCACGGAGCTCGAGCAGCTCGGATTCGAGGTGGGCTCGATCCCGGGCGGCGAGGTCGGCGACCACCTGGTGGCACGCTCGCGCTGGGCCGCCGCGGGCAACGGCGCGGACCTACCTCGGCTGCTGGTCGGGCACATCGACACGGTCTGGCCGATCGGCACTCTCGCGCATATGCCCGTGCGGAGCGAGGCCGGGCGCCTGCACGGGCCGGGTGTATATGACATGAAGGGCGGGCTGGTCCAGGCCATCTATGCACTGCGCGCGATCGAAGCGCTCGGGCTCAAGCTCTCGAGCCCGGTCACCCTCTTCGTCAACACCGACGAGGAGATCGGTAGCCCGCACTCCCGAGAGCACCTGCTCGGCCTGGCAGCCGCTGCTCGCGAGGCGCTCGTGCTCGAGCCGTCGTTCGGATCGCGGGGCATGCTGAAGACAACCCGCAAGGGCATCGGCCGCTTCATAATCCAGGTGCGGGGCAACGCCAGCCACGCCGGGATCGACCCCGAGGGCGGCGCCAGCGCGATCCTCGAAGCCTCACATCTGATCCAGTCACTGTTCGGATTGAACGACCCCACTCGCGGGGTCACGGTGAACGTCGGCACGATCGACGGCGGCCTGGCGACGAACGTCGTCGCACCCGAGGTCACCGCCACTGTCGAGGTCCGAGTGACATGCGCCGAGGACGCGGCCGAGCTGGAGCGCGAGTTGCATGCGCTGACGCCCGAGGACCCGGCTACGAGGCTCGCGGTCGAGGGCGGCTTCGATCGCCCGCCCCTGGAGCCGACTGCAGGGAACCGGGCGCTGTGGAGGCGAGCGGGCGCGGTCGCCAGCGAGCTCGGGATCGAGATCGAGGAGGCGAGCGTCGGCGGCGCCTCCGACGGCAACCTGACGAGCGCGCTGATCCCAACGCTCGACGGTCTCGGGGCAGTTGGCGACGGCGCCCACACCGAGCACGAGCACGTGCTCGTCGAGCGGCTGCCCGAGCGGGCGGCCCTGCTGGCGGGGCTGCTGATCGCTGCAGAGCCCCCGGAGGGCTGAGATGGCCGAGCGCGATCGCACCGCCACCACCCGCTGCGACTCCCGCCACGTCGTGGTCGGCTCGGTCGCAAGAATCGTCGAGCTGCGAGGCCGCGACCTGAGCGCCGTCGAGCTGCCCCGTTCTGAGTGGGATCTGGGCGACTACGTGCTCGGGGCGCGCCCACCGAACGCCTCTCCGTTGCGGATAGAGGTGCCGAGCGGGCGGGTCATCGAGGCGGCGGGAGCCGATCTGCTGCTCGGAGCGCTCGGCCGCCGCGCGGCGACCCTCGACCTAGTCGGCGACTGGACCGAGATCGGTGACGATGGACGCATGCACGTGCTGAACGCGGCCGGGGTACTGGGGCGCTGCAGCTCGGCGCCGCTAGCTCGCAACCCGCCGGCCGAGCTGCACTACGTGGGGCATGCGGCGCTCGACGGAGAGCCGATTTCGATGGCGAGCTGCGCCCGCGAAACGGAGGCCACCGAGGCCAAACCGCCGGTCGTGATGATCATCGGCACCTCCATGAGCGCCGGCAAGACGGTCGCCGGGCGCGCGATAGTGCAGACGCTACGACGGATGGGCAAGCGCGTCGCTGCAACCAAGCTGACTGGTGTCGGCCGTTACCGCGACGTGCTGGCGATGGCCGACGCCGGCGCTGATCCGATCGCGGACTTCGTCGACGGGGGCCTGCCCTCCACAGTGGTCGAGCGGAAGCGATTCGTCGCCGCTACCCGGCGAGTCTTGGCGATCCTCGCCGCGGGCGACCCGGACGTCATCGTCGCCGAGGCCGGGGCGTCACCCCTGGAGCCCTACAACGGCGACACCCTCGTCGAGATGCTGCGGGAGCGTATCTGCTTCACGGTGCTCTGCGCCTCCGACCCCTACGCCGTCGTCGGCGTGATGGATGCCTTCGGTACCAAACCCGACCTGATCTCCGGGCTGGCAACGGGCAACGACGCGGGGATCGAACTGATCGACCGGTTGGTGGGGTTGCCCGCCCTGAACCTGCTCGACCCTGCGAGCGTCCGGCCGCTCCGCGACCTATTGGAAAAGAAGCTCGGCCCGGAGATCGCCTGAGGTTCCGCGTCATTCGCCGCGGGCGAGCGCGACCCCGACCCTGGAGGCCAGGGCTGCGACCACGACTCGAGAGCGGGGTCTCGGACCTGACGCCCACGGGCCCTGGTCGACAGAGCGCGACCTGAGCTCGCCACGAGCAAGAGGGCGGCGCCCGCCCACCAGGACAGCCCAGGCGAAGTACACCTCAGGTAGCCCCCGAGCCACTCTCGTTCGGTCCAGCGGCGCGGGAGCGCCCGCACGCCGCTGCCCGAGAGAGGCTAATACGGAATCGGGGTAGTTCACCTCCCCTGATCTTCGCCTCGCGTGGTTTTCCGACGAGGCGCGCGGCCGGCCACTGATGTTCAACGATCACTCGGCATCTAACTTCTGATGACTGACGTGGCCACTCCGATGCGCGAGATCCTCACTCTGACCCTGAATCCGGCCCTCGACTTGTCGACGTCGGTAGCGGAGTTCAGGTCCCAGGAGAAGCTCCGCTGTGAGAGCCCGACGGCGGAGCCCGGAGGCGGCGGAATCAACGTCGCGCGAGCGATCCGAAAGCTGGGTGGAGCGGCCACCGCGGTTCATACCAGCGGCGGCGATGCGGGGCGGAGAGTCGCCTCGCTGCTCGAGGGGGAGGGGGTCGAGAGCCGGGTGATACAGATCCAGGGGACGACCCGCGAGAGCCTCGCCGTCACTGAACGAGCCAGCGGCAGCCTCCTGCGCTTTGTCCTCCCGGGTCCCGAGCTCGCTCGGTCGGAATGGGAGCACTGCTTGGCGACGGTGCTCGAACTCAGCGAAGACAGCGCGATTGTGGTGGCAAGCGGAAGCCTGCCGCCCGGAGCACCCGATGACTTCTACGGGCGGCTGGCCCGAGCGCTCCGGTCTCATGGAAGCAGACTGCTGCTCGACAGTTCGGGGCGCGGGGTCGTGGGGGCTCTGAAGGACGGTGTCTACCTACTCAAGCCAAACCTCCGCGAGCTTCAGAGCCTTGCCGGATCCGAGCTCACCGAGGCAGATGAGCGGGTCGAGGCGGCGGCGGGCCTGGTGGCGGATGGCGCAGCCGAGATCGTCGTCGCGACGCTCATGGAAGAGGGCGCCCTCGTCGTCACCGCGGATGGTCACGAGCTGATCCGGGCGCCGAAGATCGAAGGCCAATCCAGCGCGGTGGGCGCCGGCGACAGCTTCATGGCTGCCCTGGCCCTGTCGCTGGCCCGCGGGGAGGACGCCATCGCCGCCGCCCGGCTCGGGGTTGCCGCTGCCGCGGCGGCACAGCTCACCCCTGGAAGCGAATTGTGTCGTCGAGAGGACGTGGAGCGCCTTCGTGCCGCGATGGCCAAGCAGTGAGACTGCGCCGTATGGGGGCTCGCGGCTCCCGCGCGAGGTAGTCCTCGCGGTTCGTTGAACCCGTCTCGGGCCCTGACCCTACGTTCCCGGTGCCCCCGCGCTTGCGTCGACTGACGTGCTCCGGCCGTGGGCAGACTACGGATGAGGTTGATCAGCCTGACCAAGAGGCTCCGAAGCGGGAGTGAGCCGGGCTGGGCGGCGGTCCCCGCCTCACACGGTGATGACGACCTTTCCTCGGGCGTGCCCCTCCTCGAGATAGCGGATCGCCTCAGCTGTCTCGCTCAGCGAGTACGTCCGGTCGATGACGGGTGTGACTTTCCCAGCCGCAATGAGCTCGTTCAGGGACTCCAGATCCTCCCTGCTCTGTTCCGCCACGAACGCAACCAGCCTCTGAGTCACGAACGGGGACATCGCGAGCGCCTTGACGATGCGATTCACGGGTCCGATCCAGCGCCCTCTCGACTCACCACTGCTCAAGACCAGCGTTCCCTTCGGGGTCAGGGCACGCCTGCACGCCGACGGCGATCGGGTGCCCGCCAACTGGAAGATGAGATCCCAGCGTTGCCCGCCCCCAGCGAAGTCCTCCTGCGTGTAGTCGATGACCTGATCCGCGCCTATCGATCGGACCATGTCCACGTTCCTCGTGCTGCAGACGCCGGTCACCTCGGCCCCGAACGACTTGGCGATCTGCACGGCGAACGTCCCGACCCCTCCCGACGCACCGATGATCAGGACCTTCTGGCGCGGCTCGATCCGTCCGTGATCGCGCAGACCCTGCAGGGCGGTGACTCCCGCGACGGGTACGGCCGCTGCTTGCTCGAAGGTCAAGTTGGCCGGCTTGGGCGCCAAGCACTCCTCGGGGACGCATGTGTACTCGGCAAAGCTGCCGGCCTCGGCATCGGCGATCACCTCATCTCCTGGCCGAAACCGCGTCACGTTCCCGCCGACCGCCTCGACCAGCCCCGCCATGTCGTTGCCCAAGACGCTTCTCTTTGGGCTGCGCAGCCCGGATTGCGGGCGCATGATGTAAGGCAGACCTCGCATGAAGTGCCAGTCCAAGGGATTGGCGGCGGCTGCGCGGACTCTCACCAGTGCCTGGTCGTCGTCGATGATCGGCCTGCCGATCTCTTCGAGCTCGAGCACATCAGGCGAGCCGTATTCGTGGCAAGTGATTGCTTTCATCAACTTCTCCTCCATCGCGCGTTAGCGTCGTCGAGCCCTCCCCCATCTTCCCAAGCCCCGGGGTGCTGGGTCGGACTACCGCTGCCGGAGCAATACGGTGATGTTCTAGATGGGTGGGACGTCGCGAGGGCGCCGCTCCGTAGTCGTCCACGGCCGGAGCACGTCAGTGCCCGCATGCGCGCGGGCCCCCCGAGGACCTAGGGTCAGGCGGATGAGTCCACCGAAGCACGAGGACTACGTCGTACGACGGACCGTCGAGAGCGACCCCAGCCTGCCGCAGATCGCCCTCGGGGAGGTCGTGCTCCACAGCGAGACATTCGGTGACCCCGGGAGCCCCGTGGTGATCGTCGTACACGGCGGGCCTGGCAAGGACTACCGCAGTCTGCTACCCCTGAAGGCGCTCGCGGATGAGTTTCTGGTCGTCTTCTACGACCAGCGCGGCACCGGGCTCTCACCCCGGGTCGATGACGAGCAGCTCACCTACCAGTGCTATCTCGCCGACCTCGACGCGCTCGTCGATCGCTACAGGGCGGGAGGCAAAGTGAGCCTGATCGGGCACTCCTGGGGCGCCATGCTTGTCTCGGGCTACGTGGGCCGCCATCCTGGCAAGGTCGAGCGTGCCGTGCTCGCGGAGCCGGCGCCGCTCACCCAGGAGGTGAACCTCGCGAACTCGGGCAAGTACCGGGCCGGCGCCGGCTTCCTCTTGAACGGCCTCCGTGCATGGTTCGCCTCACGGTGGAAATCCGGCCCCGACGGCGATGCCTCGGGCGACTACTTCCTGGGCCGTATGGGGACCTACGAAGGCCAAGGCCACCCGATGGCCGGCTTCTTCTGCAACGGCGAGGTTCCTCCACCTGCATTCGAGCACTGGCGGATGGGCCGCAGAGCCCTGATCAAGGTGCCGGAGTCCTACTCGAGTGGCAGGGCCTTCCGCCTCACCCCAAAGGAGATGGACGTCAGCTTCGTCGAGGGAGTCGAGAGCTTCACGCAAGAGGTGCTCTTCGTAGCCGGTGCCTGCGACCGCGTCCTCGGCGAGCAGCTCCAGCGCGACCAGATGAAGTACTTCCCGAGTGCCCGCCTCGTCGTCATCGACGGCGTCGGGCACGAGCCGTTCGGTGAGGACCCGGAGGCCTCGATTGCGCCGGTTCGAGAGTACCTGCGGTCGAGCTAGAGCCTGGGTCGAGGGGTGGCTGACTCCCGCACCCGGGCCGCGCGTCGCCGGTGCTGCCAGAAGCGACACCGCCCGCTTCGTGCATCGCACTCGAGCACCGGGCTGATGCGAGCGCAGAGCCCCTCGATTATCCGCGCCCCATCCCGCGAGGGGGTCGAGGCCGAGTCCAACTGACGCCTACGCGCCCCAAGGGTGCGGTAAATCCCGGCCCGTCCGGGGGACGAATCCCGATGGACGCCGAATCGTGCGATCCTACGGTTGGCGCATGGATCCCGACCTGCAGGAGCAGCGCGCCGTGGCCGGCACCGGCGGCGAGCAGCGCCAGACGCTGATCGAGCTCGCCGGGCTGGCTCGCCGCTACGACGTCGGCGGCGGCACCGTGGTCGCCCTCGCGGGGGTCGACCTCGAGATCGAGGCCGGTGAGTTCATCGTCATCCTCGGCCCGTCGGGGAGCGGCAAGACGACCCTGCTGAACATGATCGGGGCGCTCGACTCCCCGTCCGAGGGGAGGATCGTGATCGAAGGTCAGGACATCACCACGGCCTCGCGACGGGAGCTGTTCGCCTTCCGCCGGCACGCTGTCTCGTTCATCTTCCAGAGCTTCAATCTGTTCCCGGCGTTGAGCGCGCTGGAGAACGTCCGCTTCGGAGCCGACGTGGCCGATCGCGAGGATCCCGAGGGAGCCGCCCGCGACATGCTCGAGCGCGTCGGGCTCTCCGACCGCGCCGACCACTTCCCGCACGAGCTTTCCGGCGGCGAGCAGCAGCGCGTGGCGATAGCGCGAGCGCTGGCCGCCGGCAACCCGATCGTGCTCGCCGACGAGCCCACCGGCGAGCTCGATTTCACCACAGGTGTGCAGATCCTCGAGCTGCTGCACGAGGTCACCCACAGCGCCGGGACCGCGGTGCTGATCGTCACCCACAACCGCGAGATCGCGCGGGTGGCCGATCGCGTCATCGAGCTCTCGAGCGGCCGGATCGCCTCCGACCGCCCGAACGAGCCCGCCGACATGGGCGAGCTGCACTGGTGAGGGCATGAGGGGGTCGGGCCTGCGCTTCTGGCTGACCTGGTCGTGGCGCGACCTGCGCCGCCGCTGGGTGCTGGTCCTGGCGATCGGGCTGCTGCTCGCGGGCGGCACCGGGCTCGCCGCCGGGCTCGGCAGCATGGAGGGCTGGCGGGTCGACTCCAACGACCGCAGCTTCGCGGCGCTGGCCGTACACGATCTGCAGGTCGAGGTCGAGGAGGGCTCGTACGCCCCCGAGGGGGAGCTGCTGGAGGCCGCCCGCACGATCCCCGACGCCGATCTGGTCGCGGGCGGAGCGGAGCGGCTGCTTGCTCCAACCCAGGTCGAGGCCGAGCCGGGCGGAGGCGAACCGAGCGTGCTGACGCCGGGGCAGTTGATCGGCGTAGAGGTGGAGCCGGCCAGGACCGTCGACGGGATCGAGGTATCGGGCCCTGCGGTCGATGCGATCTCCGTCGAGGAGGGAACCGGGCTGCCCGCCGATTCCGAGGGCGCGCCGGTCGCGGTGCTCGACCCCGAGTACGCGAAGGAGAACTCGATCGAGGTGCCGGGCACCATCGTGGTCGGGGAGGCCGAGCTCGAGCTGCTCGGGCTCGGGCGCTCGCCCGAGACGTTCGTCGTCCTCGGCTCCGGCGGCGCCTTCAGCGCGACTCAGGACTTCGGCGTCGTCTTCGTCCCGCTCGGGACCGCGCAGACGCTGGTCGGGCGCGAGGGCCGGGTCAACGACCTGGCGCTGACGCTCAGCGAAGGCGCCGATCCCGAGCTTGTGGCCGGCCAGCTGCAGGAACGCTTCGCCGAGACCCTGCCTGGCCTCGGGGTCACGATCACCGACCTCGAGGACCTCGACTCCCACCGGTTCCTCTACGACGACGCCGAGAACGACCAGCAGCTGTTCAACGTGTTCGCCTTCTTGATCCTGATCGGCGCCGCCTTCGGTGCCTTCAACCTGGTCAGTCGCACGATCGAGGCCCAGCGGCGCGAGATCGGGATCGGCATGGCGCTCGGTGCGCCGCCCTCGCGGCTCGCGATCCGGCCGATGATGCTGGGCCTACAGATCGCGGTGATCGGGGTGGCGCTCGGGGTCGGGGTCGGCCTGCTCGTCAACGCCTGGCTCGGCGGGCTGCTCGAGGATCAACTGCCGCTGCCGATCGTCGAGACCGGCTTTCGGGCTCCGACCTTCATCCGCGCCGCCGCGATCGGATTCCTGATCCCGCTGCTCGCCGCCGCGTGGCCGGTGCGCCGGGGCCTCCGGGTGACGCCGATCGAGGCGATCCGGGTCGGCTTCCGCTCGGCTCGGGGCGGCGGGCTTGCGCCACTGCTACGCCGGCTGCCGCTGCCGGGCACGAGCCTCGCGCAGATGCCGCCGCGGAACGTCCTGCGGACTCCCCGGCGGACGATCCTGACCGTGCTCGCGAGCGCCGCCGTCATCGCGGTTGCGGTCTCGATGTTCGGGATGATCGACTCATTCGGCGAGACCGTCGACCGCAACCGCGCGGCTGAGCTGGGCGATGCGCCCGATCGAGTCACCGTCACCCTCGACCGCTTCTACGGCGAGGGCGCGGCCCCGGTCGAGGCCGTCGAGGGCTCCGCCGCTGTCGCGGACTCCGATCGCCGGCTCAGCCTGGCCACGAAACTCGGCGACGGGGATCAGGAGATCGACGCGGTGCTCGAGACGCTGCCCGAGGGTGCGGTGTGGACCCCGCAGCTGGCCGAGGGCCGGATGCCCGACGGGGCCGGCGAGATCCTGATCGCCGCGAGCGCGGCCGACGACCTCTCGCTCGGGATCGGCGACGAGCTGCAGCTCTTCCATCCTCAGCGAACCGGGCCGAGCCGGTTCGATACAGAGGTCACGACCCTGACCGTGAGTGGGCTGCACGAGGATCCGCTGCGGTTCGGTGCCTTTGTGGACTCCTCGGTGACGGCCGGCTTCGGGCTGGAGGGGCGAGTCAATCAGCTCGACGTGATCCCGGCCGGCGGGCAGGACGAGGGGAGCGAGGCCGAGCGGGCGCTCGCGTCGGTTCCGGGGGTAGCGACGGTCGAAGCTGCCTCGGCCTTCGGCGACTCGCTCGAGGAGGGGCTCGATGAGTTCGCCTCGGTGGTCCGCGTGGTCGCGGTGATCGCGCTGCTGCTCGTCCTGCTGATCGCCTTCAACTCGACCGCGATCAACGTCGACGAGCGGGCCCGGGAGTACGCGACGATGTTCGCCTACGGCGTGCCGGTCGGATCGGTGTTGCGGCTCAACGTCGTCGAGAGCCTGATCATCGGCGCGCTCGCCACGATCCTCGGGCTCGCGCTGGGGATCGGGATCCTCAACTGGGTGGTCAACGTCAGCCTCGAGGAGGTGCTGCCCGAGCTCGGCATGGTCGTCTCGCTCTCGGCCGGCTCCGTGTTGTTCGCTGCGCTTGCCGGTGCCGGTGCCATGGCCCTGGCGCCGCTCCTCACCGTCCGTCGGCTGCGGCGGATGGACGTCCCCTCGACGCTCCGCGTCATGGAGTAGCTACGCGCTCGACGCCCGTGTACACGTTGAGCCCGCCGCCGCGGGCGAAGCCGCAGACCGGCATCAGTAGCGAACTCCTGATCCACACTCGGTGTCGCTCACGCTCCGGCCTCCCCGCGCCTACGCGCGAGCCCCGCCGAGTCGATCTGTGACTTGCACCGAGCGAGCTCGTCCGCTGTGCGGACGAACGGCAGCATCACGTGCAGACTGACCCCACCCTCGGCCAG
>CAXMST010000219.1:0-5204 GCA_964196325.1 uncultured Acidimicrobiia bacterium
CACGGATCGCCCACGGCTCGACCGGGAAGTGCTGGTGACCGATCATGGGTAGGGCAGCAGCTCGGCGAGATCGTCGACGACGATGTCGGCTCCGTGCTCGCTGAGGGCAGCCGCCTGACCGACTCGGTTCACCCCGACCACGAGTCCGAAGTCGCCGGCCCGCCCCGCCTCGACCCCCGAGAGCGCATCCTCGAACACGGCGGCGTTCGACGCGGGCGTGTCGAGCTCCCCAGCAGCGTGCAGGTATGTGTCTGGCGCCGGCTTGCCGGCAAGCTTCTCGCTCGCCAGCGTCTTCCCGTCGACCCGGACATCGAGCAGGCCCTCGAGCTTGGCGGCGGTGACGATCTCGGCGCAGTTGGCGCTCGAGGAGACGACCGCGATCTTCTTGCCTGCCGCGCGGACCGCCTCGAGCAGGCGAATCGAGCCGGGATATGCGTCGACGCCGTCGCGGCGGATCAGCTCCATGACCAGCACGTTCTTACGATTACCGAGGCCGTCGATCGTTTCCTCGCCGGGGTCATCCTCGGGCGTTCCCTGCGGCAACTCGATCCCGCGCGCGCCGAGAAACGACTCGACCCCGTCGTAGCGGGGCTTGCCGTCGACGTAGGTGTTGTAGTCGTCATGGGCGTCGAACGGCGCGTACTCGGTGCCCTCGCGCTGACCCCGCTCGGTCAGGTAGGCGTCGAACATCTGCTTCCAGGCTGCCGCGTGAACCTTGGCGGTCTCGGTCAGGACCCCGTCCATGTCGAAGAGGAAGGCCTCGATCTGGGCTGGGACGCTCGCCATCGAATCCAGCCTATGGGGAATCCCAGCGCGGCGTTTTGGCGAGTTGTTGCGGCGCCTTAGCCGTCGAGCGCCGCGAACAGATCGATCAGGTTGCCGTCGGGGTCCCCAACCTGGGCGTAGCGCTGACCCCAGAAGGCGTCCCAGGGAGCCTTGCGCTCGCCGGCGCCGGCGGCGAGCAGCTCGCCATGGAGGCGGTCGACGTCAGCCGGGGACTCGCAAAGAAAGGCCAGGCCCACCCTCGGCCCGCCCTGGGGAGGCGTCCAATCGGGGTTGAACGATCCGATCACCTCCTCTGTGTCGATCATCAACCGCATCCCACCTGGCAGCTCGGCCTCACGGTGGCCGGCGCCCCCCTCGGCCTCCGACGCAAACTCCAGCCCGAGCCGCGCGTAGAAGGCGACCGCCCGCTCCATGTCGGAGACGATCACGCCGATCGCATCGAGGCGAGGCATCTCGTCGCAGGGTATCGACCAACGCCGAACGGGCCAATCGGCCGACGCTACTCCAGCCTCTTCGCCGTCTCCTTGCCCATCCCCGATGAAGCGCCCGTGATCAGAACCGTGCTCATGCCGTTGACCCCCTCTTTGCTGTAGATCGCGACCGGCGGGCCGCCATGCGAGGACGGTACGCGCTGGGGGCCCAGGAGTCACTAGCGCGATGCGCCAACCAACTCGCAGTTCACGCCAACGGCCCCGGCCGACGCCTGCAGGGGCGGCGACCGGGGCGCGGAAGCGCTGCGCTCAGGCGCCGGCTGGGGTCGGGGCGGGCTCCCCGTGCTTTTCGAGCGAGCGCCGCTTGCGGGCCGAGACCTCGCCGGTGGCGGCGTAGACCTGCAGATCCTCGACCGTCTGGTCGATCGCCCGGTTGAGCTGGAACCTCATTATCGGAGCCATGATCCGGCCCACCCCGCGGGTCTCGATCCGGCCGTCGAGCGTGACCTGGGTGCGGTTCGGACCGAGCTCGTCGATTCGCCACTCGTTGCGTGCCTCGCTGACGAAGCCGGGCATCCCTTCGACTATCTCGAAGGCGAGGGTCCGCTGCGCGTCGTCGTATGCGGTCAGCGTCTCGTTCAGCGACGGGAAGCCCGCCACGGATGTCTCACAGGTGCGGCCCGCGACGGGGGCATCGGCGTTGATCGGCTGCCCTGCAGCGGCCGCGGAGTGCGGCACTGGCGTCGCCCACTCGCCGACGCGGTCGAACTCCTCGCCGATGATGCGCCAGACGCGCTCGGCCGGGGCCTCGATCTCGATGCTCTTGGCGATCCTCATGTTGCCTCCGTTCTTCGTTTGCGAGAAGCATCGTGGCGACGGGAGCGCCGACCGGCAATTCCCTTGCAGGGAATGGCGCGGCTCGCGCCTCCGCGTCATGCTGCGCGCATGGAGGCGAGCAACCTGAGCCCATTCGGCCGCGAGCTCCGCCACTGGAGGCGGGTGCGTGGGGTCAGTCAACTCGATCTCGCGCTCGAAGCCGCAACCACGAGCCGGCACGTGTCGTTCCTGGAGACGGGCCGCTCGCGCCCGGGCGCCGAGATGGTCGATCGTCTCGGCGAGGCGCTGGCCGTTCCTCTGCGCGAGCGGAACCTGCTGATGGAGGCGGCGGGCCTGCGCCCGCGCATCGCCGAGACTCCGCTGGGGGCGCCGGCCATGGGCCCGTTCCGCGAGTCCCTGACCCGGTTGCTGAGCCAACATGCGCCGTTCCCGGCGATGGTCATCGACCGCCACTTCGACGTCGTCGAGGCGAACGAGCCGGCGCGGGCGATGCTCGGTCCCGGTCCGGACACGATCAACGTGGTCGAGCTCACCTACGCCGGCGCCTGGCGGGAGACGATCGTCAACTGGGAGCAGGTCGCCTGGGATGGCATGAAGAGGATTCGCGAGGCCCAGGTTCGCCACCCCTCCGACGCGCGCATCGCCGAGCTCGCCGAGTTGATCACGAAGGCGGTCGCCGAGCTCTCCTCCCCGCCCGATCTCAATTCCGAGCCGGTGCTCTGCCCCCACTTCCGCTTCGGGGACCAGGTGATCCGCACCCTCTCGGTCACGGCCCACTTCGGCTCGACGCGCGATGTGACCTTGGAGGAGCTTCAGGCGGAGTTGATCTATCCCCGGGACGAGGTTGCGGAACGCTTCTTCCGAGAAGGTCCCCCGACGCCGTAGACCGCAGCCGATGGGGCCGTGGGAGAAGAGCGGGGGCATCCGGCCGAACCTGTGCTCGGCGACCTGGCTCGCTCTCGGCGTTCTGGCGGTCCTCGGCGCGACGGCGAACGGGGCCGAGGCCGCACCTGCCTATCCGAAGGCGGTCCTACTCGTGTCCGGATTCGAGACGAAGACACCGTTCAGCACCCCCGACCCAACCTGCAGGGGCAAGGAAGCTCGGAGTGGAACCAGCCCGGCGGCATCGCGGAAGCCCTGAAGACGGCCAGAAAGGACGTCTTCACAGCGCCGATGACCAAGTCGGGCGGCGCGGTACCCACACCGTTCCCGCAATCCGGCGAGCCGCTGCCCGACGGGAGCATGGTGATCGACTCCAACGGCGAGACGGACGCCAACGGAGCCGCGCTCGCGGAGCTGATCGCCTTCCTCCGCGACAGCTACGGGGTCACCAACGTGCACCTGGTTGGGCACTCCGATGGCGGCCTTTGGTCGCGGGCCGGGATCACCCAGAACGCGGCCTACGCCGGGTGACGATCGAGAGCCTGACGACGCTCGGCACTCCGCACACCGGCTCCTACCTGGCCGATCTGGCGCTTGAGCTGAGCAACGGAAAGTGCGACTTCTCCGACAAGACCGAGCAGCGCATCTGCGAGAGCCTCGAGCTGCTCGCCGACGCGCTCCTGATCAAGCTCGGGGTGACTGCGACGAGGCAGTTGGGCAACGATTTCCTCGCCACCTGGAACCCGCAGCAGACGATCGGCAACTGCCCGGTCAGCGTGATCGCCGGCGATCACGTCGGCCTCGGAATCCCCTTCCTCGACTACTACACGCCATCCGACGGCCTGGTCGGCCTGGCCAGCGCCCAGGCGCGGGGGGCGCTCGACATCGACGGCAAGCCGATCCCCGCTCCCGAGATCCCCGACCTCCGCGAGGCCGGCGTCTACGACGTCGTCCACGGCGCCTCGGTCAGCTTCCTGCAAGAAGAACCTGCTGAACCAGGCGCAGATCAGCGCGCAGGTAACCGACAACACCCTGCTCAGCGGCGCCCAGCCCTGCAATGTGCAGCCACCGCCGGCCCCGGCGCCGAAGCCGGCGGCGCGGCCGCAGGCTCGGTCCAGCGGCTGCGCGCACCGCTGTACCGGGTGGTCGCGGCCGACCGGCGCGGCAAGCTGCCGGAGGCCGGGCCCGAGGACTTCGTCGCGAGCGAGCGTCGGGTCAGTGTCCGCTGCGGATCCGCCAAGCTCGAACCGATCCCGCTGCTGGGCGAGCGCGCCCTCAGGATCCACGACGCGCGGGCCTGCGACGGGGCCCTGCGAGCCAACCAGAGCGGAACCGGCGAGGCCGGCGCGCTGCTGCTGCGCTCGCACCCGGGCCGCCACGTGGCAGCGCGAATCGACGGGGACCAGGCCCGGCTCCGGGTCCAGGGACGGGCCCCGCGCACGGTCAAGGCCCGGTACGAGAAGGCCGGCGGTGGCTGGGCCGGATTGGATCTCGACGGGCGCGGCAGAGTGACACTGCCCGAGGCCAGCACGGAGGAGTCGCTGACGATCCGGATCCGGACCAGGGGCCGGCCCAAGGGCGCGCCGGCCGACACTGCCAACCTGACCCTGGCGCGCTGAGCGCGGCGGCTGCGAGCTCAGGCGGCGCCCAGCACCATCTCGATGTTGTGCCGGTGGACCGCCTCGTAGGGCCCGAAGTAGTTGATTGAACCGTCCTCGAGGTAGGGCTCGAGGAGCTCGGTCAGGCCGCGTTCCCGCAGCTCCGGCTCCTGGCGAGAGCGGCGTAGCAGCTCGAGGTAGGACTCGGTCGCGGTGATCAGTCCGGCGGGATAGCCACCGGCCGCGATCACCTCGGGGTCGCCGTGGTTGGGCAGGATCCGCTCGGGCTGGAGCGCTCGCAGCCGCTCGAGATTACGCAGATGGGTCTCGAGGCTGTCCGGCTCATCGACGTAGGTGATCGGGTCCTCCATCGTGTCCCCGCAGAGCAGCATCTTGCGGTCGCCGAGCCAGACGACCGTCGCGTCGTCGCTGTGGATGTCGGTGTGGATCAACTCAAGCTCGAGCTCACCGACGGTGAGCTCCAGGCGGTCGTCATAGACACGGGTGGGCAGGATCAGGGGATCGATCACAGGCGGCCCTTCCAGCTCCCCGCTCTCGATCGCGGGCTTCTTCGCGGCGAGCAGTTCGCCGGTCCGCTCGGAGGCGATGATCTCGCAGTCTCCGAAGGCCTCGTTGCCGGCGACGTGGTCGAGATGCCAGTGGCTGAGCA
>CAXMST010000220.1:0-22031 GCA_964196325.1 uncultured Acidimicrobiia bacterium
GCCGGTCGGAGGTGTCGTAGTCGGTCGAGACGGTCTCGGGATTGCAGTTGATCATCACCGCGTCGCGGCCGGATTCGCGCACCGTCATCGCGGCGTGCACGCAGCAGTAGTCGAACTCGATGCCCTGCCCGATCCGGTTCGGCCCGGAACCGAGGATCACGACGCTGGGCTTCTCCCCGCGCCGGACCTCACTGTGCGAGAGGCCTCCGGCGGCCCCCGATCCCCCACCCCCGGGCTCCGCCGCGGGCGCCCGCTCGGCCGCCGAGTAGTAGTACGGCGTCAGGGCCTCGAACTCGGCCGCGCAGGTGTCGACGGCCTTGTACGTCCTGACCAGACCATCGGTGCCGTCCCCCTCGAGCGCGAGCTGTTCGAGCTCACGAAGGAACCAGAGGTCGATGCTGGTCCGCTCGGCGATCTCGTCGACCCCAACCCCGCGCCGGAAGGCCTCCAAGACCAGATCGAAGCGGTCCGGTGAGCCCGGCGCCAGGCGCTCGAGCAACTCCGTGGTCTGCTCGGGGATCTCGGCTGGGGAGTCGAGCTCACGGGAGCGCAGCGCCTTTGCGAACGACTCCCGGAAGGTGCGGCCGATCGCCATCGCCTCGCCAACCGACTTCATGTGGGTGGTCAGGGTTTCATCGGTGTCGGGGAACTTCTCGAATGCGAAGCGCGGGATCTTCGTGACGACGTAGTCGATCGTCGGCTCGAACGAGGCGGGCGTCGCCTGGGTGATGTCGTTGGGGATCTCGTCGAGCGTGTAGCCGACGGCCAGGCGCGCCGCGATCTTCGCGATCGGGAAACCGGTCGCCTTCGAGGCGAGTGCCGAGGAACGGGAGACCCGCGGATTCATCTCGATCACGACGATCTCGCCGTCCTGGGGATTGACGGCGAACTGCACGTTGGAGCCGCCGGTCTCGACCCCAACGGCGCGGATCACGGCGATCGCCTGGTCGCGCAGCTCTTGGTAGAGCGGGTCGGTCAGCGTCTGCGCCGGGGCCACCGTGACCGAGTCGCCGGTATGAACCCCCATCGGATCGATGTTCTCGATCGAGCAGATCACCACCACGTTGTCTTTGCGGTCGCGCATCAACTCGAGCTCGAACTCACCCCAGCCGAGCACCGACTCCTCCAGGAGCACCTGGTTGATGGGGCTCGCGGCGAGGCCCTCCGAGACGATCCGGCGCAGCTCGGTCTCGGTCCTGGGAGTACCGCCGCCGCGGCCGCCGAGCGTGAACGCGGGCCGCACGATCGCGGGCAGCGTCACGTTGCCGGCCGCCAGCGCCTCCTCGGCCTCGCTCACCGAGGTGACGATCAGCGAGGACGGCACCCGCAGGCCGGCGCCACGCATCGTGTCGCGAAAAACCTCCCGATCCTCAGCCCGGTGGATCGCGTCGTAGTCGGCGCCGATCAACTCCACGCCGAGTCGCTCCAGAGTGCCGTCCTCGTGCAGGTCCTTGGCCAAGTTCAACGCGGTCTGTCCGCCCAGGGTCGGCAGCAGCGCCTGCGGCCGCTCCTTCTCGATGATCCGCGCCACCACGTCCGGGTACAGGGGCTCGATGTAGGTCGCGTCGGCGAACTCGGGATCGGTCATGATCGTCGCCGGGTTGGAGTTGACCAGGGCGACCTTGTAGCCCTCCTCGCGCAGCACCTTGCAGGCCTGGGTGCCCGAGTAGTCGAACTCTGCCGCCTGCCCGATTACGATCGGCCCCGAGCCGATCAGCAGGATCTTTTCGATGTCGTCTCGCCGTGGCATCAGTTCGGCTCCCCCCCACCCGCGAGCTTGGCCTTGAGCGCCGGCCAATCCAGATCGGTGATCGAGAAGTAGGCGGAGTCGCGGACGCCGACCTCGGGCATCAGCATGTGCTTCCGAAAGATCCCCTCGAATTGGGCGCCGAGCGCCAGTAGCGCCGCTCGCGAGCGCTCGTTGCGAGCGTCGGTCCCCAACTCGACGCGCATGCAGCCGAGCCGCTCGATCGCCCACTCCAGCATCAGCAGCTTCGCCTCACGGTTGGCGCCGGTGCGCCACGCCTCCGGGTGCAGCCAGGTCCAGCCGATCTCGAGCCCGTCGTGGGCTGGGCGAATCGCCAGGTAACTGGACGACCCGAGCGGCCGATCGTCAGCGCTGCGGTGGGTCACCAGGCACCACTCCTCGCCGGCGGCGCTTGCGCGCAGGCGCTGCTCGAACCAAGCGCGGAACGCATCGGGGTGGCCGGGGATCCGACGATCCATCCAGGTCCAGATCTCAGGCTCGTCGGAGCGCGCCAGGAGCTCGTCGAAGTGACGCTCCGCGATCGGTTCAAGGCGCACGATCTGACCCTCCAGAGGGCGCTCGGACGGAGGCCAGATCACGCCGCCAGCTCCATGAAGCGGTCGAAGAGGTGGCGGGCGTCGTGCGGCCCCGGGCCCGCCTCCGGGTGGTATTGGACGGTGCCTCCCCGCACCTCCGGCAGCTCCAGACCCTCGACCGTGCGGTCGTAGAGGTTGAGATGGGAGAGCCTGGCCGGGCCGAAGTCCGTCTCCCACGTGACCGGCTCGTCGCCCTCGATCCGGCCCTCGCCATCGGGCCCGGCGACCGCGAAACCGTGGTTTTGGGAGGTGATCTCGATCCTGCCGCTGGCCAACTCCTTGACCGGATGGTTGGCGCCGCGGTGGCCAAACGGGAGCTTGAAGGTCTCCAGCCCGACGGCCCGACAGAGCAGTTGGTGGCCGAGGCAGATGCCGAAGATCGGGCGTTCGCCGATCACCGAGCGGACCGTATCGACCACATAGGAGAGGGCGGCCGGGTCGCCGGGGCCATTTGCCAAGAAGATCAGATCCGGATCGTGGCCGAGCAGCTCCTTTGGACCCGTGTCGCAGGGGAGCATCGTCAGCCGGCAGCCGCGCTGGCGGAACTGGCGCACGATCGAGAGCTTGATCCCGGTATCGAGGGCGACGATGTGCGGACCCGTGCCGTCGAGCACGAGCGGCTCGGAGGGGCTCACCGTCCGGGCCAGGTCGGCCCCGGCCATCGGCGGCTCGGCCTTGATCCGCTTCTGTGCCTCCGACTGCGGCAGCTCAGCGGAGAAGATCCCACCGCGCAGGGCTCCCCCCTGGCGGATGTGGCGAACCAGCGCCCGGGTATCGACTCCGGTGATCGCGGTCACGCCGCAGTCCCGCAGCCAGTCGAGCCAGCCGCCCTCGGCGCTGGCGCAGTCCTCGCCGTTGTGGGCGTCGCGCATGATCACGCCGCGAGCGTGGGCCGCGTCCGACTCCATCGCCGCTGCTGAGACCCCGTAGTTGCCAACCAGCGGGTAGGTGAAGGTGATGATCTGGCCGGCGTAGGAGGGATCGGTGACCGACTCCTGATAGCCGGTCATCGCCGTGTTGAAGACGACCTCGGCGCAGGTGCCGTCGCCATCGAGCGCTCCGGGGTCACCGCAGAGCTCACCCTCGAGGCGGGCTCCGTCCTCGAGCAGGACGTATCCGGGCGATCGTTCCGAGCCGGAGCTCATGGCGCGTAGTCCAAGACGAGCTTCTGCACGGGCTTGAAGCTTTCCGAGTCGGCCCCTCCGAGCAGCTCGAACAGTGCCGTCTCGACGCTCGTCCGCCAGGCTCCCGCGCGCTCCATCTTCGCCAAGCCGAGCTCCTTGTTGGCGGCCGAGCGGGAGCCGACTCCATCGCTGACCACGTGCACCTCGGCCCCCGCCTCGAGCAGATCGAGCGTGGTCTGGCTGACGCAGACGTGGCTCTCGACCCCACAGACGACGGCCTGATCGCGACCCTCGAGCCCAAAGCCCTCGGCGGCCACCGCTGAGAAGACCGTCTTCGCAAGCGGCTTGACACCCTCGGGGAGCCGCTCGGCAACCTCGGACACCGTCGGCCCCAGGCCCTTCGGATACTGCTCGGTGAGGATCACGGGCAGGCCCATCAACGCCGCCCCCTGAACCATCGTCGCGGTCGCGGCGGCGAGCCGGTCGAAGCCGTCGACGGCCTTGCGAAAGCCCTCCTGCACGTCGATTACGACCAGCGCGGCGCGCTTGGGGTCAAGCTTTGGGACGCTCATGCGACGGCCCCCATACGGAAGGCCCGCTGCCGGTAGGCGACCGAGCCGGCGACGATCGTCAGCACCGCACGCGAGTTGAGCCGGCGCCCGGTGAAGCACGAGTTCGATGAGCGCGTCTCCCAGCCATCGGTCCCCGCCTCCCACTGAGCCCCAAGGTCGATCAGGGCGACGTTTGCGTCGGCTCCGGGCGCGATCGTCGGCAACGCCAAGTCGAACAGGGCGGCGCCCGCAGTCATCCGCTCGACCAGCAGCCCGAGCTCGATCAAGCCCGGCATGACCAGCTCTGTGTAGAGCACCGGAAAGGCTGTCTCGAGTCCGATCACACCCATCGCCGCCTGCTCGAAGGGCACCTCCTTCTCGTGCACCGCATGCGGCGCGTGGTCGGTGCCGATGCAGTCGGCGGTGCCCGAGCGCAGCGCCTCGATCAAGGCCTGGCGGTCGTCCTCGCTGCGCAGCGGCGGGTTCATCTTGAAGCGGGAGTCGAGGCTGCGGACCTCTTCGTCGGTGAGCACGAGATGGTGCGGGGTGAGCTCGGCCGTGATCGGCGCCCCCTGCTGCTTGGCGACCTCTACCGCCTCGACCGATCGCCGCGCCGAGAGATGCTGGACATGGGCGCGCGCACCCTCGTGCAGGCAGATCGCGGCGTCACGGGCGATCATCGTCGACTCGGAGATGTCGGGTACGCCGATCAGGCCGAGCTCGGCCGAGACCCGGCCCTCCGCCATTGAGCCCTCGCCGCTGAGCTCGGGGTCCTCCTCGTGCAAAAGGATGTTGCCTCCGACCAGGTGCTGGTATTGAAGCGCTCTGCGCAGGACCCGGGCCGAGGTGATCGGCAGCCCGTCGTCGGAGAAGCCGAGGGCGCCGGCGTCGCGTAGGGCCGCCATCTCGCTCAGCTCGCGTCCGGCCATGCCGGCGGTCACGGTCCCGACGAAGCCGGTCGGCACCGAGGCCGAGCGCGAGGCCAGATTGCGCATCGCCGCGATCGCTTCCGGCTCGTCGCTGACCGGATCCGTGTTGGCCATCGCCACGACCCCGCAGAATCCGCCTGCCGCGGCCGCCCTGGTCCCGGTCTCGACATCCTCCTTGTAGGACTCGCTCATGTCCCGCAGATGCACATGGGGGTCGAAGAAGGCGGGCACCGCGAGTAGGCCCTCGGCCTCGATGCGCTCGCCCCCCGGCGGCAGCTCGCCCTCGCCTGAGGGGGTGATCTCGGCGATCTCACCGTCCCGGATCACGAGGTCGCGGCGCTCGTCGAGCTCGCTGCGGGGATCGAGCACGCGGGCGCCGGAGACGAGCAGCGAGCCGCGCCCGCCGCGCCAGTCGAGGTCTGCGATTGCCCCGCTCATGCCGGTTCCCCGATCGTCGGCGTGCCCTCGGGCTCGAGGCGCTCGACCGGCCCCGAGTCGACGCTGCGCATCGGCCGTGGGCGGCCCGACCCAGCGAGGATCTCGTAGAGGATCGCCATCCGCACGAGCAGCCCGCTGCGAACCTGAGCGGTGATCAGGGAGGCCGGGCCGTCGATCACCTCCGGGGCCAACTCCACCCCCCGGTTGACCGGCCCCGGATGCATCAGCAGCTGCCGTGAGCCCAATCTCCTCGGGCCGATCTGGTAGGCGGCCGCGTACTCGCGGATGCTGGGCACGAAGCTCTCGGCCATCCTCTCGCGCTGCATCCGCAGGGCGTAGATCACGTCGGCCTCGGCAATCTGCTCGAGGTCGTAGCGGACCTCACAACCGAAGGCATCGCCGAAGTCACGAGGAATCAGGGTTGGCGGGCCGGCCACGGTCACCTCCGCCCCCATCAGCGTGAATGCCCGCACGCAGGAGCGGGCGACCCGGCTGTGGCTGATGTCCCCGACGACCCAGATCCGCTTGCCGTCGAGTGGGCCGATCCGGCTCTGCAGGGTGTAGACGTCGAGCAGCGCCTGACTCGGGTGCTCGTGCTTGCCGTCGCCGGCGTTGATCACTGCAGCGTCGGTCCAGCCGGCCACCAGTTGCGCCGCTCCCGCCTGGGGGGAGCGGATCACGATCGCCTCGGGGTCATAGGCGGTCAGCGTCGCGATCGTATCCTTCAGCGACTCGCCCTTCTCGACCGCGGAGCCCTGGGCCTTGATCGAGACCACATCGGCTGAGAGCCGCTTTGCGGCAAGCTCGAACGAGGCGCTGGTCCTGGTGCTCGATTCGTAGAAAAGGGTCACGATCGTGCGCCCGCGCAGGGTCGGCACCTTCTTGATCTCGCGCTGGCCGACGGCGGCGAAGCTCGCCGCCCGCTCGCAGATCCGCTCGATATCGGCCCGCTGAAGGCCCTCGATCGAAAGCAGGTTCCTCATCCCTGACCACCTCCCAGGTCCGCGACCGGCTCGCCGGCACCGACCCCGATCTTCACCTCGTCGATCCCATCGATCTCCTCGAGCTGCACGTTGACCCGCTCGGCCAGCGCGGTCGGGAGGTTCTTGCCGACGTAGTCCGGCCTGATCGGGAGATCGCGGTGGCCACGATCGGCAAGCACCGCGAGCTGCACCCGCTGCGGCCGGCCGTAGTCGAAGAGCACGTCGATCGCGGCCCGGGCGGTGCGCCCGGTGAACAGCACGTCGTCGGTGAGGATCACGGTCAGGCCGGCGGGGTCGAAGTCGAGATGCGAGGCGGTCACGAGCGGCGCCTCGCGCGGGTCGCGAAGATCGACATCGTCGCGGTAGAAGGAGATGTCGACGTCGCCAAGCGGGATCTTGACCTCGGCCAGCTCGCTGACCAGGGCGTGCAGACGCTGGCCGATGATCGCGCCACGGGTGTGGATACCGACGATCGCCAGCTGTTCCCCGCCCGGATTCTTCTCGATGATCTCGTGCGCGATCCGCACCAGAGTGCGGCGCAGGTCGCCTCGGTCGAGGACGATCCTCTCACTCATGCGCGCCCCTTCCCGGTCTCACTGGACCTAGTTAAAGGAACCGATGCTGGGACCGTAGCAGCCCAAGTGGCGCCTCTCGGTGAGGTCGCCGTTCGTGCCGATCGGATAGCGTCGGCGCCACCGTGTCCGCCGCCGTCGATCGGGTCATCGCTGAACACGAGGCCGCGGGCCGTAATTTCGCCGCGGGCGGCGTGCGGAGCTTCGTGCGTGAGTCCGGGGCCGGCGCGCCGGTCGTCTGCATGCACGGCGTCCCCGCCAGTTCCTTTCTTTACCGCAAGGTGATCGACGCGCTTGCGGAGCACGGGCTGCGGGGGGTCGCCTTCGACTTCCCCGGCCTCGGTCTCGGCGATCGCCCGACCGACTTCGACTATTCCTGGTCGGGCCTGGCCCGGTGGAGTGGCGAGGCGATCGACGCGTTGGAGATCGAACGCTGCCACCTGGTCGTCCACGACGTCGGTGGACCGGTCGGGCTCGAATGGGCCGTGCGAAACCCCGAGCGGGTCCTCTCCCTGACCGTGCTCAACACGTTGCTCAACGTCGCCACCT
This sequence comes from uncultured Acidimicrobiia bacterium, assembly GCA_964196325.1. Lineage (GTDB taxonomy): Bacteria > Actinomycetota > Thermoleophilia > Solirubrobacterales > 70-9 > CAXMST01. The sequence goes on from CAXMST010000220.1 coordinate 7,490, forward strand.
TCCACCGCCCCTGGTCGATGCACCCGTTCTCGATCCCCCGGATAGGCGAGCTCTATCTGCGCACGATGAGCAGGCCCGCACTGGTCCAGCTTTTCTACCTACAGGGGATCGGCGACCGTTCCGCCTCCAGCCGGGCCGAGATCGGCGCCTACTACGACCTGCTCAAACGCGACGACGGCGGCGCCGCCTTTCTGAAGATCATGCGGGGCTTCGAGCTCACCCAGGCCAAGCAGGACCTGCTTTGGGACGGACTCCGCGAGCGCGACTATCCGACCACGGTCGTCTGGGGCGAGAACGATCCGGCCCTGGGTATGAGCTTCTGCCGGATCGCCTGCGACGTGCTCGGGGTGGACGACCCGGTCCTGGTGCCCGCAAAGCACTTCCTCCAGGAGGACCAGGCCCCGGCCGTGGCGGCCGCGGTCGCATCGATGGCCTGAGGCTCCGGGGGCGGGATTACACTCGCCCGCGATGGGCGAGGCTGAGCGTCTGAGCGACCGCAGGGCGTCGAGCGGCTCGAGGCTTTCAGCGACGGCACCATGGCTCAGCTCTTCTGGCTTGCCAACCTGCTCTCGAGCCTGGTGAACGACGACTGGCGCAGCGCGGCTACTTCTTCTTGACCTTGAGCTTGAGCTTGTGCCGGCCCTCACCGTCGAGCTATTACGCGGCTCGATTCCGACGCACGAGTTGACCAAGCGCCGGAGGTACCTCTTGGTCGAGACCGGCCAACCGGCTGGCCCGGATGCTCAGGTGGCGCGTCGATCAGCCGAATCTGTGGTCCTCATTGGTCCTCTTTGCCGCGCTTGCTGACCTCGTCGCTGACCTGAGGCTCGCGGGCGCCCCCATCGATCAGCGTCGGCTCACCCCGCTCGGGGAATGGAATCTGCACCAGGTCAAAGTCGCGCGGCGCCACAGCGCCGCCAAAGGCCGCCCGGGCCTCGTCGAGGATCTCGGGAATGAAGTGGCGGGCTGAGATATGGACCAGAGCAAGCATCGCCACGCCCGCGGCCTCCGCCAGCAGCGCAGCCTGGCGCGCGGTCGAGTGGCCGGTCTCGGCGGCCCGCTCCACTTCGGCCTCCGAGAAGCTCGAGTCGTGGACCAGGAGCTGCGCCCCGGCCGCTGCCTCCCGAGTCGCCTCGCAGGGAGTCGTATCCCCGGTGAGGGCCAACAGCCGGCCCGGCCGCTCGTCTCCCATCACCTGTTCAGGCCTGACCTCGGCCCCGCCGACCGTGACTGGCTCACCGCGCTGCAGACGCCCGAAGTCCGGACCCTCACCAACCCCGAGCCCTGTCGCCAACGCCGGGTCGAAGCGACCGGGTCGTGGCAACTCGGCCAGTCGATAGCCCTGGGCGACTGTGCGGTGCTCGACCGGGAAGGGCTCGACCGAGTAGTCGTCGAAGTTGACTCTCTCGCCGGGGACCAGCTCGTCCAGCTCGACCTCGTAGCCGAGCCGCCCGACGATTCGCGAGAAGGAGTTGAACAGCTCACGCAGCCCCGGAGGGCCGTAGATCACGAGCGGCTCGTCGCGGTCCTGCAGGTCCCAGGTCTTGATCAGGCCGGGTAGACCGAGATAGTGGTCGGCGTGCAGGTGGGTGATGAAGATGTCGGTGACCTGGACCAGGCCGGTCGAACGCTGCATCTGCCGCTGGGTGCCCTCGCCGCAGTCGAACAGCAGGCGGTCGCCGCCCCTGCGGACGAGCACCGATGCGGTGTTGCGTCGGGCCGAGGGGACCGAGCCTCCGGTCCCGAGGAAGATCACATCGAGGTCCACGGGGCGGAAGCGTACGGGGCGCCCCGGGCAGCGGGCCCGGCTGGCTCTACACTGCGAGCCGCGAGCGCCCGTAGCTCAGCTGGATAGAGCGCCTGCCTCCGGAGCAGGAGGTCACAGGTTCGAATCCTGTCGGGCGCGTCCTCCGCGTTGAGGACAGCGGTCTACTGCCTGGTCAGCCGGACTCAGAGGGGCGGCTCCGACCCCCGCGTCCCAGCGCCTCGAGGCCCTCCACGGTCGCCGACAGGTTGCGAGCCATGCGCCGGCAGTTCGGGCACCACTGCAGGTGGCGGCCGACGCTCGTCTCGGGCCCAAGCTCGCCGTCCAGGTAGTCGGACAGAGCGGCTCGCGCCTCACCGCAGTTCTCACGGTGGCGGCTCAGCGGATTCAAGCTCATCGCACGTACCCCTCCTCGAAGAACTGGTCCAACCCACTGCGCAGGCTCATGCGCCCCCGGTGCAGGCGGCTCTTGAAGGAACGCTCTCCGACCCCGACGATCGCCGCCGCTTCCCGAGTGCTGAAGCCCTCCACGTCGCGCAGGATCACCGCCTCGCGGTAGTGCACCGGGAGCTGTTCGAGGCCGCGCTCGATCGCCGCGAGGAACTCCTGGGACTCGACTGCGCGATCGGTCCGAGCGCCCCAGTCCGGGACGCGCTCCCCGACCGAGTCGTCGAGCTCGACTGTCTCGGGCCGGGCACGGCGAAGCTCCGAGTAGAGCTCGTTGATGCCGATTCGAGTGAGCCAGGTCGAGAACTTCGAGCGGCGCTCGAAGCGGCCGATGTTGTTCCAGGCTCGGAGCAGGGCCTCCTGCATCGCATCCCAGGCCTGCTCACAGTCCTTGGCGATCCGAAACAGGACCCGACGAAGCAGCGAGGAATGTCTGCCGGCGAGCTCCCCGAAGGCTGCTGAGTCTCCATCCTGCGCCCGCCGGACCAACTCATCCTCGCCGGCCGCGGCCAGATTGCCGGCTCGTGCGGCGGGGCCGTGTGGGGCGCGACGCGTCGCTGTGCTCATGGTGATTGGATCCAGTGAGCGGCACAAACGGTTCGCACCCTGGCCCGAATCGCCGAATCCATCCCCGGAGGCCACGGTCCAAGCGTCCAGCCAGGATGAACACCGCCCCCGAACAGCCCGACCAGGCGGCTCCGGCCAACCAGTATCTGGAGGCCGATCGCGTACTTGCCGAGCTCGGCGAGCACGGCACGCGGCGAGTCACGGGACTGACCGCGCCGCAGATCCTCGTGCTCGGCGCGCTCGCCGGCGGCTTCATCACGATGGGGGCGCTGTTCTCGCTGCTCTTGGGATCGGCGGTCGAGGCCGAGGGCCCGAAGCGGCTGCTCGAGGGGTTCGGCTTCGCCACGGGCTTTTTCTTCGTGATCCTCTCCTCCGCGATCCTCTTCACAGAGGCGAACGTGACGATGCCGTCAACGGTGCTGGCCGCCCGCTCGCCGGGCCGCCAGATCGCCCGCTTCTGGATCTTGGCGGTGCTCGGCAACCTGATCGGCGCCGTCGTGATCTCGGGGCTGATCGTGCTCGCCCAGGACTACGGGCCGAACGTCGAGGGCCTGCTCGACGAGATCATCGAGGCGAAGCTCTCCTGGCGTGAGGAGGGCGGCGTCGGAAGCTGGCTGCGGGTCGTGCTCTCGGGGATGCTCGCCAACTGGCTGGTCGGGATGGCCGCCTTCTTCGCGATCATGGCGCGGACGATCATCGGCAAATACATCCCGATCCTGCTTGCGGTCACCCTGTTTGTCTCCGCCAACCTGCAGCACTCGCCGGCCAACATGGGCTACTTCTCACTCGCGGAGTGGATGGGGATGGGCCCGGGCGTCGACGTCGCCTTCGCCTGGAACATCATCCCCGCTGGGATCGGGAATCTGATCGGCGGCACCGTGTTCGTCGTGCTGCCACTCTGGTATGGGCTGCGCCTCCGCGAGCGCCTCGGCACCGCTGACTGAATCCTTCCCAGGTCCAGCTCCGTCTGCTTGGAGCAATGACAATTCCAAGCAAGAAGGAGGAAGGCGCATGAGTACCTACGCCATCCGGTCAACGCTCCGCCCGCTCGCGAAGCGCACAGACCAAGAAAAGGCGTCGCGCTATCGCGTCGCCGGAATCGCAATCGCGCTCGTCGGCCTGATCGCGGCGGGCGTTGCCCTGGTCGGCAACATCGTCGTCGCCGACCAGACGGCGCCCGCCGACACCCTGGCGTGGACCTTCGGTCTCTCGACCCTGGCCTTCGCAGCGGTGAAGCTCGGTATCGCGACCACGCTGATCGGCATCCTCGTTCGGCTCTGGCTCAGGGTTGACGCCGTCAAGGCGGCGCTCCCCGAACTGGTGCCGGAGACGAGTCCCGGTGACCCTGAGCGGATCGGCGAGATCGAGACGGCCTACGGGCCGGGCACGGCAACGAAGACGGCCCCCGAGCCGCTGGCGATCCACAAGATGGCCGAGCGGATGTGGCTGCCAATGGTCGCGATGGGCCCAATGCTCGTCGTGATCGGCTTCGTGATCGCACTGGTCCAGGCGGGCGAGACGAATCCCGGCACGTTCACCGATCTCGGTGCGATCGTGCAGGGTACGCAGTTCCTCGGTGAGGGTCTGATTCTCGCCGGAGTCTCGTTCCTGCTCGGAACGATCCTGAGCTCGCTCCGCAAGGGCGGCGGCGAGGTCCAGGAAGGGCTCGGCGTCGTGGTCAAGACGCTAAAGATGCCCGCCAGCGCGAAGCTGTTCATCGGACTGATGGCAGCCGGCCTGATGGTCGCGATCTTCCAGTTCGGCGGCTACCTGGTCGCGACCGGACAGGACGACCCGGCGAGTTGGTTCGCCTGGCTCGGACCGGTTCGGGAGCTCGGCCTGGGCCTGCTGCTGGCCGGGATCGTCCTGGCCCTCTACACAATCGGCACGGTGCTGGCCTTCCAGTTCGACCGGCTCGGCCAAATCATCAAAGAAGGTAGGTGAGAACAATGGCAACAGCAACGATCAAGCAGTTCCCGGTGGACGTCTCGCAGCGTTCGTTGGGATACAACCTGCCCCAGCTGGCCGGCGTCAGGCTCTGGCGGCCGATGCTGGCGATGGCGCTGATGGCCTTCATCGCCGGCACCGTCCTCGGCATCGTCCGGGCCGACGAGATCTCCGGTGGCGGTTCAGCCGAGACGATCGAGCGGCTCCGACACGTACAGGCCGGGGTCATGTTCGCCGGGTTCGCAGCGGTGTTCGCGGCGATCTCATTCGCGATCGCACGAATCCTCGGCCAGTTCCGCAAAAGCGGAGGTGAGCTGCAGGAGGCGGCCGGAGGCCGAGTCGTGACGCTGAAGATGCCGGTCACGGCCAAGGTCTTCCTCGCCACGATGATGATGGCGATGATGGCCCTGCTCGGGGCGGTGGTGCTGCACTTCGTGTTCGCCGCCGACCTGAACGGCAGCGTTGCATCGCTGGAGCTCTCCGAGCAGCGATTCATCGTGCTCGAGGGCGTCAGAAGGGTCGGCGTCGCGGGGTTCCTCGTGGCGATCACGTTCGGCCTGGCGACGATCGCCCAGGTCCTGCGGTTCCAGGCCGCTCGCCTGCGCGAGTTGGCGAGCGAGCGCCACAACGACTGAGACGGTCGCTCACCGGACCCGAAGGGGTCGCTCGTTTCCCGGGCGGCCCCTTCGTCGTCCCCGGACCCGCTCTAGGCTGCGGGCGTGCGCCACCCTCCCCGCCCCCGTCTGCCCCCGCCGCCGAGCGGGCTGACGACCAGCGTCCTCAGCGTCGGCCCGCTGCCGCCCGAGTGGGGCGGCCGGCTGCGCGGTGGGGTCACCCGCTTCCATGCTGCGCTGCTCGGTGAGTGGGAGCAACATCGCTGGCGGCACCGGATCGATCCGATCGGGGCGCTGATCCCTCCGCCGCAGCGACTGCACCGCAAGCAAGCGCGCCGCAAATCCCCGGTGCCGGTGTTCATGCAGCCCGAGGAGGCCAGGCCCCGCCGCTTCACGCGCATCCTGCTGACCGAGCGGACGAAGCCCGATCTGGTTTTGGTCAACAACGTCGCTGCCTTCGCCCCGGCCCGCTACTGCCGTGTGCACGCCCACGTCGCCCCCGAGATCCCCCAGCTCGGGATCGTGCACGCCTGGCATCAGGTCACGATGAAGCGCGATCCCGAACGCGCCGCGAAGAACCGGGAGGCGGCGCAGGGGGCGCTCGATCAGCTCGCGGGCGTGGTCTTTGGCTCCGAGCACTGCCGCCGCGAGGGGCTCGAGCTGGGCTTCCGCTACCCAGAGCGGCAGGCGGTGATCCCGTACCCACTCCAGGACGCGTACATGGAGCGGATCGATCTGAGCGGGCCGCGCTCGGGGGTGCTCTTTCTCGGCAGCCTCAACGCGCGCAAGAACCCGCGGGCCCTGCTGGAGGCGGTCGCCGAGATTCCCGATCTGCCCCTGACGTTCGCTGGCGAGGGGGACGAGGAGCCGGCCCTGCGCGAGCGTGCCGCCGAGCTCGGCATCTCCGCACGGGTCAGCTTCATCGGCCACCAGGATCCGGAGGTTCATGTGGCACGAATGCGCGAGCTGGTCCGTTCGGCCCGGGTCCTCTGCCTGCCCTCGCACTCGGAGTCGTTCGGGATCGTGATGATCGAGGCGCTCGCCGCGGGCACCCCGGTCGTCGGCTTCGGCCCAACCTTCAGCGAGATCCGCGAGCGCACCGGGATCGGGATCGGCGAGCCGATCTGGGAGGGAACCGCGGCCGAGGTCCGCGCGGGCCTGGAGTCGGTTCTGGCCTCGGAATGGGACCGGCGGGCCCTGCGAGGGGCGGCCTTGGCCGAGTTCTCGCCGCGCAGCGTGGCCCACCCGTACGCCGAGCTCGCCCGCGAGCTGGCATGACCCTCCGGGGTGAGTAGAACTCGCCCTAAGGGTCAGCCGCGCTCGATCTGGGTGCGGATCCGGTGCTCGCCGTAGAGGCTGCCGACCGGGCCCAGGGTGACGACGACGATCGCCGGGAACCACCAGCCCCAACGCCCCTCCCCGGCGCCTCGCACGCAGAGGAAGATCAGCAGTAGGAAGCCGATGCCGTGGATCGGGCCGATGATGCTGACCATCTGCTCGCTGTCGATGATCTGGACCACGTCCATCAGCAGGGGGATCAGGAGCAGCAGGTCGAGGATCGCAATGATCCGGATCTGGTTGAGACGCTTGATCGTCGTCTCGGTCTGATCGCTGGTCGTCGGCTCGCTCAAGGTCGCACCTCCGGATGCTGTCGGTACCACTCGAGCGTGCGTGCCACGCCCTCCTCGAGGCTAACCCGTGGACTCCAGCCGCAGCGCTCGCGGAGCTTGGCGGCGTCGACGTACTGGCGGTCGATCTCACCCTCCGGGTTGCCCGTACCGCGGATCTCGGGGACGACCCCGGTGCCGGCCAGGCGGGTGATCGTCTCAACGATCTCGAGCACGCTATACGGCCGCTCGCCGCCGGCGTTGAACGCCTCCCCGCGAACGTCGTCCCGATCGAGGTTGTCGGCGATCGCCAGGTAGGCGGCGGCCGCGTCCTCGACGTAGAGCAGGTCCCTGACCGGGCTACCGTCGGAGCGCAGCACCGGCGAGCGACCGTCGATCGCGCCGCAGACGGTCTCCGGCACCAGGCGCGAGAAGTTCAGATCGCCGCCCCCGTAGATGTTGGCGAAGCGGGTTACGGCGACGGGCAGACCGTAGCTCGGCCACCAGGCGCGGGCGATCAGGTCGGCGGCGGCCTTCGACGCCTCATACGGCGCGGTCGGGCGCAGCGCCAGATCCTCGGTGTAGGGAAGCTGATCGTGGGCGCCGTAGGCCTTGTCGGACGAGGCGAAGACGAAGCGCTCGACGCCGGCCCCGAGCGCAGCCTGGAGCAGGATCCAGGTTCCGCGTACGTTGCTCTCCAGGGCAGCGATCGGATCCGCGCGCACGGTGCCCACGATCGTCTCGGCGCCGAGGTGGAAGACCGAGTCGATCTCGCGCTCGGCAAGCAAGCGAGCGAGGCCCTCGGAGTCGACCAGGTCTCCGACCCGCTCCTCGACCCGTTCCTCGATCCCGATCAGGGCCAGGGTCGACGGCTTCTCGCGACGGCCGCGCCGATCGAAGCTCGTGACCTCTACCCCACGCTCAGCCAACGCCCGGCAGAGCCAGGCGCCGACGAACCCGCGGCCGCCGGTGACGAGGGCCTTCCTCATCAGGATCCGTCCCCACCCCAAAGACGCCAGGGCGCCCGGCCCTCGCTCCAGAGGTCGTTCAGCAGGACCGAGTCCTTGTAGGTGTCCATGCAGTCCCAGAAGCCGCCATGTCGGTAGCCGTGCAGCTCACCGTCACCCGCCAAGCGCTCGAGCGGACCGCGCTCGAGCACCGAATCGCGATCGAGGTAGGAGAGAGCCTTCGGCTCGAGGAAGAAGAAGCCGCCGTTGATCCACTGCTCCATGCGCGGCTTCTCGACGAAGCCCCGGACCAGGTCGCCGTCCTCGAGTCGGGCGACGCCCCACTGCGAGTGTGGCTGGACCAGGGTCACGGTCGCAGCCCCCTCGTGGTCGCGGTGGAATTCGAGCGCCGCCCCGAGATCGATATCGGCGACCCCGTCGGCATAGGTCAGCGCGACCGTCCCCTCCCCAAGCCGGCCGCGCTCAGCAGCCAGCGCGACCCGCCCGCCGGTCGGGGTCTCCGACCCGGTGTCGAGGCACTCGACCACGACTCCCTCGGGCCAGGGCTCGGCGTCGACGAAGGCTTCGATCAGCTCCCGCTTGTAGCCCGTCAACAGCAGGAAGCGGCGGAAGCCGTGTGCCGCGTAGATCCGAATCACGTGCCAGAGGATCGGCCGGCCGCCGATCTCGACCAGCGGCTTGGGTATTGACCGCGTCTTCTCCTGCAGCCGAGTGCCCCTGCCGCCGCAGAGGATCGCGACCGGGTCGGGCCGCTCCAAGCTTCAGCGGCCGCCGGCGACGGCCGGGAGGATCGTCACCTCGGCACCGTCGGCGACCGAGGTCGCGAGGCCATCGGCAAAACGAATGTCCTCACCAGCGACGTAGACGTTGACGAAGCGGCGCAGATCGCCGTTCTCGGTGATCCGATCCTTGAGGCTCTCATGGGCCGCGAAGACGGCGTCGAGTGCCTCACCGACCGTCGCGCCCTCAACGGTGACCTCGCCCTCGCCGCCGGTCGCCGGCCGAAGCTGGGCTGGAATCTTGACTACTACTGACATCGGGTAGGGAATCTACAGATCAGGCCGCGGCGACCTGCGCCGCGCCAACCGGGCTGACCTCGGCGGCGAACTGCTCGAGGCTGGGCTCGATCCGGTGCATCTCGAAGCCGGGCCGCACCGCGTCCAACGTCTTTAGGCCTTCGCCGGTGATGTAGACGACCACGCTGTCGTTGGGTCCGATCTCGCCGGAGCCGGCCAGCTTCGCCAACGTTGCCGTGGTAACCCCGCCCGCGGTCTCGGTGAAGACGCCCGTCGTCTCGGCCAGCAGCCGGATCGCGGCGACGATCTCGGTGTCGTCGACCGAGTCGATCGTGCCCCCGGTGCCACGAGCAAGCTCGAGTGCGTAGGGACCATCGGCGGGATTGCCGATCGCCAGGCTCTTTGCGATCGTGTCCGGCTTCACTGGGCGACAGACCTCATGGCCCTGCTCAAACGCCGTTGCCACGGGCCCGCAGCCCGACGCCTGAGCGCCGTGGAAGACGGGCAACTCACCCTCGACCAGACCCAGGTCCAACCACTCCTGGAAGCCGCGCCCGATCTTCGTGAACAGCGAGCCGGAAGCGATTGGCGCAACGATCCGATCGGGCAGCCGCCAGCCGAGCTGCTCAACCGTCTCGTAGGCGAGGGTCTTCGAGCCCTCCGCGTAGTAGGGCCGGATGTTGACGTTGACGAAGGCCCAACCGCGCTCCTGCGCCAACTCGGTGCAGAGTCGGTTGACGTCGTCGTAGTTGCCCTCGACCCCGACCAACTCGGTGCCGTAGACGCCGGTCGCAAGCAGCTTCTGCTCCTCGAGATCGGAGGGAACGAACACGTAGGAGTCGAGTCCGGCCGCCGCGGCGTGGGCGGCGACGGCGTTGGCCAGGTTGCCGGTCGAGGCGCAGGCCACCGTCTCGAAGCCGAGCTCGATCGCCTTGGCGAGGGCAACGGCCACGACCCGGTCCTTGAAGCTGTGGGTCGGGTTGGCGGTGTCGTTCTTGATCCAGATCTCACCGACGCCGAGCCGTTCCCCGAGCCGGTCCGCCTTGATCAGCGGCGTCAGCCCCGGTTGCAGGGTGTCGGCCGGGCGCCCCGCGAAAGGCAGGAAGTCGGCGTAGCGCCAGATGCTCGCGGGCCCCGCCTGAATCTTGCGCTTGGCCTCGACCGGGTCCAGACCGCTGAAGTCGTAGGCGACCTCGAGCGGCCCGAAGCACTGATCACATACGAACAGCGCCTCCAGGGGATAGCCCGTTTCGCATTCCTTGCACCTAAGGCCCGTTGCTGGCAATTCGATCGTTCTCCTTCGGTTCCGTGTACTACGAAAAAAGACCTCTGCCTGTGTGAGCAGAGGTCCCGAAAGCGAGTCCTCGCTCACATCTTTCAGGTCATCAACCTGATGGAATTGGCACCTTTCCGAAGGACGCTGTCCTGCAGATGGTTGCCGGGGTTTCTAAGGGCCATTTCCCTCCACCCCTCACGATGTGGCGGTCTTTATGTGAGTCGCAATATAGCAGCCGCAGGGGCGTCGGCAAGCGGGACTCCGAATCGCGGTCGCGTAGTCTTCGCTCCGTCGATGGAAGCCAGAGACGGAAGCAGCTCCAATGCCCAACCTCCCGAAGCCGAGACTGCGCCTTTCCGATCGCTCGCGCCAGCTTCCGCCGACGCCGGCTAAGCCGAAGCGGGTCGAGCCCCAGGTCGAGATCCTCGACGGGCCGGGTCTGCGCTGGGTCAACATCCAGAGCCCGACCCCGCTCGAGTGGACCTGGCTCAAGGAGAACTTCGAGTTCCACGCGCTCGATCTCGAGGACGTCGCCAGCCACAACCAGCGGCCGAAGATCGACGAGTACCCCGACTATCTGTTCATCGTCCTGCACTTCCCCGTCTACGACTCCGCGGTGGGACGACTGAACCAAGGCGAGCTCGACATCTTCGTCGGGCCCGATTTCGTGGTCACGATCCCGAACCGTCCGCTGCCGCCGCTCGAGTACCTGTTCGAGCGCAATCGCCAGGATCAGGGCCGCCGGGAAAAGCTGTTCTCCCGCGGTTCGGGCTACCTGCTCTACCGGATCGTCGACGACAGCTTCGACTACTGCTTCCCGATGCTGCGCAAGATCGGCAACAAGCTCGACGTGGTCGAGAACGACATCTTCACCGAGGGCCGCTCCCACGAGGTCGTCCGCGACATCTCAGAGGCCAAGCAGGAGATCATCAACTTCCGCAAGGTGATCCGCCCGCAGCGCCAGGTGCTGCGCGACCTCGAGAACGTCAAGGGTCGGTTCCTCGCCCCCGAGATCGATCTCGAGATCTACTTCGACGACATCGTCGACGCACACGAGCGGATCTGGGACATGCTCGAGAACTACAAAGAGGTGATCGAGGCGCTCGAGGACACCAACGAGTCGGTCCTCAACCACCGCGTCAACGACATCCTCCGGGTGCTCACGGCGATCAGCGTTGTGGTCCTGCCCCTGACTCTTATCGCCAGCATCTGGGGAATGAACGTCGCCGTCCCTGGCGAAGGCCAGACCGAGGACTTCTACATCGTGCTTGGCGGGATGATCGCGATCCTGGTCGGGATGCTGGTCTACTTCCGCCGCCACGGCTGGCTCTAGCTGTCAGTTAGATCGGCCACCAAGCCGGCGCTGCTGCTCTCGTGTGAGGCTGCCGCACAAACCAAAAGTAAAGCCGTGAGAGCCGATGTCAGGCCTCTCTAGAAACGGCTCGACTCGAGTGATGCTTCATCCGGTGCCCGTGACTGGACCGGGGCGATCCCTCCCCGGACGCAGAAGTCGCCTCAGTGTGCGTAGGGGTACGTCTCGCAAGAGGCCTTTGTGCGACAGCGTCCATGGAAAGCAGTAACGAGAGCCCTCAGTGCTCTTTGCAGCAGAATGCGACCAATCGGCGTCACGAACGAACTCCGGTCGATCCGCTTGGGGGGCTCAGAGCGTGGCCGGTCGGAAAATGCCCGCCCCGTTCGACTCACGTCGCGATTCCGAAGACCGCGATCACGGCCATCGCGACCCCTATGGCGGCGAAGAGCGCGACCCACGCCCATCTCTTCGCGCGCCAGGCGAGTCGCCCGGCGATGAACGCCTGGAGCAGGAAGTACGCGGCGAACACCCGCGAGGCAAGCGCCACCGCCGAGGTCACGTCGGTGAGCAGCACGACGACGATCGCCGGCACCAAGATCAGCGGAAACGTCCACTTCTGAGGCAGGCGATCACCGACCTGCTCGATGAGCATCTCGCTGCGGGACTCGGCGGCGTTGACGATCGCCGACAGCTGGCTGCCGAGGGCGGCAGCCAGAATCAGGAACGGCAGGAAGACGCTGACCTCGCTGGAGACGATGAAGATCGCCGTGCCGTCTGGGGGCGGCTCCACCTGGACGAACAGGATCAGCGAGAAGGCTATGAGCAGAACGAACACGGTCGAGGCGATTACCTGGGCGATCCGCATCGTGTTTATCCGCTCCTGGGCGCCGAAGTAGGCACCCATGTAGCGCGCGGCCTCGAAGCCCTGGACGATCGCGAAGAACCCGAGCAGCTTGCGGAACGTCTCGGAGTCGGTGGAGGTATCGAAGTCCGGGAACTCGAAGTCGGTGCCAATCAGCTGCTGGAGGTTGTAGGCGGCGAAGGCGATCACCACGGCGCCGAGCGCGGAGAGGTTGAAGGCAGTCGTCTTGTTGCCCACCTTGGCAAGCAAATCGAGGCCCTTGGTGAAGCCCACGATTGCGAGTGCGCCGAGGACCACTGCTGCGGTGACGGCGGCCCGAGTCGGCGTGTAGAGGTCCCCGAGCGGCAGGAGCACCAGCGACGTCAACAGCTGGGAGTAGTAGGCGATGTTCACGATCGAGGCCGCGATCAGCGCCCAGGTCGAAAAGGAGTTCCATCGGTGGAGCCGGTCGGGCTTGCCGATCAGCGGCTCGTAGTGGCGAATGTTGTAGGCGATCGCGAACCCGGTCAGGATCGCCAGTAGACAGATCCCGAGCATGACCAGCGGCGCCTTGAAGCCGACCAGCACGACGATGAGCGGCGACATGACGAGGAACCCGACGTCCATGATGTTGGCGAGGGGCACCACCATCGCCTTGTAGGTGACGGACCCCTGGACCTTCGGCCGGTAGAGCATCCAGGCCAGGAAGGCCAGGGCGACTACGGCGATGATGGTGTTGACTAGGCCTGCGCTCATTGGTTAGGGTCGGTGAAGCCCATGGTCGGACCCTGGGGCGAAGTCCTATCAGCTTCACGGGCAGGGCGATTGGTGCTCCATCACCAGACGGCTCGGGTAACGGCGCGGTCGGGTAACGGCGCGGCTCATCCCCGCCGGTCCCCGGCGCTGCGAGTTCAGGGTTCAGAAGGGTGGCTCCTACCTCTGCCTTCCCTCCTACTGTCGGCGCTACCGGATCGCCGCCCGGCAGGACAATGAGCCCGACTCATCGGCGGGCAACGTCGGGGGTTCGCGGCGCTGGCGACGCCTAGCGCTCGACTCCCGTTGTGAGCGGCCCCGGTGAGTGGGGCAGCCTGAACATTCGCTTCCGCTTTCGCGCGAGTGGGCTATCCACTTCGCTCCCCCGATTTGGCTCTGGGCCTGGTTATGCGGCGGTTTCGCTGGTGAGGGTCCTGTAGGGGTGGGGATCGGTGGCCACGGCGCCCTCCAGCAGCCGGTAGAAGAGCAGCCCGCGGTGGTGTGACCGGCGCCGGTTGAAGCGGAAGGTGCCTGTCGTCTTCGAGCCAGCTGTCGATCAGCTCGCGGTGGGGGCCGAGCCTCGGTGCCGGCCGGCCCTCGGGCCGCTTTCTCGGCGGCGGGATCGCCGAGGCCAAGGCCTGTCTGACCGTGCGCCGGTGCACGCCGTGCTTGCGGGCCAGTCCTCGCTCTGAGAAGTCCCCGAACTCATGGTCGCGACGAATCGCCTCGAACAGTTCCACTCTTGATCGCATCCTGTCTGCGGCCTCCGTCTTCGACTCCGATGGAGTCCGAAAGCTTCGGTCGCGGTCGGACGGAGTGGGGCCAGGTCAAGCCGTCGCGGTGGGGTCAACTCGGGCCGTCGTTCCCAAGACCCGCTCGCCGGATCCTTCCGCTGAGGAGGCCGTAGAGACGTAGCACCACTCCGGATACGCGATGCGTGCGACGAAGTCGCCGCCGCTCCTATTGTCGTGCGAGGATGCCGTGGTAGACCTGCTCGGGGTCTTCGAGTCCGCTGACGTCGTCGTTCCCGAGCTCGATCTGGACCCCGTTGATCGTGCAGCTGAACACGTTCTCCCCCGGGCCCGGGTAATAGCAATACTTGAGCACCCCCTCCTTGATGTAGAGCGCCCAGCCGGCGAACCGGCCACCCTGGACCGCGATCACGCCGTTTGCTCCGTCCTCAGGGATCACACTTTGTGTGAACGTCTGAAGTAGCATCGGCCGCAATGCCGGTGTTCCCACTCCTCATCGCGCAGAGCGACGAGCAGGTCGTCTCCGAGAGCACCGACACCGGGGACTGGATCCTCGCGGCGGTGATCCTGGTCGGTTCGGTGATCCTTGCCGTGGTCACGAAACGACTGGTCGCGAGGGCGGCAGAGGGGGCGGGCATGGAGGAGCCGGTGGCCCGAACCATCGGTCGCTGGGCCGA